>NZ_CAMSEL010000012.1:0-106260 GCF_947057495.1 Citrobacter sp. Marseille-Q5395 | reverse complement strand
TCCCTCCCTTGGCTGGCGATTAAGGGGGTTAAATGTTCCGACACCCGGACAGCGTCCCTCCCTTGGCTGGCGATTAAGGGGGTTAAATGTTCCGACACCCGGACAGCGTCCCTCCCTTGGCTGGCGATTAAGGGGGTTAAATGTTCCGACACCCGGACAGCGTCCCTCCCTTGGCTGGCGATTAAGGGGGTTAAATGTTCCCGCACCCAAACAGCATCCCGCCCTGGGCTGGCGATTAAGGAGGTTGAATGCTCCGGCACCCGGACAGAATTCGGCCTTGAGCTGGCGATTAAGAGGGTTCAATGTACCGCCGCTCCGACAGTATCCCGCGCTGGGCTGGCGATTAAAGGGGTTAAATGTTCCGGCACCTGGACAGTATCCGCCTTGAGCTGGCGATTAAGGGGGTTAAATATTCAGGCACCCGAACAGTATCCCGCCCTGAGCTGGCGATTAAGGGGGTTAAATATACAGGCACCCGAACAGCATCCCGCCCTGGGCTGGCGATTAAGGGGGTTAAATGTGTTCCGGCACCCGGACAGTATCCCGCCTAGAGCTGGCGATTAAGGGGTTATATGAATCAGTTCCCGGGAGGGATCTATACATGACCTACGATAAAAGCAAAACAACATTAAAGTTTGGTTGTAAGAACTGAAAAGTACAAAGTTGAAATATGAAACGCGGGTTGGACCTCTCTAACGTTAGTGGTAATGACTTATGGTGCAAACATAAATCTACATATTTATGGGAAGCTGGTTAGACGACGTCCGGTCTGAAGCGCACAGACTGAAAGAGTACCGTGTGGTTCGGCGTGAACCCAGACAATAATGTTAATTCTTCGCAGCAAAATAAGAGGGCGTTCTCACAAAAGTTGTGGAGACTTGTGCAGATTACTTCTTCTGAAATCTCGTAGGCCGTTCTAATTATCTCTATGTTACTAACATTTAATTTCCTTTACCTTTTCTAGTGTTTTCGAAATAAGGTTTCGGTGTGCTAGAACTTTGTTGGAATTTAAAGCCTGGACTCTAATACCGGGCAAAAGAGTAGAATATGCCAGGCCCCCGCAAAATTTTCGACGGCTAAGGCGCCATTCAGGAATGAACTAAATCCTTCCTGCTTACCTCGTGATCCAAAAGATGGCATTCAGAATACTAAGAAAGCACGCCGAATCTGAGCCTATAACCCTTTGGCTAAATTATGCAAAGCAATGTTACTCAACACCCGGGATAAACTTTAAGGTGTTTATATACCAATTTTGGAGATTAAGGCGCACATACCCGGCGGAGCGAATTGGTTGGATCGTCAGTAAATTGTTTTATTAGGAATAAACTTCCCCAATTTCAAGATGCGAATTTCAGGTTTTTTGGTAAATGGCACTACGCTTGTTTTACAGATAGCAACCAGTTACAACATCTCGATTAACCATATTCTAGTAATCACTTGAAGCTGAAAATGGTTGACTATACCAACCTAAATAGAAGGCATTTCATTTTAGTTCAAAACAAAACTGCAACTTAATAGTTATGGTTGGTTTAGATAACCACAAATACGAAAATTGACTAACAAAACAAAAAGACACCAACTCACAAATATTATCTCTAACTTGTTAAACAAACCAACAAGACATGAGTTATTATTTGTTTTTCAATGCCTTACCAAACTTTAAATCGATACATAAGAAATTATGGGTTGCTTAGCTAACCATAAAGATAGTGTTTATATCTAATATACAGTAGCGCGACAAATTTGGTTATCACTTGCAACCACAACATCCGTATCCAAGGCAGGAAATTTAGCTCAGCACAGGCCGAGCATGATTAAACATCAGCCGTATAAAAGCTACATCACCAATCAACTTAAGTAGAAGCCCCAGAGAAGCCAATCAACAGTATCTACAAATAAAATTTAGGGATATTTAGGGGAGTTAATTCGATCCAGAAATTCTGAACCTGAACAATTGTTGCGGGGGAGGGCAGTGTAACACAGTTAAAAACCTGTAATTTGAGTAAAGTACGGATACCTCATCCAGTAAAGATGAGGTATCCAGTACTACTTAAACGTTATGCAGCTGCATTGCTAGCAACTTCCTGTTCATACAGTATCTCAATTGCTTCGCCGTAAGAGCAATCAAGACGGCTTTGTATTTCCCATAGCTTTCCACGGTCGGTACTGTCAGTCGTAAAACAAAGCTCCATTTTCCTGTCTACATAGAGGCGACATATCTCCTGGAAATTCTCGAATCGGACGAGCATCTCAGAAAATGCACGCTTTATCGTTCGTATGTTTTTCATACGCTCATATTCAGCATCAGTCGTGGAGAAGTAGTTATTAGCCTTCATGGCTTCTATGCTCTCCTTTTCCTGCTTCATGATGATCTTCCACGGCGAGTTGGCCGTCAGGGCTCGACCTACCGAGGAGGTGAAGTAATCTTCAAAGGACTGGGTAATACAAATACCAGCACAGTTCGTTTTCCTGAATCGGCGCCAGGCAGCTTCAAGGAAAGATGAGAAAAACTGATTTGACTGATTACTGGAGCCTGAAGCATTATCCGGGCGAATATACTCCCATGCCTCATCAAGGATGAACAACCGGCGGCGACCGTCCTTTTTGATAAACATTGCATGCTGAGCAGCTTGAATGATCGACATGAGCACGACTGTCTGGAGGTGAGGGGTACCCTTCAACTCTTCAAGCTCAAGAACTATAAACCGACTACCGAAGTTTATTGGCGGGAGCTTTTCGGTAAATCGATTTCCGTAAATGCCTCCTTCACACCATTGCCCTAATTGCTCACCGATATCTTTAATACGCTTATCTTCATGGGCAGAACAGCGGCGTGCAAATCCTGTAATAGAGCCTGTACTTCCGACTTTACGTGATTCGTTATATTCATCACCAATCAGTTGAAGCATGACCGATTGTTGAAAGTCGTCAATATTTCCTTTTTCAGATGCCATTATTTTTAACTGATTCAGGACCATAATGGTCTGTGCAACTTTATCCTTTTCTTCATCGTTATTATTTGAGTCGTCATTGAAAACAGGCGCTTCATCAAAAACTCGGTCTGCAACAGTGACATCGGTCAAAAATGCGAACGGATTCAGAGTAAAATCAGGCTTTTTACCAAAATCTATAAACTGACTATTTGTATATTGCTCCGAAATACCCTGATACGAGCGACCAACGTCAACTACAAAAATCTGGGCTCCATCAGGGTCAAATGCATCATAAGCATTGTTTTTGAAACCTTCAAAAGTATCACGATAATGGATCAGATTATTAGAACGCGGCCCTGCACCAAGATAGTTATTAATGATGTATGCAACCCAGAACGATTTGCCTGCACCAGAAGTCGCCCCAACAACCATATTATAGCTGGCAGAAGTCTTGAAGATATCAAGCCCCAACAGCTGGCCCTCTCGTGAGACGAGGTTAAGTACAGGTCTGTCAGTATTACCTTTCCATGGGCCGAATAGAGGGGTCATATGCGCTGCACCAGTATTACTGACTACCTCAAAACGGTCCAGATCTAGTATCGTCTTGGGGTCATTACACATTGGAAGGCAAGAGACAAAAGATGGAAAGATGATGTATGAATCATCAGCCACTTTAACGCGACTTTCCAGATAAAATGATTTTAACTGGTCTGCGGCAGACTGGACATCTAATGCTGAATTCCCCATGACGGTAAATGTCAGATAACTGTGTAAAAGACGGGCCCCATCTTCCAGTTCACGTGTTACCGCCATGTAATCATTATCCATGTCCTTCAGTCTTGGACAAAACGTTAAGACGGTTGGGATACTAGCTTGTTTGTTAGTAATTGCCTTATATCTGACGTTATCTCTAGCTAATTTTAAGGGATCGGCGAAATGGACTGTTTGAGTTATCATAAATGGGCTAAATATAGTTTTACGCCCATTCATCCAATTCACTACAAGTTCATACATGCTTCCAAAATTTACATGTTCTGGGAACTTGACCACAGATAATTGTTTGAAATAACGATGTTCAGAAACATCAGTACTCTGCGTTGTAGATGAAAAATTATTTTCAGTTACTGTATATTTTCGCCCCGGAACATTTAGCTGTTCGTTAAGACGCCTCATAGTGTTGACTTCAACATGACCTTCAGCCCAACGTGATGTTTTTCCCGGATGCATTAATTTATCCATGCAATAAAGCCAGTTTTCGGCGCTAACTTTATGTGGAAAAAGGCCCAGTGTGTTCAACTTACTGATTAGGTCAGAGTACAGTGCATCGATGCGATTAATTTCAATTTCAGTAGGAAGCGCAGATTTCAACGGAATAGAAAATGACATCCAGATCTGAAAGTCACGAAGCATTAATTTATCATGATCCGGTTTTAAGGGTTCATTTAGACTTCTATCATAATAATCCAGCTGGTAGGCCGTGAGTAAGTCCCCCTTAAGCTTATCATGTCCTTCCATTCGACCACCACGAACTGCCGACCAGGCACTTAAATGCAAGGTCAGGTCCGGCAGTGCTGTTAATGAGGTCTGACAGATAGTGTCAGTAGGAAAATCCATTTTAAATAATTCAGCTAACACATCCTGCTGATTATCAAAAACACCAGGTGAGGGGTTACAAATAAACATAAACCCAAGCCGATTACCGTCTATTAGAAAATAATTCGTGCCAGGAATCTGGTCGTATACAGGAATAAACCCACCAAACTGGTGGCGACTTAATTCTTTATTATAGATGTTAGCAGATTTCATTCGCGACCTCAGAGTTGTCTGATAATACCGTTAGACGAAACTGCTTTCGTTGCTCGCTGTTGCTGTTGCATATTTTCACGAGCGGCATCCTGAACTTGCAAAGGAACTATTCGCGCCGGATTTGATGTCGAATTTTTACCCGCAATCCAAGTTTGGGGTTTGACATTCACATAGACAAAGCCAGGCAGGTTTAAAGCGTCATTATCGTCCGTGTATGGTGCAAAGGTGATTCTCATGACGCGGCCTTGCTGAAGTACAGCAAGCGGTTCTGGAGCTACCACAGCCTGTTTATACCCTTGTGTACGGTATTGCTGGATCTGGCCAGAGCTGAGCGTAGGGTTTACAGGCTGTCCATTATTAACGGAGTAAAGGTCTTTACTAGCACTGATATCGGAATTTGGCGCAACGTAGCGCGGTACAGGTGCCGGAGATACAACCTGTGTTGTTTGCTTCATGACATCAGCAGTCGGATGGATAAAAGGGTTACCGGATGCACCTGTTGAGCTGTAGCTCGTTGTCATCCTTACATTAGAATTAACTGGAACGCCGCTTATCGGCCGTGGCCCGATTGTTGATGTTGGCGCGCCCATTTTTAATGTCTCATCGTACATAACGGGGACTTGGCCAGCAGGTTTAATTTGCGTCGTCTTGTATGTCACAGGCTTATTTACCAAGACGGCAGACTTAGGGTATTGCACAGCGCCAGGCGGCGAAATTTGGGCAGGGTACTGGCTGTCATTGACAGCCGATTTCTCCTTTCCCGAATTAGCTTCTTCCTCCGCAAGGCCGGAAAGATCATCACGGTTATTCGTTAGTTCCATAACTTCACGAGGGCCTTTACAAACGACCCCTTTTTCAATTCCCGGACATTCTGATTCTGAGCTGCCGATAGTACAACCCGCTAGGTATGAAGATGAACCAACAACCAGAGCGCTGAAAATAACTTTTTTAATGTTCATTTCATTACCTTAATTAGTAGCAAATGGGTTTTTGAGTAAGGGTTCGACACTTTGTTTTAACCATGAATCAAAATCTTTCGGTATGCCATTACCGGCAAGTCCGTCTTGTCTCACAACTGAAGGTACGCCCTGTAATTTATAAATACCTGCCAGCATCAGAGATCCTACCAATGGCTCAGCCGGACATGTTTCTGCCTCTTTTTTTGTCAGGAGCCTTTGTTCTATATCGGTCTTATTTCCCATAAGCCAACGCAAGATATCAAGGTCATTCACTTTGCCTTTTTCTTTACTGCACCATAGTTGACGTAATTCTTGCTTTGGCTCACCGGGGGAGGGGATTAAAATGATGTCAACCCGGTATTTTTCTCTTTCGTCATAGAATTTTTTTATTAAATCTTGGCAACCATCACAATCAAGCGTGATAAAAATAGCGGCTTGTCTTTTTAGTTTTGGGTTTCCTAAAGGGATCAATGCCACAGTATCAAGAGGAAAGGGGGCGTCGTCTAAATTAATAAAGTAGGATTTTCGTACATCTTCTACGGATAAGACTGACTTTCTCTGAAGAATGTCCATGACGCTACCACCCGTTATTGTATAACGTCCATCAGTGGTCACAGCCATCAACTGCGAACGTTCATCCTGGAACAGATAAAGACCTCCAGTCGGGATGTAAATAACATCTTTAGGCTTATAGCTTTGCATTTTCGCCAGTACGCCCTCTAAAGGTTTCGTGGACACTCCACCTTCTTTTGCTTTTTCCATTAATGCAGCTGCATCAGTGTTGTTTAATACATTTTCAGCAGCATTTGTAAGGGGTGGACACACTGTGATCATAGAGACCAGCAGAGATAAAAGTAACTTTTTCAATTATCGTATCTCACTTTCTTTTGTTTCGCCTTGTAGAGATTGTACCTCACCAAAACTTCCACCAAGGTCGATATAAGAGACTATTTGAACATTATCTGGAATTGTTACTGCTAATGATGCATCAATAACCAAATAGCCACGAGAACGGTAAACTTTCATTAATGCTTTAAAGTAATTTTCAAAGTTGTTTTTAGACTGTACCAAATCCGGCTCAGGATTCTGCTTATTAAATTCTTTCCTTAAAGTTTGCATATCAAGTACTGCAATTTGGTAGGACGGATTCGACATTGCTTTGACGCTTTCATAAACAAAACTCGCCCCCTTGTATCCATAGATCACGAAAAGCACAGCTAGGCCAGCTAGCATCAAATACTTGAGGGTTTTCTCGATATCTATTTCCAAAGTTACTTTTTTGGTTGTACGTATACCCCCAACAGGTTTAGCCGCCTCAAGCTTCACGTTTTCAGCAGAATCACTTTTTGTTCCTGGTTCAATGTTATTTTCCATAATTAACCTCAGCGACTCGTCAGGTTTGTAGGTATTGTTGCGCCTGATTGAACGATAAACGTAATTGGGCGCCCTGGGCTAACTTCGACTATTGGCCACTGCTGCTCAGCAATTGATGTGTAGTAGTCCACAAGACGGTTTAGACCGCCCTGAGCTGCTCCGGCTCCGGCCAACGCTCCTAATGCCCCGATGTTCGGCGATTGGTATTCAGCCGTTGAGTTAGGATCGATATTTAACGAAGACACCTTAGATGGGCTCAGACTACCAGCCAGTGCTGACAGGCCTCCTGCAAAAGCAGAACCTGCGATCGCATTTCCATTTCTACTTATCAGATTTCCACGAATACCATTTTTCCCGTCATTTTCACTAACTGCGTATGCTTCCAGTTTGACGTCGAAAGCTTTTCCTTTCGAGTTCACACAAGATATTGATGTTGCCCGAATGTATGCTCGCTGTGACGCCAGATCACCCACAGCTGAACCCAACAAATTACAATCCCGCAAATCCATCGTGAAATTGTTTGGCATGATGATGTCTTTTTTAATACGCATAGTGACTGGCATGGGTTCAGCTTTAGACGACAGACTCGTTGGGGCTTCCAGACCATTAATTAGCACCCCTGTGATAATTGACGTCGCTGGGAGAAACATTTCGTCTTTACGTGCCGCATGCCGAGCTTTACTGTCTACAGGAGCGGTCCCGTCGCCGCGAATAGTTCGTGTCGGGGCTTTGTCACCGCCAGCAACGACCTCACGCCCCTCTCTTATCCGGCTTTCGGATATCGGCATAACCTGAATGACACCATCAGAACCATTTGTCTTAATTGAACTCTGCGTGATAGTCCGCATTGGGCTATTTCGGGTCGGTGTGATCGGAGCGTATCCGGAACTAGCCCCATTCACCGCAGCATTTGGATTTAGCTGGTATGGCGTTGCTGGGGCCTGCTCATTGACGTTTTTGCGTGACCCACCTGCGTCGAGATTACGATTACCGTTTCGTGAGGTCTGCATGTCAGTCAACTGCGTCGAGAGCTGCTGGACTTGTGAAGCAAGGTTGGCAATCTGTACTTTGCTTTCTTGCTGGGCCTTTTCAGCTTTATCACGATCTGCCTTTGCCGCATTCTGATCAATGCGGTTCTGCCTGACCATTTCGTTATAAGTCTTCTGGCTTTCCTCGTTACTCAGCTTAGTCATTTGTGAATCATCAATCAGGAACCCAGTTTGCATATCTTTTTTCTGGGTTTTCTTCTCTTTTTTAACCGGAGTGGAAAAAATTGATTGACTAATAACGATAATCAATACAATCAACGCAGCACCAATTACTGAGATTCTGACAGTTTTATTTTCCCAGGCATTTTTAATGTCCATTATTAACTCCACTCTTTGGTTGCTGGAAGCGCTTAACTTTCAAATTTCGTTCGTTTTCTGTCATCTGAGGCACGATATAAGGTTCACCCGCCCTGGGCCATTTATCTTTAAAATTCAATCCTGAATTATCGGATTCAACAGGGGCAAAATCCTTACCATTATTAAGCGAACCAACTTCTTTAATTTCCTTAACTCCGCGCCGACTTTCAAACTCGGTTGAGCTTCCAACGAATTTTTGCGCAAGGGTAGGGTCGCTTATAATTATCGTATGTTCTTCAAACGCATCGTCAACTGTCTCACCCGGTCGGTGGTCATCGGGAACTATATTCACTGTTCCTTTTGGAATGTACTCAGTTTGGTAGTAATAACTGGTACCCAAAAAAACGACTAGTCCAAATGAGACCCCTGTAAGAAAAGTAGCTTTTCTCATTTTATCTTTTAATCAGGCTTGGTCGTGTGGTTACACGAGTCTGGCGCTCTTTAAATAATTTATCCCGCACAATGTAAAGCTCGGTTTCCTCTCCAGGCTGAAGAAATGCTTTATCGAACAAAGCACTTGCAATTACTCCTTCAGTTATACATTGCTGATCAGCGACAACTTGTCCGTAAGGCTTGTCATTTTTAACAAGAATGACATCTATCAATTCCCTAGATCCCACAAGTCTTTGCCCTAACTTTGAATACATATTGAAATTACACGGGGACTGCTCTGAGCTCGGTATACGTGACAAGCGGTCTTCTTGTAAACTAAAACCAGAAGGAACCTCACCTAGCGCAACCGGAGTCAGTAAATCAATGATCCGCTGTTTATGGTCATCCTGACGAGGGTCAGATGGTGCCAACTCTTCTGACTGGGATCGTGCCAGCATCTCATCATAATTATGTTTATCCAAAGATGTCTCACGTTTCGCCTGCATTGTCGGGCTCAAAGAAGTTGTGACCGAAATCATTGCACCAGGAACATCCAGTGGAACCAGTGTCAGGTTATAAGTCGATTCAGGCACTGAATCTTCTGAAAGCATTATTCCAATTGGCTTATCCGTGTTTGTTGAAATAAATACATCGCCGCCGTTAACGAAAATACTGGCTTCATCACCTGGCGTTGAAGTACTTACAGATGCGTTTTTAAATGAAGTTGAAATTCTGTTTTGCAGACCCCGTGAAACTGGCAGTACAATATTCCCACCCGGTGGGACGTTTACTCGCTGCACTTCTTTGTAGCGATTACGAGCTTCTACATATAACTCATCTGCTTTTGAAGGGGCCCCGGTGCTTTGTGCATTTTGTTGAGGCTCTTTCCCTGCCGGTCTTCCGTAACTATCAAAATTTCCGGATTTAACCTGTTGCTGATAACCGACAAGCGTAGGGTTTTTTGACAATGCGCCAGTTATCTCATTGACAGCTGGGGAGGCACTACTTGCAGGTGAAAGACTTGGTAGTTCAGTGGTCGGTTTTGTTGCTTGTGACGTCTCAGGCGCGGGGCCGGTGCCAGATTCTTTAATAATCGCATTTTTCACACCATTCTGAAATTCATCTGCCCCGACAGGCATAACAACCGGGTTATTTACTGTCGCCGGTAACTGATAGTCTTCAGCAAAGACTACATTCGAAGTTGCCAGCAAGATCATTGCTGTAATCGCGTGACAGCGAAAGCCCTTTTTAGAAGTCATAATTAGTTACCTGTAGACGGCGGGGGATTATCGAGTGTTGCCAGTTGTTCTTTGCCGTTGATTGTAATTTTCTTAATATTTGGTGTACCAGAATACTGATTTACATAGGCTATGCGTGGTCGTCCGTTTTTCATACCCAGCACCCATTCAAACGTCCATTTTGATGATTCTGTTTTGTCCGGAACATTAATCAAACGCGTTGATTTCGTTCCCCAGACATAGACCATGTCATTTTTGGTGTCATAATACATATCGATCGGTTTAAATGACTGTTCAACACCACGAGCTTGCATAATATTGGTCTGCTGCTGTAATGACTCACGGGTTTTCGCCTGTAAATCCGGAGAAAGCGCATCCAATATGGTTGTTGTTACAAAGCCTATGTTTGTTGGGTTTATGTTCCCAATTAAAGTACTGAAGAATAAGGCCCATTGAGTTTTATATGACTCTGAGGCTTTATTTCCCACAACTTTAACTTCTTCCGTCATATTAGGCGGAAGCACAATAGTCACAGGATCGGTAAGAAATTGATTTTTTACCACTAAAACTGCGATGACTAATATAGCAATTGAATTCACACGTAAGAGTTTTTCGTCACGTTTAATCAATGCACTATAAGTAATTCCAATTTCAGAAGCTTCAATCTCTTTACTAAAGCGAGCTTTAGAATCCCGAAAGCGTCCTTTTGAGTCTTCGCCTCCATTTTGCGAAGTCTCGTCCTTTTTATCAAAATCGCCATTACTGGCACTTTTAATGAATGGAATTTTAAGCTTGCTGAGAAGTTTCATTCTTAGCTCCATCAAGAATAGAGGTTTCTGATAAATGGATCGGTAAAGTAACGACTACTAAACACTGATTTCCCTGGAAACAAGCCGAACCACCACAGTTTGTGTTTGAGTTTTCCTCTAACTCCTTCTTCAGCTGCTTTTTTATATGCAAACCAAAACACAACCGCAACAACTACAGAAGTTATAAAGAAATCAAAAATATTACCACTCGCGATAGTCACGAATGTTATACCCAATTGCTTTGCATCCCAGAATAGAATCAACAAAGGCATATTAATTCTGTAAGGGAAACGATAGGTATGTGGAGGTACCTCGTACTGACTTGTCATAAAAACTCCAGAGAGGGGGAATATCCCCCTCATCGTTATTGTTCTAACAAATCACAGCGGGATACCAGCATCCAGGAACGTGCTGATAATTTTTTCACCGTTTGCCATAATCAGCATCATTAATGCTGAAACCAGCGCCAAACCAAGGTTAGGTTTTACAACGCCGAAATAAGCTACGGAGAACAACATGCCGCAAGCGATGATTTTACCCGGCGCACCAGTTAATGCTTCGCTCATGTAGGCCCAGATATCGCCGAAGGCTCCGTCGTCGGAACCCGCGTACGCTAAACCGCAACTTGCTAAAAACAGGAGAATAAACAAAGGCACTTTTGCATGTTTAGACTTCAGAAATGCAAAAGCGTTAGTTTGTTCTCTTTCAACGTTAGTATTCAATGTCAGTTCCATAATTACTCCGTGTTGATTTGAGTTCACGTAAACGCATTTGCATAATACTTTTTATTTTTCTTTCATTTTTCTGTTAACCACCCTTTTTTTCCCTTAATTGCGCCTGGTGTTTTTTTAGCCTATGAATGTCACATGTGAATACCGTGTGTATATCGGATTGAAGAAGGTGAGGCAGGTTATTTTTTCTTTATAGGGAAGAAGTTCATCGTCTATCTCTTCACCATTTTTGTGATAACCATCCAGTCCGATATTTGAGAAAGCTCTGTGTAAGGATGTCATTCTAAAAAAGTCACTTTTCCCATTGATACAAGTGCTTTTCAGCCACATCCTGTGTGTCGCCCCATTCATGCAAATGCTTTTCAAACAATGCGCCTTTTCCAGCCTCATTCATGCAAATGCCTTTGTAGCAAAGACACATATCCGAAACCCATTCATGCAAATGCTTTTCGACCAAAGGAACCTTTTCCGGGCTCATTCATGCAGTTGCTTTTCGACCAAGGGCAACTTTTACTATTCCATTCATGTAAATGCTTTTTAGTGAAATTCAGCTATCGAATCCCATTAAGAGAGGTACTTTCAGTCCAAAGGCACCTTTTCAGGTCGATTCATCCAAATGCTTTCCGGTCAAAGACACCGTTACGGCGCCATTCATGCAAATGCCTGTCAACCAAAAGCACCTTTTACTATCCCATTCATGCAAATGCTTTTCGACCAATGCCCCGTTTGCTGCACCATTCATGCAAATGCTTTTCGACCAATGCCACCGTTTGCGGCCCCATTCATGCAAATGCTTTCAGCTAAAGGCACCTTTTTACTGTCCCATTCATGCAAATGCTTTTCAGCTAAAGGCATCTTCCCGCCTCATTCATGCCAGGGGTTTCCAACGTAGGCACCTTACACAAACTCATTCAAGCAAATGCTTTTATACAAAAGGCACTTTTCTGTCGCCATTGAAGCAAGTGCTTTTCACAAAGGTCACTTTTCTCCCCCCATTGAAGCAAATGCTTTTCACCACCACTATGGGATTTTTAAACGATTTGCTTTTATTTTCATGAGGTTATGTTTACTTATGGGACCTCTGTTTTGAACTGGATATTTATCAAAACGCCTCTGTTCTAATCATGTCCCAGACAATTACAGGCTTTAATTTTCTGTGCAAATCTCAGTGTGACATGAGAAGGACAGGGATTTTTCACGTATAGCCACTATGCACAAACGTTGATGGGTAGTTTTATCTAAAGGCATCTGGATGAATGACTTCTGATTAAATCATTCAAAATCAATTGCTTAGTATTCGTTATCTAACTCAGTGAAAATTAGTTAAATAAAGCATTCGATCGAATGCTCAAAATTCCCAGGGTGCTTAAGCAAAAGTAAGAAAGGAAGCAGGGAAGCAGGGAAGCAGGGAAGGGTATTCATATCAGCAGAGGCGTCCAAAAAAGCATTTGGATGAATGCCCGTACGCCTCATTACATCCAAAGTTACTTTTCTGCGAACTGAACCAGAGGATCAGCTTTGTTTTGCCAGAGCAAGCTTTGGACTTCTCTTAAAAATCTGGAACTGAATATCTCTACCTTTCTTAACCTCTTGATATTCAAGGTATCCTATTGATTTTAACTCCAACATAGCCTTTCTGATGATCTGGTTTTGAGTACGTACTGGAGTCGTCAAAAGAAGCCGCTCACGCAAACGCTTCATGTTAACGAATAACGTTCCGGCAGGCATTGCCTCAAAATAGATGTACAGGCTCTGTGCAGCTTCTTTTTTGGCGAGAACCGACAGTACCTGTAAGCTTAATAGGGTTTTATGATCATACCGGTAAAGCTCCCACATCGAGGGATCACCCACGAGCTCTACTGTGTCCTTCTTAGGGTCAATCATAGCTTTCTGCACAAGGTGTGTGACAGTGAAGCGTTCAGTTTTAGAATCACGGAAAGAAATAACAACGGACGCGAGGTTTGCCAGCGCTTCCTGAAATCGTGAACGGGTTCGCTTGTTGATATTTGTAGAACTGATACCACACATTTTTGCAAACTCATTGAACGACAATGTTATTTTCTCGGAGGCGAATCCATATTTACTGAACGCCATAATGCACCCAAGCCAACACTTGAAGTCCGTGGACATCGAAAGCTTAAGGCCAGTGATCCGGATGTCATCGTATCCTTCTGACCGGGCCAGTTCCATGCTCGACAACTCATCAGAAGCATCAACCTCAAAATTTCTGAATCGCTTCTCTTTAGTTCCCACCGGGGTAAAAACACTTAAGCGCAGTAAAGCAATGGGTTGGACCGATTTCGAAGAGTTTGGACTCAGTTGATAAGTCCTCCCTGTATCCGTGTTGGTCACATCAAACGGATGTGCTAACTCATTGTTATCACTCATTTAAACTTACCCACCATGTTTTTCCCTTTCTACATTTAGCTGTGAATAGATTATTCGTCCAAATGCTTTTCACGCATTAAACTAAATGCCTTTTCAATTCAAGTAAATGCTTTTCTTATTCGATCAAATGCTTTTCGCATGCACCTGAATGCCGGATCATTGCTATTTCTTTTAAAAATCATCACGTTACAATGGTCGTGATCTTTATTGTTCTCTATTGATCTCTATTGATCTAAAGAATTGATCTATCTTGTGGAAAACGGGGATAAATTCCCTCTGAGAAAGAGCTCTGGCCCTACAAATTTAGGATTGGATACAAACCCTGTATAGAATGCAGCCGGGAAAAATATCAGTTAGCATGAAGTTATTAAGAAAGATAAATTCAAACTATTCAGATTTTCTTTTTAATTTAATTTTTAAAACAGCCTATTTTTGAATTAGTAAGATACCTAACCACTAAAAGAAATTTTGTTTTTTATGCCTTCAGAGTTGTTTGAATCTGAGAGCATTAATGTATCATGTAATAAAAAAAGGTGCTTATATGAATCATTGCGACTATCAGATTATTGAAATCAGCCCAAAAGATCTTATTATCGAGCCTGGATTTAATCCACGGGAAGCGGTAATCGGTGATCTTTGTTACGAACAGGAGCCAGTAAAATCGGCAATTATTTCTCTCAAGCAAGCCTATAAAGAGGGGCGACGTGTTGATTTAATTAAGGTAGTAAAGAAGGACTCCAAGTACGTTGTCCGGCAAGGGCATTGTCGTTACAGAGCATTATTGCTTGCTCTCGCGGAAGGAGCTGACATCCAGCTCTTTTCAGTCGTACTTATGCACTACAAGGATAAAATCGAAGAATACCTAGAGAACCTTGATGGGAACAGGAATAACAGTCTCAATCCCGTTGCACTAGCTTACGCACTCGCAGAGACCCTGAAGCTTGGCTCTACCGTTGAATCCCTTGCTATGCGCTATCAGCGGTCTGGCACAGCGATTCGCAATCAGCTTAAAATCCTTGATATGCCTTTAGAACTGCAACGTTTAATCAGCCTAAACCTTATTAAAAAAACACTCGCGATTGAAATCATGTTGAAGTATTCCAATGATCATGCAAAAGTCCTTGCACACTTGGAGTCCTGTTCTTTTTTAGTGCCATCTTCTGGCGTACTTGATTTATCGAAACCAACAACCGTTGAAACAGCAACAAACAGTGAGCCACTCGAAGAACAGGAAAAACCTCCTGTACATATTAACCCTAAAGACATTAAAACAAAGTCTATCACTCGCAGTTCGTTAGGTATTAAACGTCTTTCACATAAAAAAACTGAACGGTTAAAAAATGAATTTATTGGTTTGATTGATAATGTAGGGTCAACAATGTCAGACAATAATAAACTGACAGAATTAATTTTAGACGGACAGCATTCTAATTTATTTATGAACGTCAGTAACACTTTAATCACAAAAACAAATGAAAGTGTAAAGATCACTTTAGATGAAGCAAAACTTCAACTTGTATTAAGTCTTCTAAATGATGAAAATACTGCAATCATCATTCCAAAATCTAAGGTTACAGAACTGAACGAAATTCGTGACCTTTTGACAAATGAGTAGATAGCTGAGGATAATTTATGGACAAGATTGTACATTTTACCGTCATTAATACTTTTAACGATTTACTTATTGCGAAAGCCTCGCTCGACCGTAACATTGTTGAGATCAACGCTGGTAAGCGCTTTGATCATTTTGAAGAAGGACATGATCAGTATGTACAGAAAGTGACTGACGCTTTACTTATCGTGGAGGGACGTCTGGAGAACCTTAAAAAATGAAACATTCAATTTTTTTTACTCACGATGGTTATTTATTGCCAGCGGTCGTAAAGCCTTTCCACGGTAACGATGGGCACTATTATGCCATGATCACACGTGAATGCTTTGCCTGCGGAGGGACAGGAGAAATCGCAAACGCCGTCTGCGTGACATGTAATGGAAGCAAAACGTCACCGGCCACAGAGGAAAAACTGGTACTGAAAGAGGGCATCGAATTTCTTGAAACTATCCCGGAATTTCGCTGCAATCCCGATCTAGACGCTTGGAAACGTAGGCACAGCGGGCACCTGGCATTGTTACAAGCCGATAATTCTAAGTTTGCAGTAAGCATTTCACAGCAGTTAAACAACAATCTCTTTTTAACAGTTCGTCAGTTAGAATCTTTCTACTCAACTTACCAACCCGTTTCTAAAGATTTGCCAGAAAACGCTGATGTACCTGTTGAGCATTCTTTCAGCATTGGTGATGTAGTGAGTATTGATATCATTTTTACAGAAGTGCGAGCTGCTTTTTCAAAAGGCTCCCACAGCTACTTTTTTACTTTTACAGGCAAAAAGCAGAATGATGGATTCGCATTAACAGGTAATGTGCAGGATCATGTTTTATTGGGGCATAGCTATCATCTTTCCGGAAGGGTGAGAAAGATCCACTATTTTGACTCTGTGCCCTACGCATTACTGACGGTGTTTAAATTAACCACAAAGCCTAGTGCGTAGTGAACAGAACTCCCAAATACAGGGTGTTTATTCATTAGCCACAGGCTTTCTGCACTGTCGTGCCGACTCACTCACGTCAAATTTGTTGCTCACGCATCGGGTTTTTACCCGGTTTTAAACTCTGAAAAATATGCCTATTTCTTTAAATTCAACACCCGTTATTAACTAATCTTTTAAATTAAAAATGATAATCTTATTAATTATATATTTAATTTTATTCTCCTTAACATTCAGGTTAAGGCGATTTTGTTAAAACGGAGTGATGTATGCAAAATGATCTTGGACTTGGGTTCATCTGCAAGTCAGCAAGAGCGTCAGCAAAAATTATATCCCGGAAAGTTACTTTTCCGCTAAATGGCTCGAGTACTACAAAACTTACCCTAACGGGACTACAGTGTCATCCATCCTGCCGGTTTCCGTTTTACCAGCTGTCTATGCTAATCCACAACCAGCTCGCTGATCATGCCGCCAACGTTGTCGATGAAAATGCTCCGTTCACTGTATCCATTAACATACATGAATGGCTGAGTCGTGCCAGAGTGGCATTTATTGATTATCACGGTCTGCGTAATACCGATAAAACAGCAATGATCACATTGGATCATCTGGAAGAATTACTTACTCACTTGTCGACTACATTGGCCGTATATATCCCGTATTCAAAGAAGCGCCTGAACTTTAGCTTTCTGACGTCCTTTACACTGATCAAAACATCACAGTCTTATACTTTGATGTTCCCTGGTGTGCTGCGGCCGATCTTGGTGTTACTTGGGGGGTTAATTCAGGAATTTATGACCGAGAAGTTATTGAAGAGACGTAATACCCAACTTGTCATTTTTGAATATTTGCGAAAGTCTCGGCGCCATTCCCATAAAATTACCGATATTGCTAACGCTCTTCAGTTGCAGACGGTGAACGTACGAATCATGCATGTTCTTACCCAACTTGCAGATCTGGGGCTTATATCGTTTATTTGTGAAGGTAAGAGAGGGGAGCGGTCCATCGAAGAGCTTCAGTTTATTCCTTATGCCAGTCGGGACCATTCCGAAGTTTTGAGCTTTGAGGAATGGATAAGCCCGATCGACTAACCACTGACTGTCACTTAACGAAGGACAGCCAGGATCTCTTTTTCCTTTTTTCGCGATTTTGATTGACTGCCGACAGAACGGTAAGCATTGAGAGTATGAATTTCAAAACCGCGTTCTTCATAGAGCTCCAGCGTAAAGGGAGTCAAGCTGTTGGATATGGCCACTGAAGCCCCTTTACGATGAGCTGCCACCAGCATATCCGCCAGTTTAACATGTGCGCTCTTATTGAACGGTATGCCGTCATAACTGACAAAGCTGGTTTTGCTGATTTTATCATAAGGCGGATCGCAATAAATTTGGTCACAACCACCAGCACTCTCCAACGTCAGACCAAAATCTGCGGTTGTCAGCTCAACGCCAGAAAGTCTGAATGAGAGATAATCGACTTTCTGGGGGTCCAGAGTTAACTTGGATCGATTCCCCCACGGAACTGAGTACTTACGTTTCAGATTGTAACGACACAGGCCGTTATATCCGAGTCGGTTCATTGCGTAGAAAAGGACTGCTCGTTGCAGCGGGGCATCATCCAAACTGGTGCTGTTAAACGTGTTCCTCAGCTTTAAGTAATCCTCTTTATCAAATTCCCTTTCCGCCAGAAGATTCACTTCTCTGATGAATGCCGATTTATTCCGCTGGATGTTGCGGTACAGATTGATTAGATCCGGATTACTGTCTGCCAAGAGTGCATCGGTGGCAAACATGTTAAGGAACACAGCGCCCCCGCCGATAAATGGTTCGACCCACCGGCGGCTCTGATCATGTGGGAAATGCTGACTGATGAATGGCATCAGTTTGGTTTTACCCCCCGCCCATTTGATGATTGGTGTATGTTTTCGCAACGCGTATTCTCCTTTAAGCATTATCGGTATGTCACCCTTATGGTACCGAAAGCCGGATTACAACCAACAAGGTTTAAGCAGGGAAAATCGCGGGTGTTGTGAAAGAAATTTTCATTCCGACACATTTTTTTATTTTTTTTCACTTTTTGGCAAAAAAGTTAACTACCTTCTTAGCTCGCATAAACATTTGTTTTTAATTGTTTATTTAATCTTTTAGGTCTGAGCATCAGAACGTTTTGCTTCGCGAAATTCGGAATAAACCCCAAAAGTACCTTTTTAACGAAAAAGTGAGATTTTTTTTTCCGATAGTATTCACGCACAGATGAAAGGTATGGCAAAAAAGAATACAACGGAGTATCTATGAGTGATCTGATGACTGATTCCCAGCAAACTAACTCACGGGTCTTTAAATCACCCCTCGTGTCATTTTCAACAGTGACAGGTTCCGGCCGATTCGTCAGTGGCATGAAGCAGTTCCGCGACGCGAACCCTGACCTTTGTAATGAAGTCACTGAACAAAAAGCTTGGGCTATCAACCCTTCAGTGGTTCAAATCTCGCCAGGCTTCAACTCCCGTGAGATGGGGATGGGGGAGGCATATTACCAGCTGCCGGAAGTCGTAGATCATCTCAATAACATCAAGTGTGCATTCATCCGGGGTGATTACGTTGACCCTATACGCGTTCTGATCAAAGACGGTATTCCGTACGTTCGCCAGGGCCATTGCCGTTTAAAAGCGGCTTTAATGGCTCAGGCAGAAGGACATACTGACCTCACCATTCTTTGCATCGAGATGAAAGCCGATGAGATCAGCTGCGAACTGACGACAATTGACGGGAACCGTGGTCTGGCTCTTTCTCCAGTGGCACTGGGTGAATCCTACAGACGTCTTCAGGCGCTGGGCGGATGGTCGCTTGATCGTATTGCCGAACGTGAGGGCAAGAGTAGTACAACCATTGCTGCTCTCATTCGTCTGACCGGATGCTCTGTCTACATCAAAAAATTAATCCATGCCGATGCTATTTCCTATGTTGCAGTCCTATCCCTTATTGATGAGTTCGGTGAAACGGAAGCCATCTCTCGTATCGAAAAAATGATCGCCGAGCTTGAGAAAGCTGATTCAAGCGGTATCAAGATTAAGAAGACGCCACGTGGCAGTATTCGTGTTGTCCCTTCCGATTTTAAACCGGCACGTGTTCCACCTGTTCTCGCCACAAAAGCCGTAGAAGGGGTCAAACTCATCACTACGAGTTTGTTGCAGAAACTCGGTGATATCCAACTTCCCGAAGTGACCGACTCCAGCGAAGATGAAGAAATTTCCTTTACGTTGAACCGAAGCATGCTGGAGATGCTCAAGAACCTGCAAAGTGAGATCACTGAAGCAGAAAACAAGCAGCTTCGCCGGGTCGAAAATCGGCAAGCTCGATTGAAAGGGGAGAAAGTGACTTACAAATCCGCGAAAAACACAAATACTGGCGGAGAACCACAATCTGAAGCACCACCAGCACAGGCCTGAATTATGCATTTCAACATATGAGTAGCACATAATTAGAAGTACGATATTCAAGAACGAGCCACCCAGGCTCACGCCCATTGCCCCTACTAAGTAGGGGCTTTTTTTGTCCTGTCTCCGGCACGCTTTCTCTTCATTAAAACGACATCTGTCTGTCCTACCTCCCGCAGCGCAACTTTCAATATTTTTATGTCGCCCAACCTATTAGCTTTTTGATCGAGGTTGTTATCCTGGTAATAGATAATTCCTACATAAAGGACTGGTGCTATGTCTGCTGTTGAATCTGATTTCCCCCAAATGGGCGCCCCAGGGAACTCTCTGGTCGCTTGTATGCCTCTAACTGGCCTCAGTGTTAACGAGGATAACTTTCTGCCCGAAATGCGGGAAGAGCTTGGCATCATTGCCAGCCAGGTCGAATCCTATAACGAAGAGCTTAGTTTACTGAGGTCCATGTCCACTCAGTTTATGAAATACGGAAATCAGAAGCTCTATTCCTACCTCTCGGGCTATAACCATCTCATTTCAGAAGCAGATGCCTTGTACGCAGAAAACGCACTTCGTTCTGAGTACTGGAAGCGGGTAATGGCCCTTACCGATGTGCTGTCCGTGATGTCTGACGAAAAAAAGAACGAATGGGACAAGCAATTTACTGCTGACCGATATCACCGGCCTCCGCAGGAGATCCCTGAGTTTACACTCGACGCAGTAGTTGCCACGGTTGTCACATTGCTCAATGACCGGCATCAGTTCATTAAAGAGCGCGTCTATGCCGTTTTTCAATCATTAAGCCGTCACCACAAAACCAATAAAGCGTTTGGTTTCTCAACCCGCATGATCACCGTCGGCGTCTGTGAAGGGGTGAAAGACAAGTGGGTAAAACTTAAAGTTGAATTCAAAGAATCAGGACTCATGCCACTGTCGGAACTGCGGGTGATCTGTTCTTATTTCCGGGGAGAAACAGTTAAACCGGTCTATGACACGAAAAAAATGGTAGAGAATATGGTTGGTCATGCTGGGTTCAGAAATTGGATCAGCCTGGATGGCAACAGTATTCGTTTTCGGGTTTACAAGAATGGTTCGATGCACATTGATGTACATCCTGATATTGCAGAACGGCTTAACAACATTCTTGCTGCCATTGTCCCTCTGGCGCTGCCTACTGAACGCTTAGCCCATTACAAAGCCACGTTGCAGGAGTTCCCGGCACTGAAACGCTGCATCGATTTTCATTCACGGATGCAGCTCGCAGAGCTGGAATTCACTCGGAATGAAAAGGAATGGTCCAGCTGGACATCGCTCGGTTATGCCGGTGAGTTCGCTGATAAAACGCGGCAGGTGAACGCGGAGGTTCTGCGTTTCCTCGGTGCCCGGATTACTAGCTACCATGTGACATTTGATTATGACCCGACCGAAGTGATGCGCTTCATCGGTCATATGGGTGCCATGCCCGATATTGTATCCCACCAGTTTTACCCTTCATCGCTGCGACTCAGTGAATACGTCGCATCCATTATTGCGACCGGGGAGGGGGAGCGGCTGCTAGAGCCAAGCATCGGGCACGGGGATTTGCTGCAATGTTTCCCTAAGAGCGTCAACGTTACCGGCATCGAACTGGATACACTGAATTGTCTGGTCTCCCGAGCTAAAGGTTACGATACAACGGAGGCCGATTTTCTGGCATGGTCAGCAGCGAACCCGAATCAGAAATTCGACTGCGTGGTGATGAACCCACCTTTTGCTGACAACCGGGCTAAACTCCATCTACTGGCCGCTGCGTCTCATCTAGTTTCCGGCGGGCGTTTAGCGGCCGTCCTGCCGCTATCCCTTCAGGGGATCGATAACCTGCTGGGCGAGGGATACCGTGCTGAATGGATGGACACCTTCGATAACGAGTTTGACAACACTGCCGTCTCCGTCCGTGTTCTGTATGTAGAATGCCTTTAACTGAAGGAAAGACCATGTCTGAAATCTCACCTGGCCTGCCAGAGGACCAAAATGATGTTGAATTTATGATGGATGATTTCCAGCAGAGCCTGGGGAAAAGTAAACCGGTACATGAAGTACAATTTCTGGGAGAGTCACCGCAAAGTGAAGAATCCGCCAACGCTGCCGATTCGCCCTGGTTTGAAAACTAACCTGTTAAAGGAGTTGGTACAGATTGCTCCCTTTATGGGCTCCCTACAAGATAGCGGGGAGCCCGAGCAGTGGTTATTACTCAGGATGAGATAAACTGTGATTAATAGTGCATGTTAAGCACTTCGCATTCCTGCTTTTATTGGCGAACATTTCACTATTTTTTTTCTTGTTTTTTATATCCCCTTCCCAGAAAAGTTAGCCTTGCTCACTTGGTATTATTGATACCTTGACTGGGGGAGGATAATCATGAAATGCAGGGCGATACTTTTAGCACCACTCATAGCTTTTTCGTTTACGGCACAAGCTGAGATTGCAGAGTTAAGATTCAATGACACTCAGAATCAACCAAAGATTGTTGTTCCATCTGTGCAGTGGATTAATCCAGCAACCTCATTCGAGGCTGATGTAATCTCCGGCTTAGACCGGTACGTCCAGTTGTCGTTACTTAATGTCAACGGTGCAAGCTTGTGGAGCACGAAAAGTAGCAAAGTTACGGTTGATGACCGTATGACCTCCAGTAGCGGGTATGACTATTATGGAAAAAGGTTAAGTGTCCCTGCGTTTGGTGAAGATAATTACACCCTGAGGGAAGTGATCACAGATCTCCAGAATAATGAAATTTCTCGCCGGGACTACGTTATATCTATCGACCGCACTCCCCCTAAAACTAGCACAATTGGATATACGCGAAATGGATGGCAATATGGTAGCGAAGCCATCTTTACCAGCGTTCCTTCAGGTATGCAGTATGCCTCTGTTCAGGCTCTCGTCTTTTCAGGCCTTTCAGACAGTCGCTCTGGTCTCGACCGGGCTGAGTACTTTCTTGTCGATTCGAACGGCGTTGAACGAAAGAGAGGGGCTGTAATTAACCTGGTCGATAATTCAGTAACCGTCCAAAATACTACTGCGAGCGATCCAGCCCTGGCGCCAGCTTCTCAGTCTGAATACCGTATGGGCCTTTATGTTTATGACAAGGCAGGAAATAAAGCATCAGTAAGCAGACAAAGTGTGATTGATCGGGTCAACCCTCCTTCTGTTCTACAGGTGCTTAATACCAGGTCAAATACCTGGGAAAACTACTCAGCTGGGATAACTGTTTACAGTAATCCAATATCATTGCGGGTACTCAGGAATAAAAGTAACTTTACTGCTGCTAATAAAACAAGCTTTGGGTGGGCAGATGCCAATTATCAAAGTTCTGACAGCACATATAATATTTATTCGTTCAATTTTGTTTTCCCCAGTACCGGTGATATTTATCACGAATTCCAGACACTTGCGGGAGGCGTTCGTCGGTACCATCACTCTGAGTTATCTTTCACTCCTTCCCCAACCATGGAACTTGCACCAAAGGTCACAAGCAAAGAAATTTTTCGTAGTGATACCGGTAAATGGAGCAGTGCTACTGGGAATGTAAGAACTGCCAAATTTACCCAAATACGCGTGACTACCGAACCTCGTAACTATGTACAACGGGTTGCAGCTAATTCGAACCGTAACTGGTACTGCCTTATCCCGGTAGGAAGCACTGGTTGTACCATGAACGTGGATTATACCTTTACTTCCGATAAGGGGATGCAATACATCCATCTGGTCTCAGGTAAAGACGGTACTGCTATTTATGATAATCTGGCTGGGGCATTCGTAGTGATTTGGGATAACAACCCACCGGTTATTAACGCCGTAAAAATTAACCGTATGGATAAAAATGTAACCATGACGGTTACTGATGATGACCGGATAAATGGATGGCAAATAGGAGCATGGGATACTCGAGAATTTGGCGTGGTGCTTAAAACCGAAACGGGGAATGTGATTGACCTACCCGCCAGGACATGGACAGAGAGTGATTTTAAAACAAAAAACGCGGTCATTTCCTATGCTGATCTGCCGGACGGCAAATATACCGTTCTGTCCGCCTATGCAAGAGATCTTGTGGGCAACACGGCAAACTACGTGATAAATGATTTGCTTACCATTGACTCCACTGCCCCTCTAATTTCCTACCGGTATCTGAATGATGATCCTGAAGGCAAACTGGTTAAGGGACTAGAAAACCTCAGAATTAGTGTAGCTGACCCTTCAGGTGACGCCTCGCTTGAATCACTGGTGTTGAGCGGTGGACCAAACAGTGAACAGGTGACATTAGCTTATTCCAGTCAGGGCTCAGGAGTTTATACGCCAGAGTACCCGCGTATCTTTCCCGTAATAGCAAAAGAGGATGGCATTTATACAATTGAAGCTCACGCAGTCGATGCCTCTGGAAACCGGTCCTCGAAAAAGCTCAATTTCCTCTATCAACCAGCAAACATGATCACTCTGGACAGGCTACGTACCCTTGCTACTGCGGCTGCACTAAAGACCACGGATAACCAGCCACTGGCTTTTATCCGGACAAGCGTACTTCGCCGAAAGGATGGTTCTGTCATTACTGGGCAGTTAAACGGTACGCTGTCCGTGCGGAAAGATGCTGACTTCCCGGTAAGTGTAGCTGGCGTAACCGTTGCGCCAGGAGAGACAAAGGCAATCATTTTTGATATGGGGCAGGGTGAAGAACGTATTTATTCTGTCACACCAGGAAAGAGTGGCGTTTCTGGTACATCTGAGTTTGCCGTGGAATTCCCGCAGTTCTGAATAATTTTGGGGTGTCGTTAAGTCGGCACCTTGCTGAAATATAGCCAAACCTCCACCCATATCTTTCAGTTCCCGCACTGTGGCATTTACATCAAAACATGAATTCTTGCTTACTTGTTCGTGTACGAAAAGTCACTTTTTCTCGTCCTGGTGAAGATCCATCTCAATAGTCAATCCGTTGCCAATTTTTACCTCGCCAAAGTTGTTATAACGGACATTTTCAAAAGTTTAAAGCTATGAAATACCTCTGATAACCAGCAAGGTCAGAAGAAATGATTTTGTAAAATAGGGACAAATACATCCCGGGAGCATCACATGCGTAAAATACTGACAGGCTGTATCATTGCCACGGCCATCTCTTCAACTTATCCGGCGGCGGCTCAGATTTTCAGTTATTCCTATACCGACACCAATCAGCTGGCAATGACGCTTAAGCCTGCAACGCAGAGCTATCTCAATCCGGCTGGCGCCCTGACCCTAAACTTAATTTCCGGTCTAGACCGGTACGAACGTGTGACTGTAACCAGGGACAGTGATAAAAAGGTTATGTATTCGGGACTAACGGCCAAGATAAGTGTTGCAGACCGCATTGTTGCTGCCGACGGCACAGAGTATTACGGAAAGGACATGGGGTTACCTGCACTTGGTGAAGGGTCTTTCACGGTAATCAATGACACGCTAGATCTCCAGCAAGCCGTCGTAAGTTCCACAACGTATCGTTTCACCATCGATACTACAGCGCCGAAGTACACCAGCATATACCCAAGCCAGAACGCAGGCTATGACATGGTCCTGAGTGGACCACTTTGGGAGCTCGGTCGCGGAGGTTCTGGCCAGTTTTCCATCTTTGCTGACGGCGTTGATGATGCGTATGGCATAGACAAGATCCGGTTGGTCATCAAGCGCAGCAATGGAACAGTCGTTTCCGATAATACACTCAGCTACGACACGGCGGCAAAACGTGCCTTTTACCCCTGGATAAAGGAAGCGGTCACTCAACCTGGCATGCCCACCAGCGATCTCAATGAAGAATTCACCTTCAATTTTATCATCACTGATAAGGCCGGAAACACGCTGAATATTCCGCCGCAGCGCTTTTTATTTGATGACCAGATGGGGGAATATACGCCCTTTGCGGTCCATGACTCACGAGTCAGTACGAGTGTGGTTCCAGGGATCTCTTCAGGGTACGTACCGTTTGTGCGGGGGCTCTCTGTACTCGAAAACCCGTACCGGATGGTCATTCGTATTCCCCGAACTAACTGGCAGCCATACCGTAACGGCGGCATCACCATTCTTAACAATTATGGCGGCTCTAAGGTTATTTCAGAAGACACGACCTATGTGTACGTAGAAGTGAAGCTCCCACAGGGTACTCTGGATGGAAACTACTATCGCCCTGTGAACAGGTACCAATGGGCCGGTGGCGGTCTGACTCAGTACGCCTCCTGGCTGAACTGGGACCCGGCGGCGGTAAAAAGTCCTGCGTGGGGGAGTCCTGCGATTGAGCGACAGAAGTCTGACGGCACTTGGTTCAATAGCGTCGACTGGAAAAATTTTCTGGCTTCAGATATGCCGGTGAACCTAACCAAGATCCGTTTCACTGTGCAAGCACGCCCCTACGAACAAGCAATTACCGGCAGTGCCACCTGCAAGATCCCTGCCGGGTCAACGTCGTGTACTGTCGACCTGACACAGGCGATTACAAACGGTACCACCGGCTATATACATACTGCCTATGAAGTGCGTTCGACAACCGAGTCCACCTTCTTCATGCCGCTCTGGGAAAACATCGCCTGGCATACAAAGGGGCCCACAGTTACTGGCTACAACTACAATGATGCGACCAACATTCTTCAGGTATTCGTCAACGAGCCAGGAGACGGATGGTATTTCGATGCCGTTAAACTGAGCCGGGTGTGGTTGTCTGACAAATCCCGCAATAACGCGGATATCAACGTGACAGGAAAACAAACGGGGCGTAACACAGCAACCGGGAATTATACTTACGACTTCAACCTGAAACAGATCCCGGAGGGCAGCTATAACGTGCAGCTCAACGCCCAGGATTCTTTCAGCAACACGGGAAGCTTAGCCTACAAAACCGTGACGGTCGATAACTCGCCGCCGTCCATCAGTATCAACTACGAAAACAAACCTATCACCAGCAACGTGACAGTGTTCGGCTTGGAAAACGTCCGAATTCAGCTCGCAGATACGCTGACCAAACCCTCGTTAACTCGCATGACGCTTCGAGGTGGACCGGTATCTGATGCTGTTGAGTTGTCCTGGGTAAATCTCGGAAATGATCTCTATACACCGAATTACCCGAAGATCTTCCCGTCACTTAATGACGGTGAAACCTACACGTTGACCGTGTATGCCAAAGACGAGATGAACAACGTTAAAGAAAGCGCCGTCGAATTTAACTACCTGCCGAACAACCTGGTACGTCTGGAGAACCTTAAGACCATCTCCGTCAGTACCGCCCTGAAAACGTCCGACAACACGCCGCTGGCTGTACTGTATGCCAGCCAGCTGCGCAAGAAGGACGGTTCTATCGCAACAGGGAAACAGGACGCGATACTGACGGTACGTAAGGATGCGGCCTTCGGCGTTACGGTGAATGGGGTTTCCGCAGCACCAGGGGAGAGCAAAAACGTTCAGCTGGATCTGGGTCTGGGTGACAGCCGCAGCTTCCCGATTTTCCCATCGATTTCCGGCGTCAGCGGAACGTCAGAATTTATGCTGAATATCGAGGAACTGAAGTAAAAGCGAGGCAGGGTGACCCGGTACCGGGTCACCCTTTCAAGGTAATGGCACCGCGATGATGATTATCCCATCTTATCCAGATTCCGGTCACAGGTTTATGCACCGTTTTTGTGGATAACCTGATGTCCCATCACTAAAACCGCAAATGAAACTGGCCTGCCGCTCTCTGCGGATCTGCCCATACACCTACCCGTCAGCATGGATCAACACATCATTCACCCGGCATAGTGGATTTGGGCAACTCTCCTAACCGGGAAGCGTGTTGCTTTTCATCTTTAGCCACGAAAACCCATCCTTAAGAGGCGCCTAAACGGGAGGCTTTTTTATTTCACCATGACTCCAGCACCGAAATTCGCTGGACTACGCTACAGCCCGATACAGCAGGTTTATCAATGACTTAAGCGAGTTCAACATATGCCGGTGCTTTCCGAAACCTGACCTGACTTCCGACCGCCTGACTCCTATCCGGCCCTTGGAATCCAGGTCTTTCCAAGGAGTCATCATGGCTAAGATCAAACTCACTAAGTCCGCTGTCGATGCGGCGCAACCCCAGGCAGAGGCCGTCGAACTCCGGGACACGCTGGTCCCCGGCTTCCTGTGCAAGATTACCCCGGCGGGTCGCAAGGTGTTCATGCTCCAGTACCGGACGAACGCTGGCGAGCGCCGCAAGCCCTCGCTAGGACTGTACGGGGAGCTGACCGTCGAACAGGCGCGGTCGCTGGCGCAGGAATGGCTGGCCCAAGTCCGCCGAGGCGGAGATCCCGCCGCAGAGAAGGCGGAGGCGCGCCAGGCACCTACGGTCAAGGAGCTATGCACGAAGTTCATGGAGGACTACTCCAAGAAGCGCAACAAGCTCAGCACCCAAGCCGGCTATCAGGCTGTCATCAATCGCAACATTATTCCGCTGCTGGGACGCAAGAAAGTTCAGGACGTGAAGCGTCCTGAAATCGCCGGACTGATGGAAAAGCTTTCGTACAAGCAGACCGAGGCGAACAAGGTATTCAGCGTCTTGCGCAAGATGTTCAACATGGCCGAGGTATGGGGCTATCGGCCCGACGGTACCAACCCTTGCCGTCACGTCCCGATGTTCCCTGCCGGCAAATCGACTCACCTCATCAGCGACGAAGAAATGGGCAACCTGTTCCGACAGCTCGACAAGATCGAGTCGGAGGGGCTGGAGAACTACGTCATCCCTTTGGGAATCCGCCTGCAGTTCGAGTTCGCCGGCCGCCGCTCGGAAATCATCGCGCTGGAATGGAACTGGGTTGACTTGCAGAACCGGCGCGTCGTCTGGCCTGACAGCAAGACAGGCGGCATGTCTAAGCCCATGAGCGAGGAAGCCTATCGGCTACTCTCGACGGCACCCCGGCAGGAGGGTAGCCGCTATGTGCTGCCTTCTCCTAGCCACGCTGGCAAGCATCTAACCACGGGCGAGTATTACGGTGGCTGGAGCCGTGCGCTCAAGGCGGCTGGCGCTACGCACGTGGGCACGCACGGCATCCGCCACCGTTCGGCGACCGACATTGCCAATTCGGGCATCCCGGTCAAGGTCGGCATGGCGCTAACGGCGCACAAGACCGTCGTCATGTTCATGCGCTACGTCCACACCGAGGATAAGCCGGTGCGAGAGGCGGCCGAACTGGTGGCGAATCGGCGTAAGACGATCACCGGGATGCAGGGAGCCAAGGAGGTGGCCGCATGACCCGGCGCAAGGCATCCGTCTCAGCGCCAGCAGCGCCGCCCGCGCTGCTGGGCGACATCCGGGCACTGATCGAAGCGTCGCGCCAGCGCGTCGCCTCGGCGGTCAATGCCGAGCTGACATTGCTGTTCTGGCGCATTGGCCAGCGCATCCATACGGAAGTGCTTGCCGGGCAGCGGGCCGGGTACGGCGACGAAATCCTGCCGACCCTGGCGGCGCAGCTTGTCCGCGACTACGGACGTAGCTTCGCGGACAAGAACCTGCGCCGGATGGTGCAGTTCGCCGCCACCTTCTCGGACGAGCCAATTGTCGTGACGCTGTCACGACAATTGAGCTGGTCGCATTTCGTGGCGCTGCTGCCGCTAAAAGACCCGCTCCAGCGGGACTACTACGTGCAAATGGCCAGCGCCGAACGCTGGAGCGTGCGGACGCTACGCGAGCGCATCGACTCGATGCTATACGAGCGCACGGCGCTGTCCAAGAAGCCGGACGAGACGATCACGCAAGAGCTGGCGGCGATGCGCGATGCGCAGCGCATGTCGCCGGCGCTGGTCATGCGCGACCCGTACATCCTCGACTTCCTGGGCCTGCGCGATACCTGGCAGGAAGGCGACCTGGAAGCCGCGATCATCCGCGAAATGGAGTCTTTTTTGCTGGAGTTGGGCGCGGGCTTCTCTTTCCTAGCCCGGCAGAAACGCATCCAGATCGACGACGAGGATTTCCACCTGGACCTGCTGTTCTATAACCGCAAGCTGCGGCGGCTGGTGGCGGTGGAGTTGAAGATCGGCGAGTTCAAGGCAGCATACAAGGGGCAGATGGAGCTTTATTTGCGTTGGCTCGACAAGCACGAACGCGAACCGGAGGAAGCCTCGCCGCTGGGCATCATTCTTTGTACCGGCAAGAAGTCAGAGCAGATCGAGTTGCTGGAGCTGGACAAGTCGGGCATCCACGTAGCCGAATACCTGACGACCCTGCCGCCGCGTGCGGTGCTGGGGGAGCGGTTGCAGCAGGCGACCGAACGGGCGCGGTTGCAGATCGAGCAGCGGCAGCCTGGCGAGAAGTCCTGACAGCAGCATCTGTCCAACCGTACACCCAAACCACAGCACGAGCATGTGGCAACGGATCTCTTGCTCTATCGAGGCTCCATGCTAGTGTGGAATCGCCATAGGCCGATAAGGAACTGGCCTGCGGCTCAAGGATGCGCTGGGGCTAGTGGGCGCGAGCGCCCAATCACATGATTATCGCGGGCAGCAGCGCCATGTTCTATGCCGATCGCTGTTTTAATTAAATATCTCAAACTATAAAGTCAGTTAATTTTTTCAAAATATTCACGAATCAAGTCATCATTTTTTAAATACGAATCGAGAACCTGAAACAGAAAAAGATCCCCGCTAATATTTATATCAAACGGGATCATTGAGTTATCTATTTTGAATGTCTTTATTTTTCTATGCCCCTTGATGTTGGCATTGCTCAATCTTTCTTGATAGCTATCCAACGTATATACGATAAATTCGTGATCCAAGTGAGTTATAAAAAAATCATCGCCTTTTGAACTGTATTCAAGATGGATGACTTGCGTTACGACGTCGTCGCCTGCCACCTCAAAGTCCTCCATCAATTCTTCAAAAGTCAAACTTAGCTTCTCTGCGTCATGGTGAATCCATAGATTGTTCTCATATTTATCGGTGGAGTAGAACTTTGACAATCTAGGAAGGGAAGATATTTTCAATCGCAACGGAGCGCCAAACTCCATCTCCTCCATTGCAGGGACATAATCGGAGACGTAATCAATCCTGAATGCTATTTCGGACAGCATTCCTTTTTCAATGAGTTCCTCGATAGAGGTAAGCAGCTTCCTCGGAACTTTTATCCAGAAGTGTCGCCCTATGCGTTCATCGCGTATTGTCTGACTATCCTTGTCGTTGAATATCTGAATATTCTCGTTCAGGCTGACAAGACTATATTTAGAGAACTGAGCATCTTCCTTTCTTATGTCAATTCCAATTTTCTCGTACTCACGTTCAACTACCTTGGAATATTTTAGCTCCAGCATCTCAGCCCTCCCCATGATTGATTGGTGCTTGGAATAAAAAATGCAGCCAATGCGATAATTTGCGTAATTTTCTTTTATGTACGAAACACCATCTTCGTCATGGATATGCTTGTAGGAATTGTTGAGAATTTCTAGCGATCCCGGATACTCGTTGAGATAATTATTTAAGTAGTCCATTAAATGCTGGATTGTCTTTATAGCCAATCGCTTGTCCACTAGATCAAGCTGTGGCCCATAAAACTTGGCTGCGTTTGGATGGTCGCGTTTGGCTTCAAATTCTTTCAGAATGGCCGCCTTTTCATTCATGCAGCCCTCCGTATAAGCACGCATTACGTCTGCCTGAAAGCTCTCATTTGCCAGAGAGGTTTGGATGAGGGGAAGCAATTTCTTGACAAAGATCGGGTCTTTATTAAGAAAGACGTAGCAAAATTTCCCAAAGCTGAATAACGCGATTTTTTCCGAAGAAAATTCATTGATTTCTTCAAAGATATTTTTCATATTTTTTACTCAACTCGCCGTAGTCCAAATAGTAAGCGACGGAACCTTGAGCGTCTCCACTTTGTGGATCGCGCTGCTCCACGTTCGCTATTCGCTCATCCCTGACGGGACTGGCATTCGCCAGCCCTCCACGGCCCGACACTGTGATCCGGGCCTGCGCGCTCCGCTTGCATGTTGAGCTGGCGACAGCAGGGCATGCAGAGCGAGCCGCGCGCAGATGATTCAGCCAAACGCTAAACAAAGCTGTAGGGCATCCCATAGAGAGCGCGGTTGCGCTACTCGTGATTTCTATGGAATTTGATCGTATCCAAAACTGCATGAGGCAAGCTTGCGAGTTACTTGATACTCTTCGCCAGAATACTGGCGAACTCGACCTCGTTCCGAAACAAGGTGCAGGTTCTTCCTTGCCCGCGAACCAATGACATACAGCAATTTCATCGCGCTTTCTTGACCGTTCGGATCATTGAAATGCGGCACCATATCTTCTAATAATGCATAAGCGATCACTGCATCGAACTCGGCTCCCTTGACGCCGTGTATCGTCGAGATGGTGATTCCAGTCCTATGCTGAAATACCTTCCTGAATGTCTCAATATCGCCTATAAATTCGCTACCTTCACTCTTCAATCGATTTACCCGGGCTTGCGAACTATCGAAGAAGGCAACGTGATGCTCTTGAAGCAGCGTGAAAAGGCGAAAGTCGATTGCTAAGTTTGCAAACAGACGCTCGAAAAATGCGCTCAAGTAGGTAAGACCATCTGTTTCATCGATCTTAATTGCATTGCACTCCCTCAACAAGGACCTCCGCGTGAGCTTCGACACGCTAGCCCCGGCCGCCTCTAGGTCATTCAGAATCTCCCCGGCCCACCGCAGTCTGCGCACATACATTCCCGGCGATGCCTGAGTAAGTGCAATCTTAGAAAGCCTGTACCAGAAATTCTCTGTGTCCCGTGCAAAGGGAACCATACCGGGGCCATCGAATGAGTACTCCGGCATGCTGGCGACCAAACGACGTGTCATGCTTGCAAGATGCGTCCACTGTGGCGCGAGAATGCACACCTCGTGAGGTGAGATGCCCATAGTCTCAATGTTGAAACGGATGAGCCGGATGAGCTCAGCGTCCAGATCATTTTTGCTCACTGTGTCGTCGAATGAAATAAGGCTTGGGTACGCCTTGTCCTCGGATGCGGCTTCGATGCGTGTGTTGTGAACGTTGTAGTTTCCGAAGTACTCAATGATGCGCTCAGAAGAACGGTAGTTCCGCGACAGTTCGAGTTCGTCCAAATCGATATTGGCCATCGCCTTGAAATCCTCGAAGGCAATCGGATATCCGCCAAGCGATTGATAAATCGCCTGGTTAGGATCTCCGACAATAAAGGCCTTGGTCGCACCTTGACCAGCTTTCAGAATGGCGGTGATGATCGAATACTGAATTCGTTTGGTGTCCTGATACTCGTCGATCAGCACGAAAGAGAACAACTGTGCCAGAAGAGTGCTGATCGCAGGATGACGTGCGATCAGTTGGTACGCATAGTAAAGAATGAGCTCAAAGTCTAGCTGCCGACTTTCGTGCAGAATCTCAAAATACTTGCCCAATATGACGTGAAGACCCGAATGCTTCCAATCTTGTGGGCAGGAGAGCACATATCCAGTTTCGGTGTAATAAAACTCACAATCCCAGAATGTTATTTTTGGCTTCTGGTAAGGCTTGCACAATGCCTCCAGGATTTTCTCGCGCTCATGCTGATCGATCACACGGAAGCCTCGATCCAACGCTTCGTGATAGATGCCGTACGGTTTCAATATCCATTCAAGACAGAACGAATGTATCGTTCCTATCCATAATCGGGATGTATCCACCCCAAGGCTCTCAATGCGCTCGTGGATTTCGTCGGCGGCACGGTGCGTATAAGTGATGGCAACGACAAACTGCTTGTTCGATTTCAGCCTGGACAACTCATAGGCGATTTTGTAGGTGAGCGTGCGCGTTTTCCCGCTGCCCGGGCAAGCGATGAGAAAGACGCTCCCTGGCTTCAGAATGGCTGCTTCCTGCTCGGGATTCAGATCATCTTTGTTCCACATGAACATGATCAGAACACCGCGAGTACATCGTTGATGCGATCATCTGGGAACGTGGCAAGCATCTCGTTTCGGATGCCGACGAAGTCGATGTCTCCATTTCGGAAGGCCAGCAGCTTGGCCCTAAAGTCGTCGAATACGGCAGACGCAGTGAAGATATCTTCTGCATCGATGTAGTTCACGCGGTAGCTCAGCACGTTAAACCAGACTTCCTTAGTGACCACCGGATGCGCAAAAGCGATGGCGTCCAAGATGTACTTCGGAATGGCGGTCTGCGGATCGATCTTCTTTCCCAGCAAGATGGCAAACCATCCCTTGCCGTAGTTGTCCGCCATGGTCAATGCGCGCTGACCGAACAACGCGATGTCCGCTGATTCGAGCTCCGCCTTGGCCGTCGCGATGGTTGGTGCATCCTTGTAGACATCAGGAAGGATGCCGACCACCTTACGCGCATTGCCGGCGGCAATGAAGTCGACCTCGAAGGTATGGGGGGCAAAGAATGGAGAAACCCACCCGTTATCTTTGAAGGTGTCTTCCAATAACGCTTTCCTGGCGACCCCTTTTTCCTGGGATGCCTGATACTTGCCCTTGCGCCGGAGCAGCCCTTCGGAGTCTCCCGCCGCCGGCGTTGTGTCAATGATGGACTTGTCAAGGTCGGTGACGATGCTGCACCGCTTCCGGATTCGGGCATCATCGAAAAGAACCGCGACGTTCTGAAATCCAGTGCTGCGGATATTAATTAAACTGATGCCGAGTTCATCAAGGCTGACGCCTAGCACGTTCTTGATCAGGATCGGAACGAGAATTTCTTCTGCATCGCCCTCCACTAAGAGGACGCTCTTGGCAAACAACAAGTTGCTACGGACAGCATCCAGGTAGCGTTGAATGTTGCCGATCTCTTCTGGGTTTAGGCCAATTGCAGGCTGGTATGCCTCGCAACGATCACCTTCTCTGCCGAGGATGTTCACGTTCTGAACATTGCTGACCTCAGAGATGTGCGTCGAATGGGTCGAATAAATGATCTGTGTGTCGTCGTATTTGAGCTTGTCGAACAGTGTTTTCTGGATATGTGTGTGAATGTGAGCTTCCGGCTCTTCGATAAGCAGAAAGTTGGCGATCGACTGTTTAGCCTTTTGATACTTGAATTCAAGCAGTTTCAACGTGAGGAATATCAGGTTTGCTCCACCAAGGCTCAGCTCGTGGATCGGTCCTTCGTGGCTCTCCCCCGATTCGCCAACGAACAGCTTGAGCGACTGGAACAACTTGTCAGCTTCGTCTGGCAGATCCGACTTGATAGAAAGAGAAGACGGCGAATACGCCTCACCCGCCGCATCCTTGATGGTGTCTCTGATATCCGTCCGGACGACCTGCACGTCTGGCAACGCTTCGATGGAGTCATTCAATGCCTTTACCCCGTCGGTGATAGCCTGGAACGCCACGGGGTCGATATCGCCGCTCTTGCCCTTCAGAAGCGAAAAGAGCGGATTTGTCCGGTTGTTGTGAAATTCGGAGACGACGTCCCGTAGCGCCTGGACGAAAGTGAACGAAATTTCTTTGGAGACGGACAGCACGTTCGGAATCTTCGCGCCGATAACACGAAATTCAACCTCTTCATTGAATCGAACATTCGCGAAGTCGCCGACCACATCCTTATAGAAGGCCTCGTCGTTGAAGTCGGCTTCACTCCGACCTGTGAAAATCGTTTCATAGTCGTCGATGGTGACCGGGTTCAGGATAGCGTCGAGGCCTGCCTGATCACCATCGTTCAATTGAGAAAGTCGCAGCCTGATTTCCTTCTTCGGACGAAAGATCAGGTTGTAAGTGGCCTTGCCGTTCGCCTCTTCCTCAATTACGCCCGTCCCATGTCGGAAGAGCGCCTGCACTGATTCATCCGCAGAGATTTCCTCAAACTCAAGACTGATGATGATCCAATGTCCCTGCCAGCGCCCTAGGCCGCGATGAAAGTCGGTATGCTCCAGCCGGTAGGCAGAGCGAATCATGTTGTCATCAAGCAGCAATCTGATTGCGCGAAAGAGATTGGTTTTGCCAGATCCATTTTCGCCGATGACAGTGTTGATACCCTTCTGGAACAGCAGCTTCGTGTTGGGAAAGTTCCGGTAGTTGACCAGGCTGAGCTTGGATATATGCATTTGATTCAATCTTGTTGTTGAAATCCACATGCCGATCGGCCGATGGATTGGTTGAACACTGCAGCCATTGATCCCAACTACGGAATGGCCAACTGTCAGTTGGTTTTAGAACGGCACCGTGTCTAAGGTAGGAATCGGTTGGAGCGCATTTTTAATCTCGGTTAGCCTTGCAAGTAGTTCATCGAAAGTCACGATCACGATCTCTGCGAACGCATTTCGAACGAGCTCGAATGACTTTCTTTGCTGATGCTCTTGTGGCGTCATGCCAGCGACAACTATGCAGCGAACCGCATAGCTGTGGAGGTCGTATCGGTTCATGTTATTTTTTATGACGGGTAGTTCACTCTGCAATTTGAAACGCTGATCTAGAATTTGAGCAATCGCTCCACCCAATTCTGTCGATGGGCCAAAAACATCATCTCCACGATAGGGAGATTTTCCTAGCAGTTCGGTTTGCGGCTTTTTTATCTCAATGAGGCCAAGATTGCCCGTGGAAGCGGATGCGTATAGAAAATCTGAAAATTTTCCGCCGGACCCGTTAAGTCGCTTGCCACCTGCATAAGCTTGCCCCTGAACCAGCATGGCTGGAACGGCAAATGCAAGACTAAGTATGAAAGGATTTTCCAGAAAGAAGCTTTGCCACTTGCTTTCCGTCAGTCCTTTTCCAAGCATTTCCTGGTATCGCTCAATCAGTTGATTCAGTGTGATGAGCTCAATATCATTCTTTAATGCCAGCAGCGAGCGCGGCTCAGATTCCGCCAGTGCTTCTATATTGTCTTGAACCATGCGAACAGCGGCGCGCCGATCACGCTTGGAAAGCGTCACATGCTGCCGCCCACCATCGGTCATTTCCGTTAGTGCATCAGGTCTTACGCTCTTCTTTAGAGCGGGAAATTGTGCTGAATCGGCAGCATGTAATAAGGTCTGGTAGACATGAAATTGCTTGTCCTTGCGCGCGTCTCTCTGGTGGCGAGAGGCTATGCGATTTAATTCTTTTCTTAATTCATGAAATCTTCTTATTCCGAGAATAAAGAATGGCGAATCAATTTTCGCGTCATTTCCTTTGTGGACAATGAGTATGCTTACGTTTTCTAAGCTGGCGGCTGTTTCGCAAATTTGCCGATATTCCCACAGAAGCCCCAAACCGAATCGAAAATCTTTGGCAAACCCATCCGGCAACTGCTCAAGAAGCCCAACGACATCGTCAGTAGTCTCTGGCAGTATGTAGGGCTCGATAACAGGCCGAGCGACGACGATGCGTTCAAGGGTGCCGTATTTAGGTTGCAGGTAATCGTCGCGATCTTCTCGAATATTAAGAGGCCAAATGGTCAATCTGTCTGGACACACATTGAGCAGTCTCGCTATTGGCGAATCCGGCTTGCGCTCCGCTGCGGGAATATCAGTGAAGAAAACGTTAATGCCTTCCTCTTCCGGTTCGGCTGCTTCAATGACAAGGAAGGGGCCGCCGTCCAAACGCTCACGTTGATTGAATGCTGAAGGTCTGATAGATGCCATGAACTATTCTTGATCCCTACTGTTCAGAGAAACGATTTGCGGGCCTTGCCTCAGCGCAACCTTATGGTGCCTTCCGATCAGAATCGGACGACACACGATTGATGTCAAAGGGGAGTGCCTTATCTGCCGCGATTCGGGTCAGCAGCATCCGAATCGCATCCGAAATTGATAACCCCATTTCAGCCAGAACAACAGTTGCGGCTTCTTTAATCTGCCCGTCAATCCGGGCACGAACGACGTCGTTACTTGCCATTGTTGCGCTCACAATAGATGTAGCTACATTGTGGCTCATAAGTACTATTGCGTCACTTACATTTTGTTGTGAACAGTAGAGCATCCCGGCGTGCCGCCGTCGGGCTCGCGGGCGTTGCCCCGCGCCTCGTGCCGAGTCGCGGCCATGCGGCTTTGATCCCTGATGCCTCCGGCCGTCTCTTCGCTCCTGGCCTGCGCGCGGCGCTTGCCCTCCAGGGGATCGGCTGGACAGCCCATCCCCGCCGCGCCTTGCTTGGCGCCCCTCGCATGCACCGAACAGGTTGCACCTGATCGACCAACAGCCATCCAGCTAGGCGTGCCGCTGGCACGCAGGGGCGCTCGCCGCGCGGCGTTGGTTTCAGCGCACCCCCTGGCCCATTGGCCGCTGTTCGTCTTTCCCCAAGTTCATCGCTTTTTCCCGCGACCGTAGCCCGCGGTGCCTGGCCGTCAAGGCGCGCAGGGCCGAGTCCTCGCTGCGCTGCGGGCCGCACCAACCCTGCGCTTCTCCCTTGACGGCCAGTCCCTCGCTGGCCCGGTTTTTCGCGGGCGATGAACTCAGGAAAGACGGCGGCAAACAGGACCGGCCCAGGTCTCTGCGCCGAACCAACCGAAGCCACAACGGGCTCCGAATCTTGGAATCCGGTCAGCTTTGAAACCACAGCAACTCATTGGAGAAAACCATGCAACTCGCATCTCGATTCGCTTCCCATTCCCCGACGCTGCGCAGTGACTACCCGCTGTCCGACGACCAAATCCGCCGCGTAGCCCCGTCCATCTTCGCGGAGGCCCCGCACGATAGCCGCTCCGAACGGTACGCCTACATTCCCACCGCCGCCGTGCTGGCGGAACTGCGCAAGGAAGGGTTTGAACCCTTCATGGCAGCGCAAACCCGCGTGCGGCACGACGACCGCCGCGACTACACCAAACACATGATTCGCCTGCGCCATGCCAGTCAGATCAACGGCGCGGAAGCCAATGAAATCGTGCTGCTGAACTCGCACGACGGCACCAGCAGCTATCAGATGCTGGCCGGAATGTTCCGGTTCGTTTGCAGCAATGGCCTTGTGTGCGGCGATACCGTGGCCGATGTGCGCGTGCCGCACAAGGGCGACGTGGCCGGTTCTGTCATCGAAGGCGCTTTCGAGGTGTTGAGCGGCTTCGAACGCGTGAAGGAATCCCGCGACCTGATGCGCGCTATCACGCTGGACGAAGGCGAAGCCGAAGTGTTCGCCCGTTCCGCGCTGGCCCTCAAGTACGACCCCACCGATAACAAGCCCGCGCCCATCACGGAAAGCCAAATCCTGATGCCGCGCCGGTTCGACGACCGCCGCCCGGACTTGTGGAGCGTGTTCAACCGCACCCAAGAAAACCTGACCAAAGGCGGATTGCATGGCCGCAGCGCCAACGGACGCCGCCAGCAGACCCGCCCCGTGCAGGGCATTGATTCCGATGTGCGCCTCAATCGCGCCCTCTGGATGTTGGCCGATGGCCTGCGCCAGTTGAAGGCCTGATTCCCCACGCGGCAGGGGCAGGCAGCAGCCCTTGCCGCTTTCTTCGCTGCTGCATCCCTGAACCGATAGGAGTTATCACCATGAACGCCATTACCCAAACCGAAGCCCGCGCCCTCAACACCGCCGCCGCTATCCCGCTGGAAGCCGCCGACCCGACCAAGAACCTGATTTTGGTTCCGCTGTCGCGGCTGGTGTCGCGTCCTGCTGGCCGCAACGTGCGCAAGACCCCGCGCATGTCCATTCCCGAACTCGCCGCGAGCATTCAGCGTGTCGGCCTGCTGCAAAACCTCATCGTCATTGCCGCCGCCGATGGCGAGCATTACGAAGTCGTGGCCGGTGGCCGCAGGCTGGCCGCGTTGAAGCTGCTGGCGAAGAAGCGCCGCATCAGCAAGGAATGGGAAGTGCCTTGCCTGTTGGTGGCCGATGGCACCGCCCGCACGGCCAGCCTCACCGAGAACGTGCAGCGCGAAGCCATGCACCCCGCCGACCAGTTCGAGGCATTCGCCGCGCTGGTGGCCGAAGGCCGACCCATCGAGGACATAGCCGCCGATTTCAGCGTCACGCCGCTGGTGGTGCAGCGCCGCTTGAAGCTGGCGAACGTCTCGCCCCGGCTGCTGGCCGACTACCGCGCCGAAGCCGTGACGCTCGATCAGTTGATGGCCCTTGCCATCACCGACGACCACGCCGCGCAGGAAACCGCGTTCTACGACGCGCCGACGTGGCAGCGCAACCCTTCCCAATTGCGCGACCGCCTCACCGAGCGCGAGATTGACGCATACCGGCATCCGCTGGTGCGTTTCGTGGGGCTGGATACCTACGGAGCCGCAGGCGGTGGTGTGCGCCGTGACCTGTTCGCGGAAGGTGACGCGGGCGTGTATCTGACCGATGCCGCGCTGCTGGAACGGCTGGCGCAAGACAAGCTGGCAGGTATCGCCGCCGAGGTGAAGGACGAAGGCTGGGCGTGGGTGGATGCCACCCCCGCCGTGACCCATGCCGACCTGCACGCCTTCCAGCGTGCGCCGAGGGAGCGCCGCGAACCGAACAAGCGCGAAGCGCAGCGCATCGAGAAGCTGCAAACCAAGATGCACGAACTGGCCGCCGCCGTGGATGACGCGCTTGATACCGAGGACGAGGAAAAGGCCGATGCCTTGCAGGAAGAAGGCGAAGCCGTGGGCGAGCAGTTGCAGGCGCTGGAAGATGGCTTGCAGGACTACGGCACGACCGTGAAGGCCGCAGCCGGTGCCATCGTCACCATCGACCGCAACGGGCAGGCAGTGATTCATCGCGGGTTGATGCGCGAGGCCGAGGCCAAGGCGCTGCGCACACTGGAACGCCTGCGCCAAGGTTTCGGCAGCGAAAGCGAAGCCGGGAACGACGACGAAGGCGAGGACGACGAGCAGCCCAAGACCGCCGCCATGTCCGACAAGCTGGCGCAGCGGTTGAGCGCCCACCGCACCGCCGCGCTGCAAATCGAAGTCGCCCGGCATCCGCAAGTGGCGCTGGCCGCGCTGGTGCATGGCATGGTGCAGACCGTCTTGCAGGGCAGCCACTACGGCCACGACTTGCCGCTGGGCGTGAGCCTGAAAGCGCAAGACCGGCTGGAAGGCATCGCCCCGGATATACCGGATTCGCCCGCCGCCGTGGCGCTGCGCGAGTTGCAGCAGGTAGCAGGCGAAGGCTTGCCGGAGGACAGCGCCGAACTGTTCGCCGTGCTGCTAGCGAAGTCGCAAGATGAACTGGTGCGGCTGCTGGCGATATCCGTGGCCGTCACGGTGGACGTGGTGACACCCCGCGCCACGCCGCAGCAACCGGGCGCGGAACTGGCGCAGGCTGTCGGCTTGGACATGGCCGCATGGTGGAAGCCCACCAATGAGGGTTATTTCCGGCATGTGCCGAAGGCCGCGATTCTGGAAGCCGTGGAGCAGTACGCCCCGGCGCACGTCACCCGGCTGGCGAAGTTGAAGAAGGCCGACATTGCCAGCGAAGCCGAGCGGCTGGCCGATGGCACCGGCTGGATGCCTGCCATCTTCAAGGCCGAAGGCACCGACGACACCACGGCGCAGGATGCGCCGCAGGCGGTGACGAACGACGAGCCGGAAGCCATCGACAACGACGACGAGCAGCAGGCCCACGCACTCGCCGCCTGACCTTCACCACCACCGAGCGCCCCGGTTTCGGCCGGGGCGCTTCGCTGTTCCATCAGCATCGGCCCCAGGCCGTTCCGCCCTGGTGCCGATGGTCAAAAATCCGGGCGCGGCGGTGGCCGCGCCCGGTTTCCAAGCCCAAAGCCAGAACGCCCCTTCGCCGCCTTCGGGCGGACGGCGAAGGGGCGGCGCACAAGTGACCTTGTGCGCGGGAAACCCTCGAAGCCCATAAGTGCGTCGGCGCACAGCGCCGACGACATTCCGAACGCGCCCCACCGCAATGGGCGGGGCTGGTGTGGCTACGCCCCGGCTTGCTGCCGCAGGTTGCACGAAAGCGTGCCGTCCTCGACGCTGGCGGTTCGTCGCCTGTACGTCACGAAGGACGGTTCACCGACACGCCGCCCGGCCTTGCAATGGAGCTTCCACGCCACGCCTCACGCAAAGGGCCGCAAGCAGCGGTAGGAACGCTTTCACCTTGTCGCTGGGCATTGTCCTTGCCCGTGTCAGGGCGCAGGCCGGTGAAGCCGTCGCGCGGGGATGCCGAGTCGGCCATGCCTCCATTCGGGAGCGGGCGGCCAGTACGTCCTTGTGTTGTTGTGAATCCTGGCGGTGGCTGGGCTTCATGGCCGCAACCTTCCAGCGAAAACAATTCCCCCTGCGCTGCGCGCATTCCTCGCGGGACAAATTCTTTTCGCTTCCAGGTTCTCCACGGTGTTGCGACCGCTGCGCGGTGCGGCCAGCCCATCCCCCGCCGGACGGATCACAACAAGGACGCACTGGCGCGACCTTGTTCAACCCGAAAGGAGAAATCATCATGGCTAACATCGGCACCTTCACCGCAGAGAAAGACGGCTTCACCGGCCAGCTCCGCACCCTGACCCTCAACTTCAAGGTCAAGCTGGTTCCCAACGACAAGGGCGAGAACGAAAGCGCCCCGGACTTCCGCCTGCAAGCGGCCGGCCACGACTTCGGCGCGGCGTGGAAGAAAACCAGCGAGGCCGGGCGGGATTACCTGTCGGTGGCCATCGACGATCCTTCATTCCCGGCGACGGTCTATGCCCGCCTGATCGAAGGCGAGAATGACACGCACGACCTCATCTGGTCGCGCAGCAAGCCCAAGGCGGCCTGACGGCCGCCCACCGCGCCCCGCCCATTGCGGCGGGGCGCGGTGCTGCTGATCGCAGCATCGCACGCACAGGGTTTCGGCAGTTGCCCCATGTCCCGCATGTCCAAGGCCAGCATTGCATTGGTGATGGTCGAATGGCTCGAAGCCCGTGGCAGTAGGAACAGCATGGCGTGTCGGCGCATTGCGCCGCCGGGCTTTCGGGCTGCGCCCCATGCCGCCAATGGCGTCATGTCCATTCGGCTTCAATCCCTCACGCCTTCGCGCCTGGCGGCGCTGCGCGCTCCGCTTGCGGGCATTCAGACGCGCTAGGGCGCGTCGCGCTCTTTCAGCACGGCCTCGAACTCCTGGCGCACCCGCGCCAGCAGTTCGTCGGCCTTGTGCGTGTCGTCGCCGGCGTAGGCCAGCGTCAACAGCGTCAGCGGATGCACTTCCATGACCTCGCACAGCTCGGTCAGCTTGTGCAGGGTCGGACTTTTCAAGTCGCGCTCCAGCGTACTCATATAGGTGCGGCTGGACACGTCGGAGAACGCTTCCTGGCTCAAGCCTCGCGCCTTCCTGACTGTCCGTATTGCCGTTGCCAATGAGTGTTTCGCTGTCACTAACTTGGTTTCCCCATAAAAACCAAGATGACAGCCCATTGCGCCCTATAGGGCTACAATCTATAGTGTTCATTCATGGCTGAAAGGCCCGCTTTCGTGCTTTTACGGAAATCCGCAGATGCGGATTCCGACAGAACCGGGGAATCGCATCCGTGTCTTTCCGGCTTCCGACAATTCCGCTTCGGCGCTTCTGTTCTTCTACGGATGCGATGGCTTGCACATCGGTGCTTCCACACGAATGCACGGATGCGTTTCGGCAGTTCTGCGCTTCGGCACCAAAGCGCATTCGCGCATCGTCGGTTTCGTGGAGAAGCTGCCCATGACCCTGCCGCTTGTCACCGCTGATGAACGCGCCCGGCTGCTGGCCCACGGCGCGGCGCTCGCCGCTGGTCAGCGGCTCGACCCGCTGCCCGTGGTGCGCTTGTTCACCCCGGACGCGCATGTGACCTGGCTGCTGGTGTCGCTCGACCCGGCGGATGGCGACACGGCCTACGGCCTGATCGACCTCGGTATCGGTATGCCTGAGCTCGGGATGGTCAAGCTGTCCGACCTGGCGGGCATCGTCGGGCCGCGCAAGCTGCCGGTGCGGCGGGATCGGTATTTCCAGGCGGTGCGCCCGTTATCGGAGTACGTCCGGCTGGCGCAGGAGAACGGCGCGATCACGGACTGATGAAAACCAGCGCGGCCTAGCCAGCCGGGGCGCATCGTGACTATTTCAATCTTGATCAAGACCGTGCAGGTCTGAATCCGCATTCTTGCACCGAAGTGGTGCGATCCTGTTGAAAACAGTCCTGATCTTGGGCGCGGGCTGCGGCACGGTGTTCGGTGCTGCGCGTCATTTTCCTGAAGGCGTAGCCGTCGCATTCAGACGATTTCCGCAACACGCAGAGCCAAATGGTCTTGACACCGACAGTTACAGCCTAACCAATTTTGATGACGACCTGATGGCATTTCGATAGTTCCCGCATCGCGGAAATCGTGGCGACGCATCCCAAACAGAGGGAGGTTTCGCCATGACTGATCGCAGCGCCGAACACTGGTATCCGACAGCGGCCTATCTCTACGTTCTGCACCTTGACGGCCCTGCGCTGGCGTGGGAATACCTGCGCCGAAATCCCGACTACCGCCGCGACTGGCTGCGCCGCCGCCGCCGGCCGGACACGGCGCAGGCGTGGGGCCTGCGCCTGCTGGAAGACCCAGCCCTGGATGCGCGCGACGCGCATCCGGCCTGGTTTCCCGATCACGATGCCGTCGTGCAGGTTTACCCGGACGATGACCCGCCACCCGAAGCCCATGCCTTCGAGTTCTGGCGCGTCCCTGGCCGCAAGCAACTGATCCACGACGGCAAGCGCCTGGTGCTGGTGTCGCATTGGCCCGGCTGCTGCCTGCGGCTCGCGCTCGCGCCGGGCCTGGAAGACGGCATGGCCTACCTCTACGCCACCCGCGCCTGCGCCACGCCCTGCGCGCGCTATCGCACGCTCGCGTCCGAGCTGGACGCATTGGCCGTGGCCACGGTTGCCACGCCTGCGGCGGCGGCCCGTTCCAGGCCCACGACGGCCGCGGTGCTGGAACTGCACACCTTGCAGACGCTCGACGCGACCCTGGCGGGCGCGTCATTGCGCGAAGTGGCCGAAGGGCTGTTCGGCGCCGATGCCGTCGCCGCCGACTGGCACAAGGACAGCGCCTTACGTGCCCGCGTGCGGCGGCTGGTACGTCGTGGCGATGCGCTGATGCGTGGCGGCTATCGCCGCCTGGCACAGCTTCCGCCGCCGTTGCAGTAGGGGGGGACGTTTCGCGTCCCCCGTAGATCGTCCCTTAGCAAGCAGCCTCGCTTTCTTGAAAGTGCCTCTAACCGGCCGCGTGGTGTGGCCGGGCTTGATGGAGGTACATCCCATGCGACCCGCTCCCTTGCGGCCTGCCGCCGCTGCTGTCGCTGCGCCTGCGCAGCCCCAACGCTACCTGACCAACGACGAAGCCGCCGAGTACCTGCGCCTGTCGCCACGCACGCTGGAGAAACAGCGCGTGATCGGCGGCGGCCCGAAGTTCCGCAAGTTCGGCCGCCGCGTCATGTACGCGGTGTCCGACCTCGATGCCTGGGCCGACCAGCGCAGCTACGAGGCGACTTCCGACCCGGAATATGCCGAACGCCACGCGGGCGATTACCGTGATGGCCGCTGATCGCTGGCGCGTGGGTGGCCGTCGCCATGTCCAGCCCGCCAGGGCAAGCCTTGCAGCGCGAACAGCTCGACCTGTTCCGCGCGCTGCCGGGCGACATGGCACCCCGCGACAGCCAGGACTTGATGGCCTTTCCGTTCTTCTCGCTGGCGAAGTCGCGGCGTACCGCGCCGATCGACTTCCGCGCCGGCGGCATCACCATCCGCGTGGAGGGTACGCAGGAGCACGGCATCGCAACGATATGGGATGCCGACCTGCTGATTTGGGCCGCCTCGCAGATCGTGGAGGCGCGCGACGCGGGCTTGCGCCCGTCGCGCTGGATACGCGCCACTCCCTACGAGATCCTGCGCTTCATCGGGCGCGGCACGTCTCTCAACGACTACCTGCGCCTGAAAGCCGCGCTCGACCGGCTGCAATCGACCACGGTGGCCACGTCCATCCGCGAAACCACGGGAAGGCGATTGCATCGCTTCTCGTGGATCAACGAGTGGAAGGAACTGGCCGATGCCAGCGGCGTGCCGCTGGGCATCGAACTGATCCTGCCGGACTGGTTCTATGCGGGCGTGCTCGATGCCGCCTTGGTGCTGACCATCGACCCAGCCTATTTCCGCTTGAAGGGCGGGATCGAGCGCTGGCTGTACCGCCTGGTGCGCAAGCACGGCGGCAAGCAGCCGGGCGGCTGGCAATTCGACTTCCGGCACCTGCACCGCAAGTCGGGCAGCGCTGCGCGCTTCTCCGACTTCGCTTACGACCTGCGCGTCCTGGTGGCGCGGCAGTCGCTGCCCGGCTACGTCCTGGGCATCGAGCGAATGCCGGACGACGGACAAGAACTGCTGACCTTCCGGCCCGTGCTGCACACGGCACGGGGATAACTCGTGGAAAAGGTGTGGACGGCCTCGTGCTATCAGGAGTACCGGGTATCGTGCTATCGGGAGTACGCCTATCGTGCTATCAGGAGTACGAAAACGCCGGAAAGCCAATAACGGCGCGGGTTTGCGGCCCCTCTAACTTCCCTAACAAGAAATACATAACTTTTAGTAGAAGCGCGCCGTTTCGGTGGACAACCGAGAAACGGCACGGCGAACAGCGTTTTGCACGGCAGGTAAAGCCCGGCTTTCCAGCAGGGAGGGCCGCGCCATGATCCTCGCTCTGCTCAACCAGAAAGGCGGTGTCGGCAAGACCACGCTCGCCACGCACATCGCGGGCGAACTGGCGATGCGCGGCCAGCATGTCGTCCTGCTCGATGCCGACCCGCAGGGTTCATCCCTGGACTGGACGCAGCGCAGAAGCCAGCAAGGCTTGCCACGGCTGTTCAGCGCCGTGGGCCTCGCACGCGAAACGCTGCATCAGGAAGCGCCAGAACTCGCCAGGCGGGCCGATCACGTCATCATCGACGGGCCGCCGCGCATCGCCGCCTTGGCGCGCTCCGCGCTGCTGGCGGCCGAGCGCGTGCTGATCCCGGTGCAGCCCAGCCCCTACGACCTCTGGGCCAGCTCGGAAATGGTTTCGCTGATCCGCGAGGCGCAGGTGTTCCGGCCGCTGCTCCGCGCGGCCTTCGTCATCAACCGGCGCGTCAGCACCACCATCATCGGGCGCGAGGCGCGGCAATCGCTCGCCGAACAGCCGCTGCCCGCGCTGCGCTCGGAGGTGCATCAGCGCATCGTCTTCGCCGACAGCGTGGCCGCTGGCCGGCTCGCACGCGAGACAGCGCCCGACAGTGCCGCCGCCCGCGAAATCACCGCCCTGGTGGACGAACTGCTGCGGTGGCCGACATGACAGCGCAGCAGCCACCCAACAGCAAACGCACGGGCAAGCGCGTCGGCATCGGCGCACGTCCGCCCGCGAATCCGCACGCCGAGGCGTGGATTCGTCAGGGCGATGCCGACGCGCTGGGCAAAGGCGACCTCTACACGGCCCGCCTCACGCTCGACATCACGCCCGCCATGCGGGCGCGCATCAAGGTGTCGGCCTTCACGCAAGGCGTGACCGTGGCCGACCTGCTGCGCGGCCTGCTGGAGCGGGAGTTTCCGCCGGAGAACACACCATGAACGCATTCGCTTGGCCTGCCGCGAACGCGGCACCGGCTGCGCCGCTGCCTGCGCTTTCGGCACTCGCCGGACAGGCCGGCAATGTGCCGCTGACGCGCGTTTCGCTGGCCTACCTCGAACATCGCTTCAAGCTCTACCTGCGCTTCGGCGAACCGGCGCGCACGCTTCAGCTCGACCGCTGGCGGCGCTGCGCGGTGTTCCTGCCGGGCGCGATGCTCTGCCGCATCCGCTGGCAGGCCAACGACTACGGCACGATCCGCTGGCAACTCATGGTGATGCAGGCTTGCACACCGCTGGACGCGGCGCAGCGCATCCCCGGTGTTCAGCCGGGCGCGCGCTTGCTCCTACACACCGAAGGCGATGCCAACGTGCGCGCCGTGCTGGAGCGCATCGACGGCATCGAGGCGCTGGGCATCGCTGCCATCGACGTGTCGCCGGCGTACTGGCGCACGCTGGGCAACCGTCTTGCGGCTCGCCTTGCGCTGCCCGAATACACCACCGAGCGGCATACCGCCTGGCTGGCCGGGAAGGTGCTGCCATGACCGCCCCGACCACCACACCCAACGCGCCCGACGTGGCGCCGCGTCCTCGCTCACGCCTGCGCGCTCGCATCGTGCTGGCGACACTGGCCGCCATCGGCTTCGCTGCGCTGGCCTGGGCGGCTTTCGTGTCGCCGCTGCCGCGTCTGACCTACAACCCGTCCGACAGCGTGGCGGTCGGCTGGTATCGCATTGACCCGTTCGACCCGCGCACCGCCTCGCTGCCACGTCCGTTGTCCGTGGACAGCATCGTGCTGGTGCCGCTTCCGGCCACGGCTGCCGCGCTCGCTGCGCAGCGCGGCTACCTGCCGACGCGCGTTCCGCTGCTCAAACGTGTGGGCGCGGTCGCGCCGCAACACGTCTGCATCGTCGCCGGTCAGGTACGCATCGACGGCGTGCCTTCGGCCGCCGTACTGCCCGCCGACCGGCTGGGCCGGGCGCTGCCGTCCTTGCAGCTTTGCCGCCGCCTTGAACCGGGCGAACTGCTCCTGTTGAGCGTGACGAATCCAGCATCGTTCGACAGCCGCTATTTCGGCCCGGTCAGCGCATCCGCCGTGATCGGCGTTGCGCATCCGGTGTGGCCGGAGATACGCCCATGATGGCCGCCGATTCGCTGCGCTCTGACGTGCCATCGGGCATGTCGTTCTGCTGGCTGCTTCAGTGTCGCTGCGCCTGTCGTGCCGGTGCATTCGCACCGCACGTCGCGCAGCATCCGGCGCAGCCGTCCAACGTTCAGGCGTCTTGCCTCGAACGCGCCCGGCCTGCGGCCATTGGCGCTTTCGCCGGCGCGCTGTCTGTTCACGCAGCAGCGCCGCCGGGCCGCCGTTGCCTGGAGCGACAGCGAAGGGCAAAGGCGGAAGGCAAGACAAAAGGACGCGGCACCTGGCCGCGTCGAAAGCCAGTCAGCACATGGGGGGAACGCGGCACGGAGCGGCTTCGCCACCGTGCCGCGTTTGGCGCGAGGGTCGCGCCAATGCTGGCATGTCCGCGTGCTTCGCACGACAGGACACGCCCAAGCTTGCGGGGAGCGCAGCCATGACCGACAGCCGCGACGACGACTTTCGCGTGCGCCCCAGCGCCCCGAAGAACCGGGGCAAGGGCCAGGGGCAGAGCTTCGTTTCCAAGGTGCTCAAGCAGGCCGGCAAAGCCAGCAGCGGCAAGTCGGCAGTACGCCGTCCTGGCGCGGCTGGCACCGGCCAGCGGCCCGGCTCTCGGCTCGGACGTGGCCACACGGCGGCGCGCTTCGCCGGGGCGAAGCTAATGCCCATGTCGCGGCGCGTGACCATCAAGACCTTGCTGGTCAATCACCAGCGGGCCAGCCCGCAATCGCTCGCCAAGCACCTGCGCTACATCGAGCGCGACGGCGCGGGTCGCGATGGCGAACCGGGCCGGGGCTACGGGCCACAGGCCGACGAAGCCGATCTGGACGCCTTCAAGGAACGCTGCGCCGACGACCGGCACCATTTCCGCTTCATCGTCTCGCCCGAGGACGGGGCCGAGCTGGACGACCTGCGCACCTACACCCGGCATCTGGTGAGCCGCATGGAAGCCGACCTGGGCACGCGGCTGGATTGGGTGGCGGTGGATCACTGGAACACCGACAACCCGCACACCCACCTGATCGTGCGCGGGCGCGACGACACCGGCAAAGACCTCATCATCGCGGGTGACTACATCGCCCACGGCTTCCGCCATCGCGCCGCCGAGCTGGCGACCGAGTGGCTGGGGCCGCGCACCGAACTGGAGATTCAGCAGACCTTGAGGCGCGAGGTGGAACAGGAGCGGTGGACGAGCCTGGATCGCACCTTGCAGCGCGAGACCGGCGAGGATGGCCGGGTGCATGTCGAACGGCTCAACGAGCCGAGGTTGCAACGCCAGCGCCTGCTGCTGATCGGCCGCCTGCAACGCTTGCAGCGCCTGGGCCTAGCCGACGAGGTGCAGCCCGGCACCTGGGCCATTCATGCCGATGCCGAGAAGACCTTGCGTGCCCTGGGTGAGCGTGGCGACATCATCCGAACGATGCAGCGGGCCATGAGCGGCCAGCCGCGTGAGCTGGCGGTGTTCGAGCCGGGCGACGATGGTCGCAGCCTCATCGGCCGCGTGGCCGCGAAGGGGCTTGCCGATGAGTTGCACGACCGAGGCTATCTGATCATCGACGGCACGGACGGTAAGGCCCACTACGTTGCACTGAACGCCCGCGACGAACTGGCGAACTATCCCACGGGCGCTGTGGTAGAGGTGAAGGGTTCGACTGAGGTGCGCACGGCCGACAAGAACATCGCCTCGCTGGCGAGCGATGGCCTGTACCGCACCGATCATCACCTGGTAATCGAGCAGGGCCGGGCTACGCCCGGACGCGACCCGCAGGAAGTCGTCGCCGCTCATGTCCGGCGGCTGGAAGCCCTGCGCCGGGCTTGCATCGTGGAGCGCGTGGCCGAAGGGCTATGGAAGGTACCGGACGACCTGGCCGAGCGTGGCCGCCAATACGACGCGCAACGGCTGGGCGATGTAGCCGTAGAGCTGAAATCACACCTTCCTATTGAACGGCAGGCCCGCGTCATCGGCGCGACTTGGCTTGACCAGCAACTGATCGGCGGTGGCCGTGGGCTGGGCAACTTGGGCTTTGGCGGTGATACCAAGCAGGCCATACAGCAGCGAGCCGATTTCCTCGAAGAACAGGGGCTGGCACAGCGCCGCGGGCAGCGCGTCATCCTCGCGCGCAACCTGCTGGGCACGCTACGCAATCGGGAACTAGTGCAGGCCGCGAAAGACATTGCGGCGGAAACCGGCCTAGAGCATCGCCCGGTGGCCGACGGGCAGCGCGTAGCCGGTATCTACCGGCGTTCCATTATGCTCGCCAGCGGGCGCTACGCGATGCTCGATGACGGCATGGGGTTCAGCCTTGTGCCGTGGCGGCCGGTAATTGAGCCGCGACTGGGACAACAGCTTGCCGCAAAGGTTATCGGCGGAAGTGCCTCTTGGGAACTTGGACGAAAGCCCAGTATCGGTATCAGTTAGATATCAAGGGAAGCTGAGTACCAGGCGCAGTCTGCTTGGCTGCTGTGATTCTTCTTAGAGATTCAATCAATGCCATAAACTCCTTGGATTGCCTCAGTGCTTCGCCTCCCGCAGTTTGCAGGTCCAAGACATCCGTAGCCTCGATCGTGAAGGCTGTGGGCACGCGCAGCAGCGAATGCCGGATCTTGTCGTCCGGCACGTCGTTCAGACTTACGCTTACTACGTAGATTTCTGCGTCGGCCGCAAAGGGGCTGTCCGCTTGGCCACGGGTGCGGACAATCTCGGAACGCCAGTGTTGCAGGTCGTCGTTAAGCATGGCCAGCGTCACCTGGGTCTCGCGAGCGCCGGCACCGAAGATCAGCGACTCAAGTACTTGCGTCGTGCTGGGAACTCGGTCGCTACTGTCCACTCTCTCGCTCAGTCCTCGTTCGGAGTTCACCGTCACCAACACGAGTCGGCGCAAGCTTCCGGGCTTGACCTCCGAGAAATTGGCGCTCATTGAGCCCGAAGCTACTAGCCGGTCTAGCATCAGACGTACGCCGAGGTTGTCGGAGACACCACCGTCCACGAGGTGGATATAGGGCCGATCGTGCGCATTGAGGTAGCTGTCTATGCCGCTTTGCAGGATGCGTGATCTGTAATTTTGCCCTCTGACAGGCAAAGATCGGAGAGGCGGCGGACAGGTATTGGCGTTGTTTCGCACCGTTACGGGCGACAGCACCAGCGGTACTGCCGACGAGGCCGCCACCGCGAAAGACAGCGGCGTTGCATCGAGGTCGGAACAGATTAGCCGGAATTGCTCGGTGGTGAAATCGAAAGGGGCACCGGTCGTGAGGTCGGTTGCCGTGATCATCAGTTCGGGCGCGCCCGGTCGTCGGCGCACGTCACCAAAGGTGCGGCCTTCAAAAAGTTCGTCCAAGCGTTGAGCCAGGATCTGGCTGCGCCCAAACCAAGGTGAAGTTAGTCTATAAAGACGCTCAGGCCACAGAGCTTCACGTATGAGTCGCCCCTCAAAAGGCACAAGCAGAAAATCCGGCTCGAAACGAGTCAGCGTGGCATCGCCGAAGGCCGCGAAGTGCGCGGCAAGGATGCTGCCCCCCGACACTCCGCTGACCAGGAACACCTGATCCAACAGAGTGGTCTCCTGGCCCTCTAGCGCGAAGCGTGTGGCCTTGAGTTCGCGCAGCACGCCCAGGCCGAAGGCCGCCGCCCGAGCGCCCCCGCCTGACAGTGTCACCGCTACAACCACCGGTTGGTTGACCTCCGACGGCCTGATGCGTTGGTCGTTCTCGGCGAGAGACATTAAGGCGGCGTCGGAAAGTGTCGGGTTGATCCAAGGACGGTAAGTGGAACACCCTGTCAGAACTACCGTTGCCAGCACACCGGCCAAACTCCATCGTGTGAATTTACACACCTCCAGGCGCTTTACCTCTGCAAGCAGCACCACGCAGCGTTTCGAATAGACAAGAACGAGAAACGCCGGCAATTTTGCGACGAAGCAGAGCCACTCCAGAATGCTGCAGACGTTACAAGAACGGCACCCTACGAATCCCCTTGATGAGGCTCCTCGCGATCCGCGCGAAGTTATGGAATAGCAGCTATTCACGAGCCAGCACTTCTCCAAGCGCTATTGATCCGTTCAAGGCAGGTGGTGATTGCAGACTTTGCATGCCCGAGCAGTGTGTAGGAGCCTTTGAAATCCGCGAGAGCGTTGCCGTGCTCGAAGCAGCTAGCAGCAGCCACCCGACGATCTGTTTGTTCATCTACTGCCTCAAACTCCAAACTAGCTCCCCCAGTTGTCACTGGTCCAACAAGCAACGTCGTTAGGGTGTTGACTGCTCTATTGGGCGTCTCAATGGTCGTAATTGCCACACGCACACGTATGCGGCCTGACGATGCGGGAGCTTCGGACTTAGTTTGGAGATGTCGCAGTTCACTGTTGACGTGATCGAGAAGCTCTCGCACTTGCTCAGCTTCAAGCCCACCTATGCGTCCAGTTGCCGTCACTACCTGAGCATCCTCGACTAATATTTCCCGGTAACGACTGGGTTCAAAGCCTGGCGCCTTGAAGAGCAGAACATTTTCGTACTTCGTTTTTCCCAATACATCGTAATCACCAAGAAACCCTGATCGAGTCATTCCGTTTGAAGCACAGCCAGATAAGGTTGCCGTGAGGCCTGCCAGCAGCACAAAATGGATTAATGAAATAGGGCGTTTCATATATATTTTCATTTATCCCATTTTCAGACAGACGATGCCAGCAACAACCAGCGCAATTCCAACCCAACGTATCAAGGAGGCGGTATCGCCGAACACATACACGCCCACGAAAAACGCGCCCAGCGAACCGATGCCGGTCCAGACCGCATAAGCTGTTCCTATGGGGATCTGTTTAAGAGATAACCATAGGAAAAAGCCGCTGGCTGCCATACAGGCAACTGCAATCGCCGGCCCCACGTAGCGCATCGCTGCATTGGCCGCACCCATCTTGAGGCCTAGTGGCCAACCGATTTCGAACAGGCCGGCAATCAGTAGAACCAACCATGGATTCCATGACAACGGGTTCATATATTTCTCCAAATCTATTCAGTGAAAATTGATTATCAAAGCATCAAAGCATCAAAGAATAGGCAGTAGGCGGTCAATTCGCTCTGCTTCTGATTTCTTCTTAAACTCTCTGATGGCGAGAATCTGTCTCCCCGATCTCTCCGGCCACGAGAGAGATCGGGGGAAGCGTGTGGACAGTTACGCTGAGGGATCAGACCGGTTGCACTGGTTGTTGTACCGCCTCGTGACTCCGTTTGCTGCCCGGCCACTTCATTCCGAACAGCACCTCGTAGAGCAACGGAATCAGGCCAAGCGTCACGAGCGTGCCAAGTGCGAGACCACCGATCATGCCGATGGCCATGCCCTTCCACAGCGGCCCCGCAAACAACATCAGGGGCACGAGACCCGCGATACAGGTCACCTTGGTCATCACGATTGGACGCAGCCGCTGCATCGCAGCTCCCACCAGGGCTTCATGTCGGGCGAGACCTTCCGAGAGGCCGTGTTCAATTTGTTCGAGCAGAAGAACGGCGTTGTTGACGATGATTCCGAACAGCGCAAGCACCCCGAATGTCGCCATGAAGCTGAAAGGAGTGCCTGTTGCCTTCAGTGCAATCACGACCCCAATCAACGTGAAGGGAATCGTTGCGAGAATCACGATCAGCTTGCGGAAGGAGTTGAACTGCCAGATGAATAGCAGCAACATCGCCAGAAGAGCGAACGGCATGTAGTGCGTGAGCGATGCATTCGATTCAGCCGATTCCTCAATTTCTCCACCAAGCTCTATGGCATAGCCTGCAGGTAGTTCAATTGCGGCGATCCGAGGTGCGAGGTGATCCACGATCTCTTGCGCGGTGTATGCGGTGTTCTGCCCCTGAACTGTGACTGTACGAATGAGATTGCGGCGCTGGATCACAGACGGCTCGCTAGCGAGCGTGACATCGGCCACTTGCGCCAGGGAAACCGGCTGGCCACCCGACGCTGGATAGATGGTCGTCGAACCAACGTCCGCAGTGCTGCGCCGATCATTGGACGTCCCGCGCATCACGATTGGCACGCTGGTATCGCCATCTCGGATCACAGAGATCGACTGGCCGATGTAGCGGGTGCCAAGCCAGGCAGCTATGTCGTCGGTGGTGACGCCAGCACGTCGCGCACGATCTTGATCGACCCGAACATCGAGACGGCCGACACGGGTATCCCAGTTGTTCTTGATGTTGGCCGTACCTGGCAGCTCCCGTAGCGCGGACTCAATTTTCGCCGCCGCATTCATCAGCACCTCATGATCCGGCCCACTGACCCGGTAGACGGCTGTGCCGGCTTCGGTAGTGCCTAGCGAGAACCGCTGAGGCTCTGCGCGTACATCTCCATGATGCTGCGCGAAGTAAGCCCGAGTTCGGGCAATCACGACGTCAATGTTGGTGCCTGCCTTGACCGTCACGACAAAGTACGCGATGTTCGATGCTGGCAATGGGGGATTGAGCCCAAGGATGAAGCGCGGCCCACCGTCAGCGACGTAGCCAATGTGATCCGTGATTTCGGGGTTGATTTCTTGATCACCGAGCCAGCCGCTCACTTCCTTCACTTTGGCAAGAGTGAGCCGTGAATCCGTTCCAGGGGCGAGCTGCACCGGTATTTGGAATTGAACTCGGTCGGACTTCGGCAAGAAGTCGTATGGCAGTGTCGTGAATCCGTACAGAGCTACGGCCAATGCACCCGTCATCACACCAACGTAGATCGCCTTGTGGTCAAGCACCCACTCAAGCAACTTGCGATAGCCGCGATAGAAGCGTGTGTTGTAGGTTTGCGCGTCATTCGCCGGTTGATGATGCACTTTGGTGAAGTGGTAGCACAGCAGTGGAGTGACGGTCAGACACAACAGCCAAGATCCGAGTAACGTGAGCGCGAGGACAATGACGAGAGAGCGCAGATACTCACTCGTCGCACTCTGGCCGAAGAAGAACGGGGAGAAGGCGATGACGATAACCAATGAGGACGTCAGCAGCGGCAGTGCGAGGGTACGACCCGCTTCGAGACAAGCCTGTTTGCGGTCTTCACCGGCTGCCAAGCGCCGTTCAATGTCTTCGGCAATCACGATGCCGTTGTCTACCAAGAGCCCCAAAGCGATGATGATGGCTGCCATCGAAACACTTTGCAGCTCGATGTTCAGCGCGCGCATCACGATCAGTGCCCCCAGAATGGTAAGCGGCACGATCATCCCGACGATGAATCCTGTGCGCCATCCCAGGAAAAGGACGACGACGCCGAGCACGATGACAATCGTTTCGATCATCACCTGGTTCATCTTGCCCATTTCACGTTTGACGACGTCTGCCTGGAATGTCACATAGGAGAGCTCGAAACCTGCGGGCAGAAGTTTCTCAAGCTCGGCCACACGGGATTTGAGGGCTACGCCGAATTGCTCCACGTTCTGGCCCGAGGTCATGGACACTGCCATCACTACGGCAGGCTGGCCCTTATAGACTGCAGCAGACTCGGGAGGATCTGCAGGTTGTACCTGCACGCGCGCAAGCTCTCCCAGTGAGATTGAAGGAGCAGGCGAAGCACCGCGCGCACCCTGAGCTTGCGCCATCATGATCGGCAACGCGCGCAGCGAGGCGGCGTCGCGAACCTCTCCACTAACAGCCAGCGAAGCGTTGATGCCACCGATGGCGATTTGCCCGCCTGAAAGCACGACGTTTTGTTTAACGAGTTGATCGATCACCCCTTGTGGGGTCAATCCAAGCTGGGCTAGTTTTGGTCGATCAAATTCGAGATAGACGCGCTCTTCCTGCAAGCCGTAGAAGCTGATGCGATCAACGCCGGGAAGCGCGTATAGGCGATCGCGCATCTCTTTCAACGACACACGCATTTCGCCCATGGAGTAGCCCGGCGCGGTCACCGCAATGGAGGCCACGGCAACACGGCCGAAGTCGTCGTTGACAAATGGCCCCAACGTACCCTGTGGAAGCAGAGGCTGAGCATCGGCAACCTTCGCGCGAACGCGCTGCCATATGGGGGCTAGGTCGGTGTACCGCTCCCAGATCGTGACCTGTATGACGGCCCCGCCCGCGCGAACGGTTGTGGTTACACGCTTGACCTCGGCCAGCTCCCGCAAACGCTCCTCGATCGGACGCGCGATCAACTGCTCAACACGTTCGGCTGGCATGCCAGGGTTCAGAACGGCAACAACCGCATCTCGAATCGTGACCGATGGCTCTTCCTGCGAAGGGAAATTGAGAAACGTGGCAATGCCGGCAACAAGAATGATGACCGCGGCAAGGTAGGTGAGTCTGCTGGCGCGCAGCGCCATTTCTGTGATCTTCATAGCGAAGTCTTCCTGTAGCGGGTCAGCGTCCGGCCAATTGGGTCGTGGCCTTGAGTGGGGTGACTTGTTGCTCGTTCGTCAGCCAACTCGCGCCAGCCGCGACTACCATCTCGCCGCGCTTCAGGCCGCCCACAACGCGAACGTTGTCGCCGCCTGGCTCGCTCTGGAATTGCACTTCCCGGCGGTGCACCTTCTTTCCGGTCACGTCATATACAAACACTGCGGCTTGTCCTGCTTTCTCACTGAGCACCAGTGCCGAATAGGGAAGCATCAGACGATCTGGTGAGGCATCCTTCGCTTCCGGTGCCTTCAGCAATACTTGAACGGCAGACCCGGGTCGAAGACTGCGCGCAAGAGTAGCATCTTGAGGAACGAGCACGACAGGTAAAAGTGAGCCATTTTCAGCACGCAAGCCGATGCGTTGTACCGAAGCACGAACGGGACTTGCTGACTCGCTCAGGCGCAGTTCGGCGACCTGCCCAATTTTGATATTTGCCGCCTGGGTCGTCGATGCAGTCGCAAGGACTTCTACGCCGCTGCGTAGTCCATCCACTTGAAGCACCGGCGCTCCGGCTGCAATATCTGTGAACGGCAGAGCGAGTTTCTCCGCGACGACGCCGTCGAATGGCGCATGAATGGCGGCCCCCCTTCGCGCACGCTCGGCAAGGCCGAATGCGGCCTTTGCATTGCGCACCTGGCCTTCAGCTGCAACCAACTGTGCTTTCACACTCTCGAATGCAGCCGGGGAGATTACGTTGCCCTCAAGCAGCCCCCTTTGCTGCGTTGTCTGCACGATTCTGTCTGCCAATGCGGCTTCCGCAGCAGCGAGTGTCGCCCGAGCCTGTTCTAGGCGGAGTTGCTCGGGCTGAACATCCAACTCAGCCAGAAGCTGTCCGCGAGAGAAGCGATCTCCCACGTCCACATGAAGCTTGCTGATACGCCCGCCAGTCTCGAACCCCAAGGTACTCCGCTCACTGGAGCGAGCTAGACCACTCAATTCAATGCGATTGGCCACAGAACCTACATCCCCCACCGTGAGCAGCTTGACCGCTCGCGGTGGATCGGAAGCAGGCTCCTTCTGACTATCACAGCCGGCAAGCGATGCGAGCAGAACAAACGCGAGGCCGACTTTCTGCATTTGCCAGGACTGGGATTTAAAGGGAGTGCAAGACACGGGAAGGCCTTTCATCAGCGTTTATCAATAGGGGTGAGTTCCAGTTCGCCGCGGGCGAGCGCCTGGAGGGTGTGCATGAGTCGAGAAAGGTCTTCGGCAGCAAACGTCGGAAAACCCATCATTTCGGCGAGGAAGACTCCGTCCAAGGCAAATAGAACGATTCCGGCGATATCGGTGCCGCGTGGAGATTTGCTCGCGTTCTCGTACTGCCTGCGGTACCAGCCGCGCACAGGCTCAAGCAGCGTGGGGTCTTCAGCCACGGCCGCCAGCAATGCAGCGCTCATCTTTTGCATCCCGCCGTCAGGCATAGCCGAGACCTGGCTGGATAGCCAAGGGTCTGGATCGCCGACGAATGGCAGCTCTCGCTCTTCCTGCCCGCCATCAAACGCCGAGACCTGGTCATCAATCATCGTGAGGAGCAGATCGCGCTTGGTCTTGAAGTGGTACAGGAACGCACCTTTGCTCATTCCTGCCCGTGCAACGACCGCGTCAAGCGTTAGGTGCCCGGCACCTCCCTCCATGACTACGTCACGCGCAGCTTGAAGGATGCGCTCCCGTGTTTGTTGCGCTTTCTTAGAGATGGAGGGGGCTTCAGCGCCGTTGTCCGCCGAATGCGACTCCTCTGGGCTTGATTTCATACGAGTTGCCATGGTGAAACTCCAAAGATGCTTGATTTTTGAACCGTCTGAACGGTATAGTACACGCCATGAACTATGCCCGTCAAGACGGCCTCCTCAATTCACAACCTAGTGGCTCAACATGTCCGATCCCTACGCCCGCCGCGGCCTTACTGCTGTTGCATTCCTATCGATCACGCTTCTCGCCGCGTGCAGCCACTCGCCTCACAGGGTGGAGACATCACGCGTTGAGGTTCCGGCCAAATTCATGAACGAAGCGGGTCTGGCTGTGCAGCAGGTGCCAGCACAAGCACTCCCGGCCGAGTGGTGGACGGCGTACGGTGATCCGCTGATTGACGCGCTGGTGCGCAACGCGCTGGAGCACAACACCGATCTCGCTATTGCAAGAGCGCGGATTGATGAAGCTGTGGCGATCACCCGACGTACACGCGCTTCAATGTTCCCTAGCTTGGCGCTCACGCCCCAAGCAACGCGCGCGCGCGACTTTTCTTTGGCACCGACCATCAGCAGCGATGCCAGGCTTCCGCTGTCGGCTTCATGGGAAGTTGATCTAGCGGGCCGCCTCTCGCATGCCGCTGATGGCGCACGGATGGACGCAGTTGCTGTCGAACAGAACTGGTTCGCGACACGTTGGCAGATCGCCTTTGAGACAGTGTCCGCTGCACTGCAGCAGCGGCAGGCGGCAGAGCTGGAAGATCTGGCAAAAGAGCGACTTCAAGTCGCCGAGCGCCTTGAGCGTCTGACAGAGCAGAAGTTCAAGGCAGGTCAAGCTACGGGCTTTGACATTGAACGCACGCGTTCCGAGGTCATCGCCCTCCGGGTGGAGCAAGAGCAGTTGCGACGCGTACGCGGCGAAGCAACGCATGCCTTGGATGTGCTCGTTGGCCGGATTCCGGGGGCGCTTGGCAGCGGTCCTGCGCTTGCCTCTCTCACCATGCCCGATTGGACTCCCAGAAGCGTGCCAGGCGAATTGCTGCAGCAGCGCCCCGACGTCAGAGCCGCGCAGGCGCGTCTTGCAGCGGCGACGGCGCGATGGAACGCAGCAGAAGGCGAGCGGTTCCCCAAACTTGTGCTCGATTTGAGTGGTGGGCGCCAACGCTTCGAGAACAACGGAACACGTGTGGCAGGGAACATTTTCTCTCTGGGCTTGGGTGTGACGCTTCCGATCTTTGACGGTGGAGCAATACAAGCGGGAATCGACGAGGGCTCAGCACGCAGTCGCGGCGCACAGGCTGACCTGGAACGCACGGTTTTGCTTGCGCTTCAGGATGTGGAGAACGCTTATCTGGGCTGGCAGACCCAGCGGACTTCTCTGCAGCATCAGGTCGATGGTCTTGTCGTCGCTGATCGACTCCTTGACCGCAGTCGACGCCTCTTTGAGGCGGGACAGGTGGATGCGACCGTTGTTGCAGAAGCGGAGCGTGGCACCTTGTCCCAGCGAGCGGCTCTGGTCCGTGCTCGCGCCGACGCAGCCGTGCAATGGGGTGTTCTCGCTAAAGCGCTTTCTGGTTCGCCAGAGCATGTGAATCTGCAATCTTCACCCTGAGTCCTTGAGTTGGAAGAACGCAGCATGGCAGCGAGTTTTAAATACTGAATAGATCGACGATTAGTAGGGGACGCATGGAAATTCGACATCTACGTTGTTTTATGGCGCTCGCCGAGGAACTTCACTTCGCTCGCGCCGCTGCGAAACTGCATATTGAGCAGTCCCCACTGTCTCGCACGATCAAAGAACTCGAAGAGGAGTTAGGAGCACAGCTCTTTATTCGGAACACGAGAAGCACGCGTTTGACACGAGCTGGGTTGATGCTCATGGAGCACGCACCTCGGGTGTTCGCATCCTTGCAACAGGCGCGGGACTGCGTGAAGGCAGCAAAAAATGGCTTTCATGGACAACTCCGCGTCGCCTTGTCAGACGGCGCAACACTACTGTGCTTACCAGCCCTATTGGCGTTGTGTCGCGAGGAGGAGCCCGAGGTTGAGATTCGCTTTTTTGAGGTGCCACTATCCCAACAAATCAAAGGATTGCACGACGACCTGTATGACGTCGGCTTTGCACAGTCCGACGACGTAGGTGATGGAATCGTCGCACTTCCCGCGTGGACTGACACGCTTATGGTGGCGCTGCCAGCTCGGCATCCGTTGCTGGCTCTTAAGCGAATTCCATTGGATGAACTGCTGCGCTACCCGCTAGTGCTATCTGATCCTCAAGTGTGCGAGGGCCACGCCAAGCACATTGAGCGAGTACTTAGCCGGGCTGAAATGCAGCCTCTAGTTGCCGAGCGGGTTACCACTTTCGACCTGATGATGGCGTTGGTATCTGCCGGTTTTGCACTCGGACTTACAGGGGCTGCACACATTGCAGCCTCCCGAGAGCCAGGAGTCGTGGCGAGGCCGCTTTCGACACGCGTACCACCTTTGACGACCTATCTACTCAGACTTGAAGGCGATCCGTTTGACGAGCTTGCGCGCTTCATTCAGCGAGTACAGGCCATCGAATTGCCAGAGTTTCTCAGGTCAACAAAAAGCCGAAATCCCGATCTTCCGGAGGAATTGATGCCATGAGACTCGCCATCACGCTCGTCGCTGCAATGCTAGTCGCATGCGGTCAATCTGATAAACCGCACAAAGCCACTAGTGCAGAAAAGAAAACCCCGACAGTAGAAGAGCTGGTGGCAGACCCGGAACAGCTCAAGAAGTTGCGCCAGCAATGCAAGACGGATCGGCCTACTTTGGGCGAACTGCTTTGCAACCGGGTAGCGGAGGCAACACGTAAGCGGTTCTACGGTGACGGAAAAACGCCATACACACCGCCCAAAGAATCCCCCAAATTCTGAAATTCAGCAATTCAGCAATTCAGCAATTCAGCAATTCAGCAATTCAGCAATTCAGCAATTCAGCAATTCGCTAGTCTGCCTGAATCTTCTGTTCGGCACGCTGATATTCGCCGGCGCTTACGGAGTCACTCCCTGGCTAGACACAGCGCGAATTCATTCTTTCTTATCGACCTTTCTGCCCCAAACGGTCTTTGACCGGCACTAAGCCAGCACCGATCCTGACGCCTGCGGCACATTTCTAAGCCGCGTTTCCCAAGGGAATCAGCGTAGGAGAGATTGGAGGCGGGGCTATGCAAGGTACGAATGTGCTGTTCGGTCAGATAGCCGTGGTATTCGGCATCGTGATCGCGGGTGTGTGGGGCGCCACACAATGGACGGCAGCAGCCCTTGGCTATCAGGTACGCCTTGGCTCCCCCTGGTTTGATTTCCTCGGCACACCGATCTACCTCCCGTGGAAGCTGTTTGAGTGGTGGTTCTTCTTCGATGCCTACGCGCCACGCGTTTTCGACACGGGCGGTGCCATAGCGGGTGGCAGTGGCTTGCTGGCGGTGGTGGTCGCAGTCTGCATGTCGATCTGGCGCTCTCGTCAATCACGCCTAGTCACGACCTATGGCTCGGCACGCTGGGCAAGTACGGAGGACATTCGCAAAGCCGGCCTTACGCAGCCGATCGGCGTGTTCCTCGGTCAGCACGATGGCAAGTACCTTCGGCATGAAGGCCCGGAACACATCCTCACTTTCGCGCCCACGCGCTCAGGCAAAGGCGTCGGCCTTGTGGTGCCGACGCTGCTTTCTTGGCCTGCATCCGCCGTAGTCCACGACATCAAGGGCGAGAATTGGCAGATCACCGCAGGTTGGCGCTCACGCTACTCACACTGCCTGCTGTTCAATCCGACCGATGCGAAGTCGGCGGCCTACAACCCGCTGCTAGAAGTTCGGCGCGGCGCACATGAAGTGCGTGACGTACAGAACATAGCCGACATTCTGGTCGATCCAGAAGGCGCGCTTGAGAAGCGCAACCATTGGGAGAAGACTTCGCACGCGCTGCTGGTCGGGGCCATCCTGCATGTGCTCTACGCGGGCGAGGACAAGACGCTGCGCGGCGTCGCCAATTTCCTCTCCGATCCGGCCAGCCCCTTCGAGCTGACCTTGCACCGGATGATGACCACACAGCACCTCGTGAACGTGGAAGGTGGTGGCCCGCATCCAGTCGTCGCTTCGGCGGCGCGCGAAGTGCTCAACAAGTCGGACAACGAGCGTTCCGGCGTGTTGAGCACCGCCATGTCGTTCCTGGGCCTCTACCGCGACCCCACGGTGGCCGAAGTCACCTCGCGCTGCGACTGGCGTATCGCCGACCTGATCGCGTCCGAGCATCCGGTGTCGCTTTATCTGGTAGTGCCACCTTCGGATATTTCGCGGACGAAACCGCTCATTCGCCTGATCCTCAACCAGATCGGCCGACGGCTCACCGAATCGCTCGACGGCAGCGACGGCATCGAACGCCGCCACAAGCTGCTGCTGATGCTCGATGAGTTCCCGGCGCTGGGCCGCCTGGACTTCTTCGAGACGGCGCTTGCCTTCATGGCGGGCTACGGAATCCGCAGTTTTCTTATCGCCCAATCGCTCAACCAGATCGACAAAGCCTACGGCCAGAACCATTCGATTCTGGATAACTGCCATGTCCGCGTGACGTTCGCCACCAACGATGAACGCACTGCGAAACGGATCTCCGAAACGCTTGGCACCGCTACCGAACTGCGCGCGCAGCGCAACTATGCCGGGCACAGATTGGCACCGTGGCTGGGGCACCTCATGGTGTCGCGGCAGGAGACGGCCCGCCCGCTACTGACGCCCGGTGAAGTGATGCAGCTTCCGACTGAGGAAGCTGTGGTGATGGTGTCCAGCGTGGCACCGATCAAGGCCAAGAAGCTGCGCTACTACGCCGACGCGAATTTCAAGAACCGCGTTTTACCGCCGCCTGTGCTCGCGGCCGGGCAATACGCGGACGCGCCACCGGCCCGGCCCGACGACTGGAGCGGCCTATCGATCCCAGCCGTGTCAACGGTCCGGGCTGCGGGCCTGTCCGGCGATGGCACAGGCACCGCCGATGACGGCGGCCCACGCCGACAGCCGGAGCTATCCGAAGTCAGCGAATACAGCCCCGAACCGCTGCTCGCCGGCCATGACCTGACTCTGCTCGATGACGACGACGACCTGCCGCTGCCGCTTCCCGGCCAGCTCGACCCGGCCATGCAGCGCACGGCCCGGCTGGCTTCCCTCGACCCCAACGACGGAATCGACTTATGAGCCAATACCGCCTCAATCTGTTCATTCAGCCCGAGCACGCCAAGCGTCTCGAAGAACTGGCCGCCAAGAAAGGCGTGTCCAAGTCGTCCATTGTCGCGGCGGCGCTCGCGTCGTGGCTATCGCCCGATGCTGGCGACCAGCGCGAGGCGGCCATCGCCAAGCGGCTCGATCGCCTGTCGCGGCAGGCCGAGCGCATGGAGCGCGACCAGAACATCCAGATCGAAACACTGGCGCTGTTCATCCGCTACTTCCTGACCGTCAGCACCCCGATTCCCGAAGCCCATCAGGACGCAGCTCGCGCCCAAGGCAAAGCGCGTTTCGAGCAATTCGTGGAGCGGCTCGGCCGCCACCTGCTGCGTGGCCGCAGCCTGGTGCGCGACGTTGTGGAAGAACTGCACCCAGACCCGGCGCGAATGGATGACGCGGAGGCACTGGCTGAAGCGCAGGAGCGTGCCTCATGAGCGCCATTCCGCAAACCCCGCCCGAACTCTCATCCGCCGCAACCTCTCTGGATCGCCGTATCCAGATGCTGCGCACGGCAATGGGGCCAGTCATCGCCGCTGCGCTGGCCGACCCCGACGTGGTGGAAATCATGCTCAACCCCGACCGCACCCTATGGGTGGATCGGTTGTCATCGGGCCGCATGCCGCTGGGCGTGGAGCTGTCCCAAGACGATGGCGAACGCATCATCCGGCTGGTGGCTGCGCACGTCGGCGCAGAGGTGCATCGCGGGCGGCCGCTGCTGACCGCCGAGCTGCCCGAAACCGGCGAGCGGTTCGAGGGCATCTTGCCGCCCGCAGCGCCCGGCCCAGCCTTCGCGCTGCGCAAGCGCGCCGTGAGCATCATCGGGCTGGATCGCTATGTGGCCGACGGCATCTTGACCACAGGCCAGGCCGAGTTCCTGCGCCGCGCCGTGCGTGAGCGCCAGAACATCCTGATCGCCGGGGCGACGAGCAGCGGCAAAACCACACTCGCCAATGCCTTGCTTGCGGAGATCGCCGCCACGGGCGACCGCGTGCTTGTGCTCGAAGACACCATCGAGCTGCAATGCGCAGCCCGCGACCATGTGCCGCTGCGCACCCGCGCTGGCGTCGTGTCTATGACCGAGCTGGTGCGGGCCACGATGCGCCTGCGCCCCGACCGCGTGATCGTCGGCGAGGTACGCGGCGGCGAAGCCCTGGACTTGGTTAAGGTGTGGGGCACCGGCCACCCCGGCGGCATCGCCACCATCCACGCCGGTTCCGCGCTGGGCGCGCTGCTGCGCCTCGAACAGTTGATTCTTGAAGTGGCGGTGAACCCACCGCGTGCGCTGATCGCCGAGGCGGTCAACGTCGTGATCCACATCGCCGGGCGTGGCCGCAAGCGCCGCGTCGAAAGCATCGCCCGTGTCGTCGGTTTCGACGGCACCGGCTATCGCCTGGCGGACGCGCTGGAAACACCGTTTCCCGAGCTGATGCCGGTTCCTCTCGCAGCCGATGCCGCTGCGCCTTCCTCGTCCCTTGACCTACCTGGAGAACTGCCATGACGCAGATGCACGTTCACGCTTTCCGTAATTCCGTAAATCCGGTTTCAACCATCGCACGCCTGCGGCGGCTGGCCGGCCCCGCGCACCACGGCCTGCTGCTGGCCGCAGTCATGCTGATGACGGCGGGCACGGCGAAGGCATCCGGCTCCTCGATGCCATGGGAAGGCCCGCTGCAATCCATTCTGGAGTCGATTCAGGGGCCGGTGGCACGCATCGTCGCGGTCATCATCATCATCGCCACGGGCCTCGCGCTCGCCTTCGGCGACACGTCGGGCGGCTTTCGCAAGCTGATCCAGATCGTGTTCGGTTTGAGCATCGCGTTCGCCGCGTCCTCGTTCTTCCTGTCGTTCTTCAGCTTCTCCGGCGGGGCTGTCGTATGAGTGGCCCGGATAGCTTCGCGGCCGGCTTCGAGGTGCCGCTACATCGCTCGCTGACCGAGCCGCTCTTGATGGGCGGCGCACCGCGCACGGTGGCGATTGCCAACGGCACGCTAGCCGCTGCCGTCGGGCTGGGCCTGCAACTCTGGATTCCTGGCGTAGTGCTCTGGATCGTCGGTCACTCGCTGGCCGTGTGGGGCGCGAGGGTCGATCCGCAGTTCATGCAGGTCTTCGCCCGGCACATCAAGCACAAGCCGCTGCTGGACGTGTAGGAGACGCCGCCATGCTTAACCTTGCCGAATACCGCCAGCGGCCCGCCTTGCTGGCCGACTGGCTTCCCTGGGCTGGGCTGATCGCGCCGGGCGTGGTGCTGAACAAGGATGGCTCGTTTCAGCGCACGGCGCGCTTTCGCGGGCCTGATCTGGACAGCGCCACGCAGGGCGAATTGATCGCCACGACGGCACGGCTAAACAACGCGTTGCGCCGGCTGGGTTCGGGCTGGGCGCTGTTCGTGGAAGCCGAGCGCCAGTCGGCCGCGGACTATCCGCATTCCGACTTTCCCGAACCGCTGTCCTGGCTGGTGGACGAAGAACGCCGCGCTGCCTTTGAGGAATCGGGGAACCACTACGAAAGCAGCTATCACCTGACGCTAGCCTATCTGCCGCCGGAGGAATCCCGCGCTCGTGCAGCCAAGCTGCTCTACGAGCACGCGCCGGGCGATGGTGTGGACTGGCGCGGTCGGCTTGACGCCTTCCTGGCAGAAACGGATCGGGTTTTCGACCTGCTCGATGGCGTGATGCCAGAAATCGTCTGGTTGGACGATGCCGCGACGCTGACTTATCTTCACGCCACGGTGTCCACGCGGCGCTACCGGCTGGCCGTGCCCGAGGTGCCTTTCCACCTCGACGCACTGCTGGCCGATTCCGCCCTAGTCGGCGGCCTTGCGCCCATGCTGGGTGACCAGCATCTGCGCGTGGTGTCGGTGCGGGGCTTTCCGACCTCGACCTGGCCGGGCCTGCTGGACGACCTCAATCGCCTGGGCTTTGCCTATCGCTGGAGTACCCGGTTTCTCTGCCTCGATAAAGCCGAGGCGGAAAAGGAGCTGGGCCGCCTGCGTCGCCAGTGGTTTGCGAAACGGAAGAATGTCATTGCGCTACTGCGCGAAACCATCTTCCAGCAGGAATCGCCGCTGGTGGACACGGATGCCAGCAACAAGGCGGCCGACGCGGATGCCGCCTTGCAAGAGCTTGGCAGCGATCAAGTCGCCTTCGGCTACCTCACCGCCACGGTGACGGTGTTCGATGACGACCCTGCCGTAGCCGACGAAAAGCTGCGCATGGTGGAACGTGTCATCCAAGGACGTGGCTTCGTCACCATCCCCGAAACCTTAAATGCAGTCGATGCGTGGCTGTCGTCCATACCAGGCAATGCCTATGCCAACGTGCGCCAGCCCATCGTCTCGACGCTGAATCTGGCGCACATGATGCCGGTGTCCGCCGTGTGGGCTGGGCCGGAGAAAAACGCCCATCTCGACGGCCCGCCGCTGATCGTCACGCGCACGGATGGCGCGACGCCGTTCCGGCTGGTGACGCACATCGGCGACGTGGGGCATACGCTGGTCGCGGGGCCGACGGGCATGGGAAAATCTGTCCTGCTGGCGATGCTCGCCTTGCAGTTCCGCCGCTATGGCGGCTCGCGCATCTTCGCCTTCGACATGGGGCGATCCATGCGGGCGACGGTGCTGGGCCTGGGCGGCGAACACTACGACCTCGGCGCGGACGGCGCCATTGCCTTTCAGCCCTTGGCCCGTATCGACAGCGAAGGCTATCGCACCTGGGCCGCCGAGTGGATCGAAGGCCGCCTGCTGCATGAAGGCGTGACCGTCGGCCCCGACGAGAAAGCCGCCATTTGGTCGGCGCTCGGCAGCCTCGCTGGTGCGCCGGTGGAGCAGCGCACGATGACCGGGCTTTCGGTGCTGCTGCAATCGAACGCGCTGCGGCAGGCATTGTCGCCGTATGTGCTGGGCGGCGCGCACGGCAAGCTACTGGATGCCGACCGCGACCGGCTCGGCAGCGGCGACGTGCAGGGCTTTGAGATGGAAGAGCTAATGCACAGCCCCGCCGCCGTGCAAGCGGTGCTGCGCTACTTGTTCGCCCGCTTCGATGCACGTTTCGACGGTGCTCCCACGCTGCTGATTCTCGATGAAGCCTGGCTATTCCTTGATGAACCGTCCTTCGCGGCACGCATCCGGCAATGGTTGAAAACTCTGCGCAAGAAAAACGTGTCGGTGATCTTCGCCACGCAGTCGCTTGCCGACATCAAGGATTCGACCATCGCGCCCGCGATCATCGAAAGCTGCGCGAGCCGGATTTTCTTGCCCAACCCGCAGGCGACCGAGCCGCAGATTCGCACGGTCTACGAGGGCTTTGGCCTCAACAGTCGGCAAATCGAAATCGTCGCCACCGCGCAGCCCAAGCGCGACTACTACTACCAATCGCGCCTGGGCAATCGTCTGTTCGACCTCGACCTGGGGCCAGCCGCGCTCGCCTTCTCGGGCGCATCCACACCGCAAGACCAACGCGACATTGACCGAGTGCTGACGCAGGCCGGCGCTCCCGGCTTCGCCGGTGCGTGGCTACGCCATCGCGGCCTCGATTGGGCCGCCGACCTGCTGCCGTCCTCGCCGTCGGCGGCTTCTTTCCTCGCTACTCAACCCCTGGAGATTTCGCCATGAAGACCCGTGTACTTTCCGTTTCGCTCGCCGCCGCGCTGGCCGGCTCGCTGATGCTCGCTCAGCCAGCGGCGGCGCTCACTTTCGTTGATCCCGTCAACTTGGTGCAGAACACGCTGACTGCCATCCGCACGCTGGAGCAGATCAACAACCAGATCAACCAGCTCCAGAACGAAGCGCAGATGTTGATGAACCAGGCGCGCAACCTGGCGAATCTCGACTTCAACATCGTCAACCGGCTGCGCTCGACGCTCGCCACGACTGAACGCCTGATTGCCGAGGCGCAAGGGCTGGCCTACGACGTGCAGAGCATGGATGCCACGTTCTCGCGCCTGTACCCGGAGCAGTACGCCGCCACCATCAGCGGCGACCGCATGGCACAGGACGCACGCGAACGCTGGAAGAACACGCTCGACGGCCTGCACACCGCGATGCGGATGCAGGCGCAGGTGTCGCAGAACCTGACGCAAGACGAAAGCGCGCTGGCCGACCTCGTGAGCCAAAGCCAATCGGCCACGGGTGCGCTGCAAGCGATGCAGGCAACGAACCAGCTTCTCGCCTTGCAGGCCAAGCAGTCCATCCAGGCCCAGCAGCTCCAGATCACACAAGACAGGGCGGCCTCGCTGGAGCTGGCGCGGCAGGCAGCGGCCACCGAGCGCGCCCGCGAAGTGCGGCGGCGCTTCCTGGGCACCGGCACGCCGTACACACCGCAGTCCGTCAACTTCTACAACAACTGACGGGAGGCGGCCATGCGATGCGTTCCTGTCCTGCTGGCCGTGCTGCTGACCGCATGCGGCCAGCAGCCGGCTGAAGACCTGACCGCCACCTTGGCCGCCGATCCCGTGCGGCTCAAGGCGCTGCGCGCCCAATGCGCAGCCGACCGGCAAACCGCAGGCGAAGACACCTGTCGCGCCGCTGCCGAAGCCTTCCGGCGGCGCTTCTTCACCGGCCAGACTGGGCCGGACGAATACCGGACGCTGGCAGAACTGCCGCCGATTCCGGCGAGTTTCGACACGCCAACCGACGACGCGCCGGAAGGTGATGCGTCGCTCGCCGCTGCGGAGGACACGCCATGAACGACGTAACGATCATCGACAGATTCCTCGATACCTTCTCGCGCTACATCGACTCCGGTTTCGGTCTGCTGCAAGGCGAAGTCGCGTTCCTGACGGCCACTCTCATTGTCATCGACATGACCATTGCCGGTCTGTATTGGGCCATGAGCCATGCGACCGGCCAGGGCGAGGACGTGATCGCCAAGCTGCTGCGCAAGGTGCTTTACGTCGGTGCCTTCGCCTACATCATCGGTAACTTCAATTGGCTGTCGAGCATCGTGTTCCGCTCGTTCGCCGGGCTAGGCATCACCGCCACTGGCTCGGCCATAACGATGGAGAACTTCTTGCAGCCGGGTCGGCTTGCCAAGACCGGCATCGACGCCGCTGCGCCGATCCTCGACCAGATCGGTGACATGGCCGGCTTCCCCGAAGTGTTCGTGAACCTCGACCCCATCGTGGTGCTGTTCATCGCTTGGCTGGTGGTGATCCTCTGTTTCTTCGTGCTCGCGGTTCAGCTTTTCATCACGTTGATCGAGTTCAAGCTGACCACGCTTGCCGGCTTCGTCTTGATCCCGTTTGCGCTCTGGAACAAAACCTCGTTCCTCGCGGAAAAGGTGCTCGGCAATGTGGTTTCGTCAGGCATCAAGGTCTTGGTGCTGGCGGTAATCGTCGGCATCGGCTCGGGCCTGTTCGCGGAGTTCCAGGTTCATCCCGACGAGCCTTCCATCGACCATGCGCTTGTCGTGATGCTGGCTTCGCTTGCCTTGCTGGCGCTGGGCATCTTCGGCCCCGGCATCGCCACGGGCCTTGTGTCCGGTGCGCCGCAGCTCGGCGCGGGTGCGATGGCGGGCGCTGCCGTCGGCGCGGTAGGCACGGGTGTTGCCATCGGTGCCGCCGCGACCGGCGTGGGCGGTGCCGTCATGGCGGGCGCACGCATGGCCCCGGCCGCCGCAAAGCTGGCCGGGAGCGGCGCACGCGCCGCCACGTCGGCGGCCAGCAGCGCCAAGTCCGCATTCCAGGCCGGTTCCGCCGCTGCGGGCGGCGGGGCTAAAGGCGCGGCTGCGGGCCTCGGCAATGTCGCCAAGACCGGCGCGCAAGCGGCAGGCCGCCGAGCTGCATCGGGCGCTTCCGCTGCCGGTCAGAAGGTGGCCGACTCCTTCCGGGCAGGATGGAACGGTGCGGATGTCGGCGCTGCCGGTTCCGGCCAGGCCGCCGCAGGCGAAGGCGCAGCCAGCGCGCCGAAGCAAGAGCAACCCGCCTGGGCAAAGCGGATGCACCGCCGCCAGCAGATCACCCATGCCGCAACCACCGCAGCCCACACGCTGCGCAGTGGCGACGGCGGCGGCTCAGGGCAAGGCCCAAGCCTGCGCCCCGATGCGTGACCCGATACCTGACCACCAAGGAGAACCCTATGCGATTCAAACGCCCGCAGGTGCGCTATGCCGACACGCCGCAGCCTGCCACCCCGTACCAATCCGCCGCGCAGGTGTGGGACGAGCGCATCGGCTCGGCCCGCGTCCAGGCCAAGAACTGGCGTTTTATGGCCTTCGGCTGCCTCACGCTTGCGCTGCTGATGGCCGGTGGCCTGGTGTGGCGCTCGGCGCAGTCCATCGTCACCCCTTACGTCATCGAGGTCGATCAGTCGGGGCAGGTGCGCGCCGTCGGCGAAGCCGCCACGCCGTACCGGCCCGCCGATGCGCAGATCGCGCACCACCTGGCGCGCTTCGTGACGCTGGTGCGCTCGCTGTCTATCGATCCCATCGTGGTGCGGCAAAACTGGCTGGACGCCTACGACTACACCACCGACAAAGGCGCGGCGGTGCTCAACGACTACGCCAGCAAGAACGATCCTTTCGCCCGTGTTGGCCGCGAGTCGGTGACGGTGCAGATCACCAGCGTGGTACGCGCCAGCGATGCCTCGTTCAACGTCCGTTGGACGGAGCAACGGTTCATCAACGGTGCCCCCGCCGGGACCGAGCGATGGAACGCGGTGCTTTCCACCGTCCTGCAAACCCCGCGCACCGAACAGCGCCTGCGCAAGAACCCGCTGGGTATCTACGTCAACGGCCTGTCGTGGAGCCGCGAACTGGATTCTTCTGAAGGAGCCAAGCCATGAACCTGTCTTTCCGCTTATACGCTTTCGCGCTGACCGTGGTGGCCCTGTCGGGCTGCGCTTCGCAGGGCAAGCCGCCTCCGTCCATTTCGCTCGATGAGCCGGTGCAGGCACAGCCGCTGCCGGAGCCGCCTGCTCCAGTGGAAGTCGTCGCCATGCCCGAGCCGCTGGCGCTGCCAGCGCAGTTGAAGCCGCTGCACGAGTTGGACGCGGCCCCGGCTAAGCCGGAGCCGGCCGATGAGAAGGTGCGCGTTTCCCGTGCCAATGCCGAGGCGCGCATCGCGCCCACGCGCGAGGGCTACGTCAATGCGATTCAGGTGTGGCCCTTCACCGATGGTGCGCTCTACCAAGTCTATGCCGCGCCGGGACGCGTGACCGTGGTTTCCTTGCAGCCGGGCGAGGAACTAGTGACGGTCGCAGCCGGCGATACCGTGCGCTGGATCGTCGGTGACACGTCCAGCGGCAGCGGCGACGCGATGCGCATCAATGTGCTGGTCAAGCCCATCCGCTCAGGCCTCAAGACGAATTTGGTCATCACCACCAGTCGCAGAACATACCTGCTGGAACTGACCTCGACGGAAAAGGCATGGATGGCGTCGGTGTCCTGGGACTACCCAAAAGACCGGATGTTGGCCTTGCAGCGCCAGTCGCAGGCGGCTAGCGCCGCCGCACCGGTCGATACCGGACTGTCGCTGGAGAAGATCCGCTTCCGATATTCCGTCTCAGGCAGCAATCCGCCGTGGAAGCCGCTGCGCGCCTTCGACGATGGCGAGAAGGTCTATATCCAGTTCCCGCCGGGAATCGCCCAAGGCGAGCTGCCACCGCTGTTCGTCATCGGCGCGCAGGGCGACGGACAACTGGTGAATTACCGTTTTCGCTCGCCTTACTACATCGTGGATCGGCTGTTCGGCGCGGCCGAACTGCGCCTGGGCGGCGACAAGGGTGACGTGGTGCGTATCGAACGCACGGATGGCTTGGCGCGGAGGAACTGACCATGAGCCAGGACGACACTCCCGACCTCGCCACGCCGCATGCGGGCAAGGTGGCACCCGAGGCAGTTGCGCTGCGCGCCCAACCGCGCCCGGTCACGCGCCTGAACCGGCGCACGCTGGCCATCCTCGTCGGCGGTCTCTCGGTCGCTGTGCTCGGCGCGCTGATGTGGTCGCTGCAACCGCAGCGGCGCGGTGCAGGCGAGCAGACCGAGCTTTACAACGTCGATCGCGTCTCGAAGTCCGAAGGGTTGGACGCGCTGCCGGCGGACTACTCGAAGCTGCCGCCCCCCTTGGCGGCATCCGTGCCGGAGTTGGGGCCGCCGCTGCCAGGCGATCTTGGCCCGGCCATTGTGAAGTCGCAGCAGCCGGTGACGGCCGCCTACGCGGCCCCCGGCAACGACCCCAACGACGCGTTGCGCAAGGAAGCCGAAGCAGCAGCGGCATCGGCGGTGTTCTTCCGCTCTGGTTCGCAGAAGGCCGCGCCGGTGGCGCAGACACAGGTAGCCGCTGCGCCGGGCTTCACCGCCAATGCGGCCTTCGACCCGCTGGCGGCCGGGCCTGCGTCGACGGCGGCCCAGCCCGCCGACCCGACCGCCGTGCAGAACCGGCAAGACCAGAAAGAGGCATTCCAGAAAGCCGGAACCACGGAAGCCCGTGATTCCGGCAACCTGACGCTGCCGGCGTCGCCGTATCAGGTCATGGCCGGAACGGTGGTCGCCGGGGCGCTGGTGACGGGCATCAAGTCGGACTTGCCGGGCGATGTGATCGCCACAGTGACGGAGCCGGTCTATGACACGGCTACCGGCAAGTTCCTGCTGATCCCGCAGGGGTCACGCATCCTGGGCAAATACAACAGCCAGGTCAGCTACGGGCAGAGCCGCGTGCAAGTGGTGTGGAACCGGATCATCCTGCCCGACACGTCTTCGCTCAAGCTCGACAACTTGGCCGGCACCGATCCGGCCGGCTACGCCGGCTTGGAAGATGATGTGGATTGGCATTGGGATCGCGTCTTTGCCGGTGCGGCACTGACGACGCTACTGGGCATCGGTGCCGAACTGGCTGCGCCGGAGAACCGGCAGGACGGTGATCGCGTCATCATCGCCGGCCGCGATAGCGCCCAGGACAGCATCAATCAGGTCGGTCAGGAGATGACCCGGCGCAACCTCAACATCCAGCCCACCTTGACGGAGCGCCCCGGCTTGCCGGTTCGCATCATCGTCAACCGCGATCTGGTGCTGCGGCCGTACCAGCCACTTTTCTTCAACAGGGGGACTTCGCGATGACGACGCGCAAGCTACGGCTCGGGCCGCTGCCGAAAACGGAATCCACGAAGCTGACTTTTGCTTGCCCGGCCAGCCTGAAAGCCGACCTCGACCGCTACGCTACGCTGCACGCGCAGACCTACGGCGAGGCGGTCGATGCCACGGTGCTAATTCCGCACATGCTAGAAGCCTTCATGGTCGGAGATCGGGGATTCAGGAAGGGAGGCGCGGGCAAGGCCGCGCCGCCGAAGCCAAGCTGATGATGCCGGTTTCCGCTGGCGGCCATCCCTCAAACGCGCAGCCCAAGGCTGCGCGTTCTTCATTCTGGAGGACGGCGACCGATTGGGCTATGAAGACCAAACGCGGCTACCGCCTGCAGGCAACCGCCCCCGATGCAGCACGCTCGGGCTTTCTACCGCGAAGCTCCTATGTGGCTCCCAGCCCACAACGCCACAGCCCCGCAAGGCGGCCCGAAGTAGAGCCAAACCCGCACCCCATATAGACTTCCGGCCATCAGGCTGATTTCAACAATCGCTTGACTGCGGACATTTTTTATTGCTGCGCTGCGCTCCAGGCGTCCAGTTCTTCCTTCGTTTCGAACGACACAACTACTACAGCATCATGATCAGGGCGTTGCGGCTGTCGCACCATCTGAAAAGGCGGCTCAAAGGTCATATAGTAAATAGGCTGTTCCCGGCGTGCCACCCACTCAGCTTGTTTCCGTTCTGCCAGTTCACAGGCCTCATCATACGTGTCAGCCTGAGCCAGCCATGTCGGCCTATCCCACGCCCCGCCGTTCAGACAGTACACGTGAAATTTCTCGTTATGGGTGACGCAGTAAGGATGATCCCACCAGGCATCGAGCTGGGCCTTGCTGCGCTTCTCGTTAGGCGTAATGTCGAAATTCTTCGGAAGTGTAGGGTTGTTCGGGATCTGGTTAGGCATCATGCGCCTCCTGTTCATACACGCCACGGGGAAGCGCCCGCATGTCATCAGTAATGACAAAAAGCGATTCTGAAATCGTGTTGCCTGTTGGGCGCCCGTCCCCGCAAATTACCACGGCATCATTGCCTGGGTAGCGAGCCGACTCAATGACGGCGAATTCTATGCCATCTGCACGGCGAAACCAGTACAGGCTTTCACCTTCCGGTGATGTTTCAATAGTCTTGCGGAAAAACGTTCCTTCCAGTGTTTCGGGGATGTAAGGCATAAACACTCCTTGTGTACGAAAAAGACCACAAGTTGTTACCCCTGCGGCCTGATCGGGCGAATGCTGCCATTAAGACGGTTAATCGCCCTTGTAAGGTGAGGCAACAAAATGGATTCTAACGCTGTAGCTAACATTCCAGTAGGAATAATTATCCCCGCGAACGCGGATCTAAAACTGATCATCTTTGACTTTCCCAGCATCCGTCCGCTGGGCCAGCAGCAGCAAACACGGGTTCAGCAAGGCGATACACTGTACCGGGTACTGTAAACCCCTGTCCTGCCTATGTCGGTCAGCAGGACTGGAGGCGTGAAGTTCACGTGCTGTGGCCATATACAGACTGGTCTTCCCATGACTCACTGTCATGTTCAAGGGGGCCGGTGATCCATTGTGCGGTGCGTGAAGCTCGGGAGCGAAAAGCCCATGTTTCGTCAGGGCCGATAGTGACGTTTTCCTCCGTCAATGAGGCGTTTTCTGGCATTACAGGTAACTTGCGGGTATCACGATCACCGCTTCCCAGCCAGTGTTCTACTTGCGCCTGGGTCTGAAACAAAAAAGCATGCATATGGCAGGCTGTACCGTCATTGATACCGTACATCCGAAGTCCATCATCAAACTCAGCTATAAAAATATTGTGTGACATACATTAACCTCATGGAATTCGTTTTTTCAGGGGCGAATCCTGGTGCCTTAATTAAAGGGTAAAAAGGTAAACGCTCACCAATGGTACAATATAAAAAACCAATAACGTCATCCACGAACCTTTTTTGAGGCCGTAGATGATTTTAAACGTAGTATCTCTAAACTCGTACAAAATGGAGCATCAAAATAATGAAAATAAACATGGGTAGTCTGAAAAGCGCTGCACCGCTCTTTGTTCTTATTGGCTTGATGATCGCGTTTTCGGCCTATGTGAAATCATGGGCATTGTTATACACGTTGCTGGCGTCATCAGTCATGCTCACAGTCATGATATCGTTGCCATTTCTTGTCTCGCCTTTACAGCATTCAAAATTCATAGTCCTGCGAATTTTACGTTTACTGGTTATTACGCTCTGGGCGGTTGGCCTTGTCGGCGTACTCTTTTCAGTTGTGGAACGCCTTGTATGGGTTAATGCTGACAGCTATCCGTCATGGCTGGCGAAGGAACTGGATTCCCCGACCATCACGGATGGTGAAACTTTTATTAAAGCTACAGAGTCTTTTGAGAAGACCTGCGGTAAAAATAAAGGTTCTCTCAGCGTTGTCGCAAGGCATAACGGCATGTTTATGCGCTGCGATGATAGCGTCTCTTTCGACACCTGGTGGAAGGGGGTTTACCAACTTAAAACACCTGAGACTCGATGATGCATTTCTTTAGTGCAGCAACAGAATGGCCGTATTGTGGTTAAGACATTTTCGACGATATCAGCTACTCCACTGTGGCGGGAAAAGATTCCCCTCTCAGCCACCGGGTACGCAATCTTAGTGGCTCCACTATACCGGGTACAGTTTCCACTTCAGCCTCATCGTGCTATCAGGGCCGTTCACCCTTCACGAACCACTTTATCGGGTATATCTTCCTTCCCGTGACATCACGCCATCCGGGGCGGAGGCAGTAACGGGCTCCACTATACCGGGTAAAACTTGCCAACCAGTGCCGCCACATTTCCGGTGCCTGGTTCGCAAGGGGCCTTATCCACTATACCGGGTATGGATCACATTTTCGTGGCTCCACTGTACCGGGTATAGTTCACATTTTGGTTGAAAAACACACAGAATCGTCAGGGTAAGGCTGAAGAGAAAGGGCTGCATCGGAGTTTTAGGGCTGACATTACCCGGTGTAGTGGAGATCCACTGTACCGGGTAAAAACAGAGCGGAAAGGAGAAGAATATCCACTATTCCGGGTAATGCAGCCACCCACGCGGCAGGCAGCTGCATTATCCGGCATCTATCATGGCTTCATGTTTCTTTTCAGAATATTCAGTACATAATCGCCGTTTTCTTTGTCTATGGAGTATTCCAGAAAACCGATCTCTTTAAGCTGGCCCAGCGCCTTTTTAACTGTGGCATTCTGGTTGCCAAGATGTGAGGACAGTTGCAGGCGTTCACGCAGCCGGTCAAATCCGATACGGTAAAAGGTGCTCGGTAACTCAGCCAGATACAGATACAGGGCCTGTGCGGACTCCTTACGGGCCAGTTTCTGCAACGTCTTCAGGTAGAGTCGGGTTTTACCGTCGACGCGATACAGAGTATTGAGCTTCGAATTTGGCTTGATGACGATTTTCCCGGTGGAACTGTCGTAGTACGTGGATTCCACGAGGTGCATGTTTATCGTTATCTGATCGTCTGTACCGGGTATTTTCTTAATGAACGAGATACTGGTTCGGGCAATACGCGTCAATGAAGCATCAAAACGCTCTTTCAGTTGTTTATCAATGCGCTTGGTGTCAAAACCGCAGAACTTAGCAAACTCCGGGAAATTCAGCTCCAGCTGACCTTCCGAGTCGAGCGGACGGTTAGACAATGCATAAACGATCCCACACCATGATTTGAAGTCAGAGTCCATGTCGAGGCGGGGACCATAAATTTGTATCTGGCTGTAGCCTTCACCCTCCACAATGGATAATCTCGAAAGGGGTTCAGTGGCATCGATACGGTGACTCTTCCGGCCACCCTTATCCGTGGATTTCAGTGTTGGCACAAACACACCCAGACGGAGTAAAACTTTCGGCTGAATGGTCTGTCTTAGCGTGGGAAGCAGTTGGATAACTTCCCCGGAATCTTTTAGGGACTCTTCAATGACAAGAGATAACTTGTTGTTATTACTAGACATATAGAAAGATCCGTTTTGTGCATAAGATCTACATCCTACCCGGTATAGTGTATCGAATCCACCCGGTATAGTGGATTATGCACCCTGTATAGTGGATGGATTACCCGACATAGTGTATTTCGCCCCCTGTACAGTGGATGGCGATCCGCTGAGAGCCCCGATATTACTGGCCTGCGAGGATCGTTATTCCTTTTTGATCTGCTATTGATCCTATATTGATCTTTATTATTATTCTATCCTGTTGATAACTATGCACAGAGACGTCATGAAGCATTACGATCGAAATGTGAGTAAATTCCGATCCGTTCTAAGAACCGCACTAGCACACTTCTTCCCTTGTAGAAAAAGTTACTTTTTTGACGCAAGCGGCTACAGAGTTATGAGGAGAGAGAGCGGAGAAAATGCAGGAAATGGCGTCACGAAAAAAAGCCGCCAGAGTGACTGACGGCTTTTTATGGTTACTTCAGCTCATCAATTTGGATCATAAACTCAGCGGCTCCGGTCTTGCCGTTCTCTGATGGATAAACCGGCATGAGAAGATTATCACCCATACCCATGTCGATATTAACATTTACAGACTCCCCAGGAGCTGCCTCCGCTCCATTAAACACTATCCCGAAGTTGGCATCCTTACGTACTGAGAGGGTCGCGTTCTGTAAGCCTTTGGCTATTTCACCGTTAGTCTTGCGGAGCATGTTTGTAGACAGATAGGCAAGTGGCACGTTATCAGAGGTTTTGAGCGCCGACTTTACTGCAAGGGTTCGAAGGTTATGCAGCTGTACCAAGTTGTTCGGGAGATAACTGAACTTCTGTGTGTAAGTTTTTGTGTTGGACTGGCTGTCCGACACTGTCACACTGAGAGCATAGTTTTCAGAGGGCTCGAAATTCGGGAATATGCGCGGATATTCCGGCGAGTATATGTCTTTACCAGCAGGTGACCAACTGAGTTCAACATTGTCTGATGTCGGTCCGCCAGTTAGCTGGAGACGAGTAATGCGAGGTGTGGTCAGGTTATCGCTCAGTGCAATGCGCAGATTTTCCAGACCATAGACGACGGTGTCATCCTTTACCGGCTTCCCTTCGAAGGTAATAGCAACCGTTGGGGGTGTGGCATCGAGAGCTATCACGCCATAGGTTTTGTTTGTCTGGTTACCGAAACGATCCTGAATATTCACTTCAACGTTGTATTGCCCTTCAGACTGCCGGGAAAGGTCATACTCAATCGTGTAGTTACCCGCGTTTCTGGACTTTTCGACTCCCACAGGCGTCATGCGCTGTTTGGAGTTCTTATCAGTAAGATAGAATCCGAGGAGTCTGAATCCGTCGAACCAATCATTATCTCTGTTGAGATGAGCTTCAACAGTCAGTATCTTAGATGTCGGGCTGTAGGTGATCTCACCAATTTCTGGGACGATTTGATTGTTCCAGCGTGTCATAACCCACTGCTCGGAACGAAGAATAGGGTTCGCGACACTGCGTACATAATAAAGTGTACGGTTATAACCCTGAGTCCCTACCGCCATATCAAAATTCTCAGGAGCTTCGCAACTTGTCTGGCCAACCGGAATGCGGCAGGTTAGGCGTCCCCCAACTTCCTGCTCAAACGGTCTGGCTTCTACATTAAATCTTGCCCGGACGATTTTAATCGGCAATCTGGAAGACAGAACTGTCTCGAAGTCCTTCGACTTATACCAGGTGCCATTGCTATCCTGAAAATCCTCCCAGGTGCCAGTAAAAGCAGGCGTCTTGTTTGCGTTCGGGTTGAGCGTCATCGTGTAGGTCGGGAAGTATCCTGCCCACTGTCCAAAGTTGGCCATACGAGCCATATCCCCATTGAAGGCACCAAATGGCAGCGTCATTTCGACATAGCTGTAGGTGGCATCAGAAGCGATTTCTTTTGCAGCCGAATAAAGGTTAATAAATTCCAGTCCACCCTCTGCATATGCCCGGTAGTTAGATCTCGGGATTTTATACACCAGCCTGATAGGGTTTTCGTTAACCACCATACCGGCTTTATAGGCCGGGTAGTTTTTCACGCCGGGAACGACGCTGGTTGCATCATTTGGATCATGAACAGCGAAAAGGGATATCTCACCAATTGTATTATCAAACCGAAATTTTTGGGTCGGTAACGTGCGGATATTCCCGGCGGTGTCGTAAATTTTGGCTTTTGCCTGAAATTCTTCGTCAAGGTTGCTATCAGGGATGCCCGGTTGCTTCACACTTGCGAAGGTGTAGGGCAGGTACATCGTCTTGTCACCGACGTTGTATTTCATTGGCGTTGAGCTGAAAAGGGTTCCATTAGCGCGATAGATTTCAAATATGCCTTTATCTATTCCAACCGCATCAGCGATGCCCGTTGATAAAAAGCTGTATTGCGCCACAGCTTCAAGACCTAATTTAAATACCGCTCCAGTTCCAGTGCCCAGTGATGTGGTTGCTGTAAGGGCATTTGCAGCCGGAGGTGTGGTGTCTATTGTCCAGTTGTAGTTATACGTAGCTACCACTGACTGATTCAGATCCAAAATGTTGACCTGGACGATCAGTTTTCCTTCCCCGAGAGCGGGTAAAGTTACTTTCTTCCCGTAAAATTCACTGCCGTCGGCTGCTTTTAGCCGATCAGCCACACCGGTACGGGTAGTGGTGGTATTGTACAACTGCGCCCCGGTTTCCCGGGTCACTTTAACGTTTACAAAGCGATCCAATCCAGAAATAAGCGTCAGCGTTACGGTAGAAGCCGGATTGAGTAGCATCCGGGTTGAAGGCGCGTGTACTTCAATGCCATTGGTATCTGTAAAGCTGGATTCATAAATCTGAGCTGTTACCGGAACTGAGACGCCGAGCAAAACCATAGCCAAAGTTATAGTCTGATATTTCATTCAGTATTCCCCTATTGTTTTGTCGTTATTTTAAACGATTCACCTCCGGCACTTTTTCGTTAAGCAGAGTATTTCTGGGCCGTTAATCAGCGGATATTGTCACTTTCGCTGGCCTGGCAAAAGGCGCACAAACGGGCGTTGTTTTACTGAATAATTACACCTCTTATCACCCGGGTGATGAAAACGTTTCGGGTAAAATTTCCTGGCCAACCAGGAGAACATAAATGAAATTTTACAGAGGTCCGTTGATCGCCGCCGTCTATGCGGCACTGCTGTTCCCACTTTGCGGCCAGGCTCAGCTGTACAACTATTCGTACACCGACACACGTGGTACGAAAGTGAATGCTGAACCCTCCAGAGCGTATCTCAACCCAGGTAGCGCAATTACGCTGAACTTGATATCTGGTCTCGACCGCTACGAGCGCGTTACCGTGACACGATCATCAGATAATGTGCAGATGTTCCAGAGTGTCACCGGCCTGGTGACAGTGGCCGACAGGATCACTGCCGCTGATGGTAGTGAGTACTACGGCAAATCCATGGCACTGCCGGTACTGGGCGAGGGGACTTTTGCCCTTAAATCCGAAACCCTCGACAATAAGTCGAATGTCGTGGCCACAACCAGCTACTCCTTCAGCATTGATACCCGCGTATCTTCCCCGCAACAGATGATGCAGATTCCTACGTGCTGACTGCCATAGCAATGGATGAAGCCGGAAACAGCACCACAAAGAGCAGCCGGTTCCGCTACGTACCGAACAACCTGATTGAATTTAATACCATCAAGACGCTGGCTGTGGGCGTGGGGCTGAAGACATCAGATAACCAGCCACTGGCGTATCTGCGGACCAACAGCATCCGGAAGAAAGATGGTTCGCTGATCACAGGAGTGCAGACCGGCACGCTGACGGTCCGTAAAGATGCGGCCTTTGCGGTCAGTATGAATGGGGCGACTGTCATTCCCGGAGATTCGAAAGACATCACAATAGACTTCGGTCAAGGGGATGGCATCCTGATCCCGATCTTCCCGGCCACCAGCGGCAAAGTTGGCGAATCCAGCTTCATGATCGAGCTGCCGCAAATCCAATAAACACCACAGAACCGGCCCCGTCATACGGGGCCTTTTCATGGTGTCTTAACGTAGCCAGAAAGAAACGGAACAGGCTGATTTAGTCGAATGTCAGAGATTGCTGAGAAAACGTTTATCACGCATTTCGCTCCACTGGAGAGAATTTGCTATCGCGCTCCCCGGGTGCAGGGTCTCACGCCCGATCGCCATCAAATTCAAATGCAGCTCCAATTTTTGCGTCTTGGCGTCACCTGGTTACCACCCGCACTCGCCATGGCAGAACTGGAACACCTTCTTAAGGGGTATGACGCCGACCACTGTCGGCTACTGGAAAACGTCCTGGATACAGCCCACCGGCATTACCTGGAGTCCTGTGGACCGCTAAAGAGAGAAGGGGGCCGCGTCGGGAACCGCATATCAGGCACCCGCCACGACGAAGCACATTTGTGTGTACGGTTTATGTCAACACGCTATGAATTGGCCACTGAGCTTTGTGCCGCTTATGTGTGCAGCAGGTATGCTTATGGGTGATCGTACCGGTTACTTCTTGTCTTCCAACGAGGCCAAGCGGCTAATTTCTTTCATACCGAGACGAGCGGCCACGCCCATGGCGGAGGCTTCGAGTTCGGCCTTGCCGTGTGAGACGATTTTGTCCATGGATTCCTGCATCAACTGGGTGCTGAAGGCCAGATTAACCGGCAGGTTGGCGATTGCGCCGGACAGAGACTGATATACTTCTTCAAGCTCGCGCTTTCCTGCCTTGCCTTTTGCCACCAGCAAAGCCAGTGCTTTCAGCTTTTCATTCACTTTCGCCATCTCGCGCTCAGAGGCTTCCCGGATCTGACGCTCATAACGTTCGCGTGTCGACTCAATATAGCCAATCTCCGGCTGGCGCTCATAGTCGCCGCGAATCAAACTGTTAATGGTACACGGCACGCCGTCACTCATTCCGAACGATGTGATCATTGAGGCCCACTGAGCCGGAGACAGACTGACTTTCAGAAGTGGGGAACGGCGTCTGCCTTCCGCCAGCCGATGACGGATCACTCCATCGCGCTCAACCTGCTCTGATTCACTGAAGGTCAGCGTAATCACCTCTTTATGAATGAGGTCGGAGGCATACAAGCGCTGCCCCGTCGTTGTCGTGCGGCTTACCGATACCTGCCCGTATGCCGTGTGACGGGTGATCACCTCTTCCATCTCGTTTTCTGTTACCGTCGGTATTACTGTGTTTTCCATTGTCATGCCCTGAATCGAATTAATGTTGACAGCGTCTGGCGTAATACCGATGTGAGACCGGACTGCCTGGGAACTTTACCCGTATCACTCGCTAAATTGGACGCCCGCTGACCGGAGTAACTCTCTGACATCGTCTGCCAGGAAATACGTTTCTGTTGTGTTGCCCGGGCCATCAAAGAAACAGGTCTCGGGCAACTGAATTGCCTGCGACTGCTGCTGTATCTGTTCCCGGGACTCGTTACTTTCGACGATAGCATCGGCAATGACTTCTGTTGCCCAATCGCGATCAAAGCCAGGCATCGTATGGAGTGATGCCACCATGTCGCTGGGTAAGGCATCGATATAGTCCAGAGCCGCCTGAGCTACCGAAATCAGTTCTTTCATGGTTGTCACCTTACTGTTGTGCTCATTCACCGCGCTTAACTCGCGTGAGCCGATTCTTTACGTTTATTGATAAGAAACTCTTCACCGCACGTTCCGCATTTCAAAATGTATTCTGCGTGCCTGAGTTGCTTTAAGGACATTGCTTTGCAAACGGGGCAGGCAAGGTGTTCTGAAAGCCGACGCATCAGTTGATTAATTTCAGAGCATTGTTCTGGCGTTAACTTGTGGCGGGTTTCCCACTTATAGGTCGCTTCCCGCACGACACGAGCCACGATATTTTTACCCTTCATCACTCTTGTCCTCCGGTGCAGCCAGCCATCTTACTCACTTCCGTGCGCATGTCAGCGAATAATGACCAGGTCAGGACCAAAACTGAATCCATCGCCCATCCGGTCGGAATGCTTCGATACATACGATTTCCCGTACTTCTCCAGGTCTTGCAGGCTTGATTTTGCCAGATTCCATGAATACTCATGCCCCCAGATTTCCCCATCCCGATCAGCAAATCTTGCGGGTTTATAGTTGTCCTTGAGCAGAGCATAGACACGTTCGAGAGTTGGTAATTCTGGACTGGTCTTAACGTTAGATGCGTCAGCGTTCGTCATTATTATGTACTCATTCGAGTTGATGGATAGGGAAGGTTGCACGCGAACTGTGGCGCTCCCCGTTTTACTGATAACCTGTCGGTGCTCATGCACTACGAAATTAGAATGATTGAAGGCACGTCACGCTTCCCGAAAACCTTTTCCCGTTCCGGCGTTTAGGAAGCGAGTATTCGCCGTCAAACCGGTAGATGCCGACCTTAGAGCAGGGTCCTCCGTCTTTAACCAATTCCCAGATGAAATCGGCACGGTCACTGAAATAGCCAGGACCTTCGTCAAAGGATGAAAATTCACTATGCACAACACACAGATCGCCGTGCTGACCGTTGATAAAAACGAAGTGACCTTTATGCTTTTCGCCTGGCTTCGCATCGAGGTGTCCAAACGTTTGATACATTACGGAGGCTTGATGTTCTGCCCCTGTCTTTCCAAGTAATTCACGCATCTCACTCCCCCTTTGCAGTTGCGACCATTGCACGGTAAACATCTGCAAGACGCTGGCTCATTAATCGAGACATTTTTCCAGTGGCCGAAGTTATCTGCTTCCGGCCTGCAATTAGCTGTTCCATCGTGGGAACTACCGGGACGCGGGTCATACCTTCCACTTCTCCTGCGCCAGTAGTGGTAACTTGATCAACATACTGCTCAACCTGATGCTGCTCTTCGTCGGTCCTCCATTATGATTTCTTCAATCAGACGTCTTACAACCCAGTTACTTAGGTTGCTTTGTGACGGAAGGCGCTTATACCTTCCGCCTCGGCCATTTCGTTGCCCGCGCTGAGCATTCCAGCGTCGAAGTACGCCATCGTTAATTTTCGGTGGTAGTGTGGCAACATCGCCCATCTGCCTGACTCCTGTCCTGAATTATTTCACTCGGGGCCAAAATACCGCTGTGTTGTTTGCCAGGTTACACCCCTGGCACCAACAGGGACGGGCTGTTATAAGAAAAGCGGTCTACTGGAGCATCTTCAAATCCGTGGTTCGGCGCATCTGGTGTCAGAACAAGGCCGTCATGTGCCGCGTGAATATGCAGCAGTGAATCACTGCCCGTGTCGATGTGCAGCGTCGGTACACCCCGATCGATCTCAAAAATGAGGCCGAAACAAGTCGTGCCGGATTCATTCACCACTTCACACTGAATGTTTTTCTCTTCTAACAACACCTTCACCTGATAGGACTGACAGTCTTCTTCTGGCAGCTGGGTTTCACCCAGTTGCCAGTCCTGTAACGTCCGGATAATCTCTGAAGGCGTTGCCTGCGATTCCGGCGTCAGAAGCGCATACACCTGCTGGCGGAACTGCTGGCTCAACTCCTCCATCAGGGGATTGTCCTCGCCATCGAAATGTTCTTCCCAGCCATCAGGATCAGCGTGCATCCAAACGTTATGCGTCAGAGACGGTAGTGAGTCGTCAGGGTGTACGATGAGATATGGGGAGCTTTCTTTTGTTTCCAGATAGCGGACAGGCTGGCCATCCAGCAAAGCTTCATCAACTGCCGTACCATCGGTTTCCGGCAATGCGATTTCCGTGACATTGCCGCCGCAATGCTCTGCCACAACACGCCCCAGATCCTCCATCAGTGCGCGATGTTTTTCTGGAGAATCCAGCTCGCCCAATAATTCCGGTTTTACCAGTAATGCAGTAATAATTGTTGCCAGTTCACGAGTTGAAATTAATTTAGCCATGATAGTCATCCTTTCATCTGATGTGTTAATTCTAACAGTTTCGGTTTGCTGGCTAATAACCCGGCGTGAAGTTTTTTAAAAATATATTCGCCCTTTAAACAAAGAGCGAACAATGGAATTAAAAAAGGACAAATTTGTAATTAATGAATCAGGAGGCTGCTTTAACTAATAAGCCAGGGCGACCGTTGGTATACCTGTCAGGCGGCGAAATACCGAATTCATGATTCAGGGAGTCAGTTGAAAGGACCATGCCGCCGTGAGCAGCCTGGACGTGCAGAACTGAAGGATCAGTGTCACCCGCGTTTACATGGACCGAGGGAACACCATTTTCAATTAACAACGTCAGGGCCATTACCAGGCGTGATTCCACATCCTGTACTGCCAGCTGGGCATGACCGCCGAGCGCCATAGTAACGATAAACTCTGCTGAAGACCCGGGCTGTTCGTCGTCGAGGTTGCAGTAATCACGCATTCGTACCACCTGCGAGGGAAGATTAGCATGGTTGGTTTGTGTCTGAAGGAGCATCCGCTGGAGGGCGTAGCGGCGAACTGAGCACTCTTTATGCGTCGGCAATTCATCAGGGCTTTCTTCGTCGCTGCCTTTGATATGGTCAAGCCAGCCATCTCGGGCATGGTGACGCCAGACATTATCGGTGAGGGAGTGCATGTCCGCGCCGGGAGATACGACGAGATAAGGGGTTACATCCGGAGAGGTCAGATAATCGGCCTGGCTTGATTCATCGCGATCCACCGGCATGATCACACCGTCAATCTCTCCTCCGCAATGTTTCGCCACCAGCTCAGCGATATCCTGCATAAATGCTTTATGCGACTCCGGTGTTTTTAATTCATTCATTAATGTGGGTTGCACCAGTAATCCACAGACAATTTCCGCAAGCTCGGCAGGTAATAGACATTTTGGCATGGTTGGTTCTCCTCTTTTTTGAATGAGAACACTCTAACATTCCGGCTTATTTTCCAAATAAGTTGAAGGCATTTATTTTTTTAAAAATTCATATCCAAACTATAATTAAAATAGTCCATTTTAATCTCAGAAAAGTAACTTTTCTAAAGGCTTACCGGGAGGGCATTAACGAGTGTTTCGTAATCACATTTGTGCCAGTTGAAAGCCGGTGTGCATGACCATTGTTTCGTGACCTTAAACCCAGGAATCGTCGAGCGTCTGGGAGAAAGGCTGCGACACCTTCGGTTAAGATGGGTCTTGTGAGTGGGGAAGGGACGCTACAGCCGGAAGACAAACTGAATCTGCCATTTCAGCCCGCGAGTATCCCGACCCTGTGCCACCGTTTTATAGCTAACATTTCTCCTTTACTGTAGCATTCTGCCGTTTCGCCATCCTCTCGGAACTTCGGTATACCGCGAGCGGAATATTTGCCAGTCATATGGCCCTTACTGGTAACCGGAAAAAAGCTTCATGAAGGCGGATAGGAAGTTCCTTAGACGCATATGGTGTTTTTAAATTAACACATAAGCATTGCTACTCATAAGGATGTAAAATAACCATGCCCATTAAGGATGTAATTAAGACCTCATTGGTTTTTTTTTGGTATTTGTAAACAGATAATTCCGAAAATATTTCTCAGTAAAATTGAATCCTGCATATATAAACTGCCTTTAGCAGTGCTGCAAAATTATTTTTAAAAATCTTTCATTCAGGTTATTAGCCAGCGAGACCAATCTGTCATGATTACTTCAGACCAAACCTGAGGAATCAAAAATGGATAAATACTTTGACCAGAGCGGAATTGAAATCGACAACGCTAAGATTCAGTGTATTGATTCAGTAAAAGGCACCGGGGAATATATTTATCGGGTCACTTGCAATAAATGCAAAGGCCGTGGTGAGCGTAAACACTTTTATAGGAGCCGCTGCATGGCATGTAATGGTACGGGCTATAGCCTGGTCACAACCCGTACATGTTACACCCTTTCCGCGTTATATCGCACATACCCGGAAGCGGCACGCAAGATTTCAGCAGCTCAGGCAGTAGTGCGTCAGCGTGCTGTACAATCAAAGACTTCCGCGTTCAATCTGTGGTGTAAGAGCAATCAGGAACTGGTTGACGCCATCACACAGCAAGACGGGGAGAACAGCTTTCTGAACAGTCTGAAATCGACGTTATCACGGAAATATCCATTAAGTGATAAACAACTAACGGTCGCAGCCAGAATTCTCGGGATTTAATAAATCAGCTTCAGGCTTTTATAATTCTTATTTAATTTTACTCATTCCATTACGGAGGAAGATATGATCCATTCATTTAAAGACAGACGGCTGGAAAGCTTTTTCCGTAATGGAAAGTCCACAGCAGGTATTCCTGCTGATCTGTTAAATGCGATTTCATGCAGACTGAAAACGTTAAATAATGTAAAAAACGAACGCGAATTGTTATCAAGTAGTTTGCGTTACGAACGCTTAAGGATGACCGCAAACCGGTACTCTTCCATTCGAGTTAATTCAAAATATCGGTTATTCTTTGTGTGGAATGATGGCGTACATAACGTTCACCTGTCGGCGCATGATTATAAATCGCTAATCCATTAAGGTAAAAAATGAAACTTTTCGGTATTTTATCCAGGGATGCAGGCACGGATGCGATGTTTTATATTCAGGCCAGCACTAAACAACAGGCAAGCTTCATATTTGATGCCCTTGTCCCCCGGCTGAATGCGCATTGCCAACTGATCGACCCACTGAATGAAACAATTATACCTTCACTAAGCCGGACGACACTTTCTTTACAGCCCTGGTCCCAGAATACCCAGACACGGACGAGTGAGCTGAAGATGACGACGCACGGTCTGACTCTCTCCGGGGCAGTGATGGTGGAACACTCCCGGCAGATCGTCGACTTCTGCGATAACCTGGGCCTGCGCCTCGATGCACCCACCGGGAAACCCAGCTGGACAGAACTGATCAATGCTGACCTTGAGCAGCTTAATTCCCCGCGTTTGTTCCCCGTCCTTACCCAATCTGGCACGGAAGGACAGTTTCAGATCTATGTCCCGGCACCGGCTGTCATTGACGCCGACGTAGTCATTGCTAGCGTGATCGGCGAGTGTTTTAGCGGCGTTACCCCGTACTGCGTGAACGGCACTCCATATCCGCTGACTGAAAAGCCGCTGATCCGGATGGAGGCACACGTTAGTGACATGCATACACGGGTTTTTGAGCTGACATTCGTCAGTTATAACCTGGCCCTTACTGCGACGGTATATGACAACAATCTGCGCCAGGTTCTGATGCTGTGTGAAGATTTTGGTGTCACCCTTCAGGGGCGAGCGGGTGCATCCTGTCATGCCTACATGCGTAACGAATACCGGCGGCTTGCACATGTAGGTGTTTGCTCACGCTCCGGGGCTGAAGACGATGTCCGCGCTTACAGCTCATATAAAGAGGAAACCCTGATCCGGCAGCTGCTGAATCAGGCGACGGCGGACAGCACATTGATCCCGGCGCGACACGGCCAGCAATTTAACGGTGTGCTGATGAATGCCACCCCGTCATCAGCAACCACCGGATTTATCTACCTGTCACAGGAATTCCCGCAAGGCCAGTTTATGATGACGGCGGAAGTGGTGAATGCCAGCAGCACGCCACGGGGGATCAGTTACATCGAAACGGTGGACGGTTACCGTTTTATTGTGACTGCATACGACACGAGAGCGATGAATTCCCTGACCGAATTTCTTGAAGTTAACGAGACCTATTTTACCCCATACCGCTGGGCGTAGCGCCAGCGCACCGGACAGCCAGGGAGGGCATCCGGAAAAGGTGATTTCACGCCATCAACAGAGCGCGAAACTCGCAGAAAAACAGACTGGCCCTATTTTAATACCCGATCACCGAAGCCAATTGCCTTCCGGGCAGAATGCCTGAGTATACCGGGTCTTAGCGACGTGGGATCAGGGCAGCCGGGAAAAGTAACTTTTGAAAAATTAGACGTGGTCAGTCGGCATGGTGTATTAAATTTCAAATCCTCTGGTTATATTCCTTCTTATAAACAATCCTCCTAATTTTTAAAGCTATCAATCACATCATCAACTATTCGGAAAAATTTTGCCGCAGGTTATTAGCCGTCGAGCGCGTCCTGGTATAATTGCCACATACCAACAGGAGACATCATGAATAAATTAGATATCATTTCCAGTCAGCTTAATTTCATTTCCCTTCTTAATGCTGTCGGTTATTCCGTATCTGATGTTGTATTTAAACGTCACGGTGCATCAACCGACTTTAATGCAGGTTTCTGGACGTTTGTCGCGGAGCAGAAAGATCGCTATATCGAAGTGTCGTGCAGCCTGTCACATCCTACCGCAGAAGGCACGCAGCATATCGATGTGCGCATTGATATGTTTGAAGACCCGATTGATGATGAGATCTCCCGGACTTTAGACACCAACACCTATGCCACGAATTATAAATATATTGAGCGAGTGCCGTTTACTGAATCCGTCAAAAGAGAATTTACCACCAGCCTTGGTGATATTATTTCAGAATAGTGCCAGCTTAATTCACGGCATGGATGCCTGAGATTTTCTTCAAAATATTCTCTTCCGGGTTATTAGGTTTTGAACCCAACCTGGTATTATATATCTACAGGCAATGCCAACAAATAATGAAGCGTCGGAGGCGATATGAGCATTCAGGAATTCGATTTTACCACCTGTGATTTATTTTCCATTCTGGACTCTCTGAATTATTCCCGCGAGGATATTAATGGTCTTACTCCGGCTATTTTCCGGGACGGCGAATTATCGAGAGTCTCTCTCTCTGTCGTCCAGTCTACCCGCTCGGCGGAAATCACGATCAGCCAGCGCGTGAGCACCGCCACAGGTCTCCGCTGCTATGTGCTGTTGATTGCGCAGCATGAAGACCGCATCCACAGTGAAGCCCTCAGCCAAGATGCTGAGGCGCAGTATCAGGTGAATCGCTTTATCCGCAAGATGGCTGAAGTCACGGATGCCAGCACCAAATCGATCAAGAAATGCTCTCAGATGATGAAAAAAATCATAAAGGAGCACCAGTTTAAAGCCAATCCTTCTTTCGGCCAGAGTTTCATCAAGGGTTGATTGAGTCTTGCCCCGGACGCCGGGGCAACGCTGAATAAACCCCTAACCAGCCGGGAGGCGCAGATGCCTGAAAAAAACTTCATTGTCAAAATTGTATGCCGGAATGGCGAGTATGAGCATTCCAGCGTGAAGCTTGTCGCCAGCGATACTGAGGCAAACGCCAGCCAGACGGCATTACTGAATGAGTGTCGCGACGAGGTCGAAGCACTGAGTTTTGAAGACGGCGGAGTGTATGATCTTGGCGGGGAATTCTTCTATCAAGTGAAGAGCTGCCAACAGCTGCCACCGGAGGATGCGGAGATCCTACTTCGTTACCTGTGAACCCGTGGACGGTTGCGTCAGCCGCCGTCCGTTGTAACGCGATCTTGCCTGCCCAGCCCGAGGGTTATGTGGTAATTTCCCGGCAACAGAATGATTCGAAATTAAGGTTATCAGTATGAAAAGTAAATTTGCTGAGCTGCCGGTGAAAAACGGGAAATCCGGTAACTGGACGCTGGACTCCTTTGTGATTACGCCAGAAAAAGCGCAGACCCTGAAGCTTCGCGCCGAATATACAAAGGATCAGGATGAATATATCCCGGCAGGCGTCTACCGGCGTTTGTCCTGTGATAACGAAGTGGTGATGTCCAATACGCCGATGGAGATCCGTACCTGTGAAGCTTTCATTGAGCGAGCAACTGGACGCATCCTGATTAACGGACTGGGGCTGGGAATGGTGCTGCACGCCATTCTTCAGAAGCCTGACGTGACCCACGTGACCGTCATTGAGAAGTCTCAGGATGTGATGAACCTGGTTTCCAAAGCATTTGCTCACGATCCCCGCGTTGAAATTATCCTTGCGGATGCTCTGGAATACTGCCCACCGGCAGGCGTTACCTTCAATGTGTGCTGGCATGATATCTGGCCAGATTTTTCGAGATCAAATCTTGATGAAATGGAAGCGCTCGAACGCAAATATCTCCACCTGTGCGACTGGCAGGACTCGTGGGGTAAAGAGCAGTGTGAAGCTGCCCTGATTCGTTTCGCGGCGCTGGAATCGTCACTGGAGTCCCTGATGCAGAAAGGGAAGTGACCTGCTTCACCGTCTTCCTGCGCCCACTTACGTTGAACTGAATCCATTTTAAGGATGACTGATGAAGAGTTGCTTTTCTAATTTACCTGTTAAAGATGGAACATCCGGTGCCTGGACACTGGACAGCTTCGAAATCTCCAAAGATAAGGCGGTTAGCCTTTTCCTCCGTGCCGCTACGGAGGATATCGACGCGGTTTTACAGCCCGGTAACTATCGCCGCCTTTCAAATGGCAGAAATGTGGTGATGACCAATTTGCCATACGAAATCCAACTCTGTCAGGAGTTCATAAAGCGAGCGACAGGGCACGTCCTGATCAACGGACTGGGGCTGGGGATGGTGCTGCACGCCATTCTTCAGAAGCCGGAAGTTAACAACGTGACTGTCATTGAGAAGTCGCAGGATGTGATTAACCTGGTTGCCGAGGCCTTTGCCCACGATCCCCGTGTTGAAATCATCCATGCGGATGCTCTGGAATACTGCCCACCGGCAGGCGTTACTTACGATGTGTGCTGGCACGACGTCTGGGCGGGATTATCGAGTTCAAATCTCGATGAAATGGAAGCACTCGAACGCAAATATCTCCACCTGTGCGACTGGCAGGACTCGTGGGGTAAAGAGCAGTGTGAAGCCGCCCTGGTCCGTTTTTCAAGGATGGCTGATGAGCAACCTTAACAGCGATTTGATTGCGCGGATCTATGCCGCGTCAGACACCCCGTTAACGAACGAAGAGCTGTATCGCGAGGTACAACGCGAAACGGGGATGTCGGATGCAGAACTACAGAAAATGAAGGCGTTCGGCTCGGACAAAATGCGAACCAGCGGCGTCAAGCATCAGGTTCGCTGGTATCAGCAGACGCTGCGGCAGGCCGGGGTGATCGAGCGTGTCCCGGAAAAGCGGGGCGTCTGGCGCTATGCCTTCAAAAATGACAAGAAGCTGCATGAGTCCTGGGACAAACTGTGTGTCGTTGGCTTCTCAACTTCGCTCGGGGCATCGGTCTTCGGGAATGCGTACGCGTTCTTCAGCAACATCAATGAGCAAATCCATCTCTGCCTTACGTCGCCCCCGTTCCTGCTGCGTAATGCCCGAAATTACGGGCACGGCGGCGGACGCGGTGAGCAGGCGTATATTGACTGGCTGCTGCGGATTCTTGAGCCTATCGTGAAGCAGCTCGTGCCGGGGGGCAGCGTGGCGCTCAATGTGACGCAGGACAGCTTTAATCCAGGCAGGCCATCGCGCTCTCTGTATCTGGAAAGACTGACACTGGCGCTGTGCGATAAGCTGGGTCTTGAGCTGATGGACAGACTGAACTGGGTGAACCGAGCGAAACCCCCGTCGCCGACTCACTGGGCGTGTAAACAGCGTGTTCAGCTCTGTTCGTCTTACGAGCCGGTGCTGTGGTTTACTAATGACGCGCAAAAGGTTCGTTCGAACAACATGCGCGTTCTCCAGCCTCATTCAGAGCAGCATCAGAAATTGCAGGCGTCCGGCGGCGAAAACCGCACTACATTTTACGGGGATGGCGCTTACCAGCTTAAAAATGGCGCCTTCGGCAATAAGACAGAAGGGACTATCCCCAAAAATACGCTTATGTTTGGCAATGCCTGCCCGGATACGCGGCTCTGCCATCGCATCGCCCGCGAACTGGGGTTTCCGCTGCACGGTGCAACGTCACCCACTCGACTCGCCGCATTCCTGATCGAGTTCCTCACCAGGCCTGGTGATCTGGTAGTTGAGCCATTTGCCGGTCTGCACAAAGTACCGGTTGCCGCTGAGCGGCTCGGCAGACGTTGGTATGCAACGGACAAAATAATGGAATGGCTCGGGATCTCGCGCAGCCTGTTTACAGAAATGCCGGGATACCAGAGCAGCCCGATACTCGATGACCTGGTTGCCCTTTACCGTGATGAACTGCGGGAAGGGGGATGAGCTGGGCGGTTTAGCCTGGCCAGCAGCCGGAAGTGACGCCAGCGGGGATGTCCTGCGGCGACGGCGCTGACAGAAAATGATTCAGCAACATACCGGCGTAATGGCCACCAGGATTCTTCTCCCGGATGCCTTAAAAACGACGGCGACAATTTTAATCACTGAAGGGAGTGTGAGCATGAAGAATTTGACTGAACAGGTTTCCCCCATTGAACTGCAAAAGGGCGACCGTGTTGAAGCGTACGGCGCATTAATGGAAGTGATGCACATCGTTGAATCCGGCTGTGATGTCCCCGGCGGCGTCCGCGTTGCCGCCTGCGTCTCGCGGGTTATCGGTGACACCACCGGTACTATTCCGCGTGGATGGCTGGAAACGCCCGAACAAATGTCGGAACGGGGGGCAACCTGGGCCGCAGAGCTTCCGGCTGGGCTGTACTGGAACATTCAGGGCAATGCCCATGCCAGAGTCAGCCGGGTGACGAACTGACGTTATGAGAAAGGTGAAAATATTGCCAGTAGTCACCCATATGGTATAATTGACATACCAAATGGGAGGGTCGGTTATGACTATGAAAGTTTTTTCTCCAGATTTATCCAAAATGAACCCGCACGGCTTATGGCAGGTGGTGGGTCTGGATAATGACGGCATTGCGCTGATGGACAAAATTAGCCACGGACTGGAAGGTAAAGTCGCTCATTCCATTTCTGAATGGGCGAACATCACGCCGTCGGAACTGCGCAAAATGTCCGGCATTCCGAACACCACCTTCAATCGCAGCGTAAAAGCCCGTTTCACTGCGGATCAGAGCGAACGTCTGGTGCGTATTATTCGCGTCATTGAACGGGCTGTAGAGCTGTTCGAAGGCGACAAAGAGGCAGCACAGAAATGGATGAACGAGCCAAACCGTGGCTTGAGCTGGAAGACTCCGGCAGATGTTGTCTCTTCGGAAACCGGCGCACTCGAAGTGATGCGCCTGATCACCCGTATTGAACACGGAGTCTATTCGTGATCCTGTATCGGATGACCAAGACCCGCTATATTACGACTGCATGGTCGGGATTAGGTGCGAAAGAAGCGGGAGGCCGCTGGAACAGTGTCGGCACAGCACTTGTCTATCTGTCCGAGACGGCCTCTCTGACCATGCTGGAGACGCTGGTGCATATCAATGCCCCGCAGCTTCTGGACGCTTACACGCTGCTGAGCATTGATGTCCCGGATGACCAGATCCAGGCCTTTGACTTGAACCTGCTGCCGCCGGGCTGGGCAAGTGAAGATGCGCCCGCAGAACTTGCCCTGTATGGCGATAACTGGGCTGAAAGTGGCTCTTCTGTTGCCCTGCGTATTCCCAGTGCATTATCTCCGGTGGAGTTTAACTACCTTTTAAATCCGGCTCATCCGGCGATTTTTGATCTGATGAAAACCGTCCAGAAAATTCCTTACTAGTTCGACACACGGCTGAAATAGTTTCAGGTTTATATAACCTCCTGGATTGAGATGATAAATGATGACAAGCGAAAAAATCTTTAAAATCAGTGTATCGCTCGTTGTGTTATTTTCTTTCGTTTACTGGGGGCTTGATCCCGAATTTATCTGTAAATTTGCCAGTGACCCATCCAGTACCTGTGATTATTCTGAGCGTATTCCATTGCTTAACTTTATTTCTTCAGTATGGGCATTGATGCTGACTGCGACTCTGGCTGGCATTCTCGTTAAGTGGGTCAGAAAAAATTAGCCGCAGCTTTTGAACCGGGACAGGCTCTTCATAACGTCTTGTGTTCCGTCTGGTATTGCAACCGGGGCAGAGAGTATTTTACTTCAGATAATAACCTGAATATTTGAAATATACTTTTATACCAGACGATGCAGGTTCGTTGCGTACTTAATTCCGAATATGTCAAATGTGAAATGAATTGCAATCGGATAATGTGATTTTGCTGTTTCCAGATTTGTTCTCTTCCTGTTTTATTCCTCTATTTTTAAAAAATTCGCTTTGTACTTATTAGCCAGTGAACCGACTTTGCTAAAATATCCCTACAGCAACCCAACTGACGGTCGAGGTTAATAGTATGGAATCCGAACAGCTCATCACTAAAATTACTCAGACACTGAAACGCCCCGACGGCTCTGAAGTGCGTATTGTGGTGCAGCAGTCATTTGGCTTAGGCCTCACGCCTTCGCTGGGTGTGTATGTCCTGCGTCGCCCGACCACTGTCGACAACTGGCAGTTGTGCAAAAACACACCGCACAAGGACTGGCGCACCATGTCGGTGGATGAATACCAGAAACACGGGCGTTCTGAAATGCTGCGGTACGTCTCCATCGGCGAAATCCTTCGCCTAAGCGCCGCGATTGGCAAACCGATGAGCTACGTTGATACCTGTCCGGGTTTACAGGGCTGATGGTGTATTTTACCCGTAGCAGAACTGACAAATTTAAAAATTGCAGACGGAGAAAAATGATGATTAACAAACAGGGCAACGCTGTAAATCCCCCGGACTTAAGCCGACTGTATATTATCTCAGGCCGCATGATGTTTGATGATGAGGAAGAAGTGATGCTGGTTGAAGCCGACTCCTCCGGTGAAGCAGAAGCGGCATTCCGGCGACATATCGCCGACGGAGAGGCACACATTGAAAAGGCACTTGTCATTTCGTCGGCGTCCCTTCAATCACTGTTACCAGACCGGATCATTGTTTCCGCCCTGACACATACCTTATAACTGAATCTTTCCCATTTAATAAATGCCGCCCTTGTGGCGGTTTTTTATTTTTTCCGCATAATTACTTAATGCCGCCCTCTAAATAATGGCTGGATTAATAAGTATGGCGCCTGTCTTCTCTATAAAAACTTCGAAAATATTTCATTTCGGGTTATTAGGTGCGGGTATCTGTTTTGATATTATCTATTCACAGACAGCAATCACACTTAATTAAATAAGGAGTTATGCAATGGCAAATAATTACACTCAGGCATCCTTCACAATTCTCTGTTCACAGGAACAGGCTCAGATGGCTCTGGACGCGATTGCGTATGTTACGGACACGGATGTGTCGGAAGGTGATCACCTGCTGTCTAAACCTGCTTCAGAGTGTTCCCTCACTGAACTGCTGGTCCTGGGTATTATTCAGAACCACCCGGAGTGCGATCCGTTTGAGCCGACTTTTGGTCAGCCGGAGTCACCAGAAGACAATTACGAGCTGGAACTCAAAGCGGAAATCACCGGTAGCGGTCTGGCAATCAGCCATGATGAAAGCATTAACCTCGACCACGCAATCGCGGTAACAACTGCCGTGTTGTCGGTGTTTAACCTGCCTGAAATGGTCACAATCAATGCCGCTTTCGTCTGCGACCGACCACGCGAAAACGAGTTCGGCGGTGCGACAATCGTGGTGACTAAAGATACACACCACTATGAGGAAGGCTTTAATTTTTCCCGCCTGATGAACGAAGCCCATGATGCCGGTGTTCAGTATGCGTTGGTGAAAGTGAACCAGTATAACCACGAAAACACATACACAGAATGCTATCTGATGAGCTGCAAAGCGTCTGAATCGCCTTATGACGTTGCACGCCACCGCCTGGCCTCGGACGAGAGTACTTCTGACGATCCTGATGAGGATGGAGTCATCATTCTCAGCGAAGAAGACAACACCAGCATGGCGCTTCACAGCGTCACCGAACTGACGCCCGTCGTGTACGACAGCCTGAGCAAATTGCTGCCTTCGCTGGACGTATTGTGCCCCGTGACTGCCTGATAACCCTAGATTGCCACCGGGACAGCCGGTGGCATGGAGAGCTGAAATGTTCAATAAACTTTTGATTGCGTCCGCTAGCTGCATCAATGAATTTGCGAGTGAAGTCCCGCAAAGCGTCTTCTTTTCCATTGATACATCGCTGGCTCAGCGTATCCGTGAACTGGCGGCATACGTGAAAGAGAATGATTTGTACGTTGCAGAGTTTTTCTTCTATGACTGCCTCTGGTCCGAAACATCGGAAGAGGACATTGAGGAACTCATGGCGAAGGCTGCATTTATTGAAAGTGACAGTAACGGGCAGGAAACCATGCTCCGGGACGTCATGCCGTCCTCTCGCACGGAAACAACTTCCATCCGGGTCATGAAAGAATCATTTCAACTGACGGCTGTACCCCGCCATTGCGGTGATGACATGATGCTCAATACCCCCAGAATTCCGTTGGCAGAGCTGGAATCAAATACGACGGTTTTAATTACCCAGCAGTATTCGTGAGAGCGTGGTAAAGATAATATATTTATTGCCGCGTAATTCTATTTATTCAGTGCTATTTAGTTAAATTGGCATAATTCCAATTTAACTAATTTTATCTTCACATATTGCACTGAAGATATTAGATGGGTTTAATAAATAACGCGATAATGCAGCGAAAGCCAAAATTCAGGAAATAATATGTATATCGAAATAAAAGAAACATTCCTTGAATTACCCTCAGAAATTCAATTTTCTGAGGCGGCTAACGCTGCCATTCTGACGCAGGATAAATGGGGCGATGTCTGGCAAACACTGAAGACCGATGCGGATCTGAATTATACCGATGCCGGTGAGCCGGTCAGTCTCGCATCGCGCGTGACGACGGCAACCAGTGCCATTTATCATGCGATTACCGAAGGCTGGACCATGTGCGTCGGCTACAGCGGCGGGAAAGACTCCCACTCGCTACTGCACCTGTTCCTCATGGCCCTGATCCGTGCCGTACGGAACGGGTCGAACGTCAGCCAGCACCACTTCATTCAGATCTCCAACACCCTGATTGAAAACCCTGAGATGCATCATCAGTCCACGCAGGTTCTCAGCCAGCTCCGAGCCTTTATTGCCGAACAGCAACTGCCCGTGACCGTCCTGGTGGCCCACCCGTCCATGACCCAGAGCTGGGTCGGACGCATTCTGACCGGGCGCGGACTTCCGACCTGGACAAATTCCAATACGCGTCAATGCTCTACAGATCTCAAACGCTCTCCACTGCGCCAGGCCAAAGCCCGTTATTTAAAAAATGCACCAGCTTCCGTCCGCAACAAAGTGTGCCTGATGCTGGGTTCCCGCGATGATGAGAGCGCCCGTCGGGCAGGCAACATCCTCAGAATGGGCGGGCAGTCGGACAGCGTCTCGCTCACGGAGCTCGGCGGCGAACTGTACCCGGTGAAAGAGTGGCGGACACAGGATATCTGGTCATTTCTGATGGCCTGTGGTTCGCTGGCGCGATTTCCGCTGCCAAGCTTTTTGCCGGACAACTTCAGCCTCGCCACGCTTTACAAAGACGCGACCGGGGAATGTATCTGGACGCCGGAGAAATACACGGCCCGGTCTTCTGCCTGCGGCGCTCGCTATGGATGCTCGCTTACTCTTGTTTTTATGTATTTAGAGTTAAACTCTACTTTTCTATTTTTAGAATTCAAGCTATTCATCGTAATTGAGAGATATCCTTTTAATGTTCAGCAAGCCTGTTAAAAGCACTTTATCTGAACCGCGTTTTGCCTAAATCCTGCTCAATATATACTCTCCCTGAGTTCTGAAATCCTCAAATTCCCCAATCTTAAAGCATTGATACATAGATGATGTCAGATAATGCGCAATCATCTCACCGCCAATATGGATCCGTTCCGGGTGTGGGTATGTCGCCTGTATAGCCCTTTGTTCATTCATCATTACAGGAATTGTCTGCAACAAATCCCCATCCAAGATTTGGCACTCAGGTTTTACTCCTGTTCCGTATTGTAATTGCTCTGATTCGAAATCATGGACTGAGCGATAGGCGAACGAAACGATATTTCCTGTTTCCTCGCAAATTGCGAACTGATAAACACTGGTTGTCACCGTTGAAGAAGAGGGAATTGCATGGTCATGCTTGTATTGTTTCCACAGCCTCCTTAGACAGGCCGATGTATGATAATTGAGATTTTGTATACCTGATACGACCATTCTGGTTGATGCTTCAAGCAACCAGGTGTTAGAAAATCCACCTGCCCCCGTTCCTGCTATGATGGTTCTTAGCTGGGGGATGTAACCTGCTTTGGAAACAAAAGATAACGGCTCCCCATTATCGGTGACGGCAAGGGTATCTGTTACAATCAGTGCTTGTGCTTCGTCTGTATAAAATATCAGTGATGACATATTTTCCTCATCCAGAAAAGACATTACATGAATCACAGAACAGGTCACTACAACCACGTGAAAGGGAGTCAGACCATTTTCCAGAGGTAAATATATTCTTGTGTTTGGACGCGTTGCGGTTCTCTGTAAAAAATATATAGCACAAACAAAAGTCCCCGCAGGGATAAATATAGTTATATGCGCTTTTTCTGCTGGCTTTTACAATTGAAAGTGACAGGTAAACGAAATGTGTTACAGGTTTCTTTTGCTTTTCGTTGGGTTCTGTATATGCGAATTTACCCTGTGTGTTATTTTTGCAATGGACTCAGGCTGTATTCAATCAATTAAGGTTTACTTCTGGCATTAAGATGTATCCGTTGCCTGTTTTTTAAGGGCACGGTTTGTGCCGGGAAATGAAAATCACATCTTAAGTTCTTCACTCAAAGGATTTGTGATGTTTATCACGTATGGTCCGGGTAACGTGTTGAGGTCAATGTATTGCATCGTGATGGTGTCGTTACATCTTTTACTTTCCTCCTGATTTGCATATTCACTCCCGGCAACCTGGTTGTTTGTTTTTTCTTCTTCCGGATTTATAGTGTAGGCATGAGGTGGCGTTTCAGGGCGACAGACTGTGAGGATAATCACTAACATTCATGCGCGTTATGGGCGTGTCAGCAAACTGGATGCAACAGAGCCGAAACTGAAATTTGAACCCGGATTTCTGTATGCTGAAATACCTTATATTAGCGGCATCCAGAATCGAAAACTGAGCCGATATGTACACTTTTATCTTATGGATAAAGCTATCCTGCAGGCCAGGGATTTAAAGCCTTTAGCCCGGGCATTTTTACGCTGGATAAGGTGGCTGGAGGATAACGGACTTGACCCTTTCACCCCGGGAACGTTGAAATACCAAAGCCCTACATATGGCTTCAGGGAGTATCTTCTGGGGGCCGTAAGGCAGGGGCGCATCGCCTCATCCACCGCGGCGGTGTACATCAGCGTTATCCGACGGTTTTACGTATTTCTGGGCAAGTGTGGTGAGCTGGCTGCCAGCTCATTTTTTACGTTGGTCGAAAAAGTCGTTGACGGGCGACGCAAGGTGATAAGTTCGGATCTTGCCATCAGGATAACCAGCACAACAAAAAGGACAATCAACCCACTGAATGATGCAGAGGTTCATATCCTGGATGAGGCACTGAAATCTGAGTCCGGGTTGTTCAGTTTAATGATTGTGCTGATGAAAAATTGTGGGCTACGGCTGGATGAAATGCTGACCCTGCCGTCGTCACTCTTTACTGAAGAGTACCTTGCCAGTGTCCCTGTATCTGAGTTGACCATCAGGGGGCTTCATATTGGTCCGAGATGCGGAGTTCATACGAAGTTTGGGATGACGCGAGAACTCTTCATCACCAGACGATTGTACGAGCAGGTTCTGGATTATCTGGCGGATGAGGAGTATGAAAAGAAGATCCAAAAATGGCGTGCACGACAGGGTGGGGAAGGGCGGCACGAGCCTTTATTTTTAATGGCAAACGGGAAACGGATGTCTGAAAAAGCCTTTTACTCCCGCTGGTACAGTTTTCGCCATCGCCTGGCCCGGTCTGCTCCGGGAAATGTGTTCAGACATAAACCCCATGATTTGCGGGCAACGTTTGCGACCCATTTTTTACGCTCGGCACTGAGTTGCTATCCCGATCAGGCCGCAAATGCGCTGGGTACAGTAAAATACTGGATGGGCCATAAAAGCGAAAATACGACGATGAAATACATCGTCTTTCTTCAGCAAAACCAGATTTCTGATGCAGTCGCCGGGGTCATGGACGCATTGATTGACGGTGCTGCAGGTCGCGATGGAGCCATATATGAGCCGGAGTGAAACGCAGATAACGTGGATGGCCGAAAATGTGCTGTCATGGGAGACGGTCAGCGGACACATCACTCAGCGGGATCTGAACCGATATTATTTACTTGACGTTTATCTTCAGGCTCATTTTTCAGATTATGTGTTGCTCCCCGGATGGTTTAGTGAACATTCGCATCTTGCCCGCCCTGAAAAACGCGATTTTATTGCCTCTCTGAAACGATTTCTTCTGTCTTACCGTCCCGCCGGAAGGTTAACCATTTTCCGTTATCTCAATATGTTTTTTATATGGCAGTCAGTCAATCAGTATGACTATGGCACGGCTGAAGGCGTTGAAATGTATATTAAACATCTCATGAACGATATTCGTCGGCGAAAAATTTCAGTCAGGATGGCAAGACACTACTTGTCCGTGGTCAACCGGTTTTTGCTTACGGGCGGGCAGATTCAGAGGCGGTATGAATATGAATTCTTACCGAAAGGAACGTATCAGCAGCAGGGAAGGGATAGCTATACCAGGAATGAACTTTCCGAGATCCTGAGGCAGTTGTCATCCATGAATGAGTTCCTTGCGGGATGTATCCGGGAGCATATCGCTAAATCGGAAAAAGGGGTGCGGCATTTCTCACCGTCTTTGCTGGCACCTGTTTATGAAGCGTATTTCCGGTATCCGGGAGAGAACGGGGTCAGCAGGGCAGAGATCATCATCAGGGACGTTCTGGAAAATTACTTTCTTACTTCTTTTTTTCTGTTCTGTTACCACACATGGGGAAACACCTCTCAGGTTCTGGGTCTGACGCGGGATGATATACATCTGGATGAAAAGGGTATCAGCACTGATTATGTTTATAAGGGGAGAGCGAATAAGTATATACGTCTGACGATAGGTAAATCGGAGTATGTGACCAAACGTGCGGGCTATTACTGGTTTCTGTCTTTTATCAGGCTCAGGGACGACATCGTTAACTATCTGGTTTCCGCAGATAACTTCCCTCCGGTACAGGCGCTGTTTCTGAGTGAGCCGCAGGTGAAATTCCGTAAGCTTTATTCTCTTAATCCCAGTCATCTGACTAAATTTTCTAACTCTGAGGGGGCGTGGGCCACGATGCGGCAGCTTAATCCCTCGCTTCCATCAATTACCGTTTCTGGCTTGCGCAAAACGTCTGAGCAGTATACGGACAGAACATTAAAGAATGGTCTGATTACGGCGGAAAAAGCACAGCATAACTGGGGCACTTACAGGCGGAATTATGCTGCAGGTAACCCACAGGGGGCGAAGGAAAACTTCAGTGCTGCACTTGATACGCTTATGAATCAGGGGATTGCGACACGTGCGTTATCCGAGCGGGTAAAAGTTGCTGATGAGCTGGGGATCGATCTGCGTGGAAGCGATGAGGGTGTGGATCTTTTATTGAATGGCCTGGGATGTCGATCGCAGGAGCCGCCTACAGATATTGAATTGCGCTTTATAAAAAAGCAAAAACGATTTGGCCGGACACCAAAGGCTTGTGCGGATTTTTCTCATTGTGTCGAATGTTCAAAAAGTTGCGTTGTGGAAACGCTGGAGTCTGTATGGCTCCTGCTGTCATTCAGGCATGCTATCGAGTATGGAAAACCGTTGTACATCGGTTCGGTCAATGCTGTGGAGCGTTATGAAACGTTACTCCTGAAGATTGATTTACGGCTTGGGCTGGTAGATGAGGCGACCCTGAAAAAAGCGCGCGTTAAACTTCAGCGAGAAGGTGTGGCTCCGGTATGGCAGATTTGAAGAAAAAAGAGGTAAGCCGTAGTCGAATGGCGGAGTTTCCTGCCGGAACGCCGCTTCGTTCAGGGGATGAGTTTCCGACTGAGGATATCATCTGTGAGGCACTAGAAAACAAAAGCTTTGAACGTCTGAATAACTGCCTGGTTATCGCCAGCTCAGATGAACATGATATGCGTTTTATCAATGAGGAGACGCTGAATATTTATTTCAGGGATGATGTCTGGACCAATCGCTATGTCAGAACCCATATTGGTGAAACGTTAAGAACCGTTAATTTTTCAGGCATACGGGATCCTGAACTGCGTCTTGAAGCCAAAATCATCTCAGCCAGCCTGCTCTGGATTGTCGGCAGGACCGCGAAGACGCAGTCACTGATCCGGAAATGTGCAAACATTGTGGCGGGAGCCCGTATTATTGAGTCTATGGGGTATCGCAGTCTGTTTCAGCTTCGTTTTCCGCTTGTCCGGAATGCTTTCATTGTAAAGATGAAGGAGGAGGATGAGCACGGCAGGAAGCGTTCTGAAAGAACATTACGTAATTACTTTATGGACCTGGCGGATATCTCGCTGACAGGTCATACCCGTCTTCGAAAATACGGTTACTTTCCTGATATTAGCTTCGACAGTTACAACAGTGTGGATGATTCAAACCAGACATATTGTATGCCTTTCAGTCTTATGATGTCTGTCTGGGAAGGGCTGATTACTGAACTGGATGCTGAAATCAGTGATTTCGATTTTGACGGGTTTTCCCGGCTGTGCGCTATCATAAACGGTTTTTATGATTCGCCTTACTATACGTCGATGCTGGAAGCCCGTAAAAGAGGGACAGCAAAAAGCATACCGGATTACCGGGCCGCGTATTACTACAATATTGTTGCCGGGGAAATTCGGGCGCTTTTCGCGACACTTGGCCCCGGGATGCAGGGCTGGTTCTCGGTACATAAAAATAAGCGCTGGAGATCTGATTTTATTGGCGTTGATCACATAAAGCTGAACACCTGGCATTTTGAGCTGACGTTAAAAGTCATGAATGTGATACAGGCCATGTCGGGGATGAGACACAGCGAAGTGCTTGGCGTGATGCACGGTTCACTGATTTATGATGGTGATATCCTGGGACTTCGTTCGGTGTTGCATAAGTTCGCCCCGGAAGGTGGAAGTCACGAAGACTGGGTTGTTTGTCGCTATGTGGAAAAGCCTTTTCAGCATTTACGCAGAATTAATCAAATCATGACAGGCCTGGACGGGAAGACGCTGGACAATGTTCCATTGTCTTTAAATATCAGGTCGTGGTTCTCGGAGCAAAAACTCTCTTTTATGGGGACGCAGCGCCAGACTGAGTGGGCAAAGAAATTTGTGAAAAGACACCATCTGTTCATCCGACGTGACCATATTGATGAGTTCAGGCTTTTAAATCCAAACATACGTGATGATGAACGCGTTGCGATGGAGATTCGGGAGGGGGCTTTCTGGCCATTGCGAACCCATCAGTTTCGCCGTTCACTTGCTGTACACCTCAGGCGTCTTGATCTGATTTCTACTAATGATCTTATCCGGCAGTTTAAGCACTTAATCAGAGGCATGACGGAGTGGTATATGTCCGGTGCACTCAACGCTTCGCATTTTAGCCGGGCGATCCCTCAGGCATTCGCTGCCGAGATTGAAAGGGTTGATACCGAACTCTCAGCTTCCAGGGCTGTTTCTTATCAGCATGAAGGCCTGCTTTATGGCGAAGGCGGGAAGTTACTGATGTCCCAGAGAGGTGGGCACTTACATCAGATGACGTTTCCTACACTGAAAAAAGCGATGAGCATGGCTAAACGAGGCGGGCAAAAACTGGTATCTCTTGGAAACGGTTTTTATTGCATGAATGGCCATGACTGCGAGTTTAAGGCGGTTGTTCAGTCAGCGTCCTGCAATCCGGGATGTGAGAACATGCTGGCCGGAGCTGATTCTGTTCCCGTGTGGAAACGCAGGATGGCTCATTATGACAACCTTCTGGAGATTGCCGTGCGAAATAATGCTCCTCAGGCTGACAGGGATTTTCTGATGCTTGAGAGAGATTTTTATGCAGATGCTGTCCGCTTTTTTGAAAAGGATGAATAGAGCATGACGAACGAACAGTCGGGGGTTAAAAAAACACAGGCAAGAGCAGAGCAGGCCCTGAGGGAACTGATGTTATCAGGGGAGCGTATCAGCCAGTATGCTGTGGAAAAACGAGCGGGGCTGGCAAACGGCACCCTGAATTATAACTGTCCTGAGTACAGGCAGGTCAGGGAGGCTATCCGCAGTCTGAAAAAAACGTGCCAGGGCACCGCGCCGGTTGATGAGCAGGGCATTGAGCAGCAGATCAAGCTGAAAGAAAAGTATCGCCGTCAGAGAAATGAGCTGAGGGAAGAAATCAAAAAGATGATGGCTGAAAATGTAGAGCTGTTACATAACCTTATACTTTTACAGCAGTATGTCAGGGAGCTTGAACGCAACACCGGGAGGGAGAAAGGGGACGTCATTCCGTTCTCGGGTGGTGTCAGGGACTGAGGCTATACTGAACGGAAGGACGCGAGGTGAATCGCCACGCGTTTAACAGACACCTCAGAGTCATTTAAGATGACTTAAAGAGAGGTGCCCATGAGCGGTAAGCGTTATCCTGAAGAGTTTAAAACTGAAGCAGTCAAACAGGTTGTTGATCGC
>NZ_CAMSEL010000011.1:0-245650 GCF_947057495.1 Citrobacter sp. Marseille-Q5395 | reverse complement strand
TTTGCCTGGCGGCTGTAGCGCGGTGGTCCCACCTGACCCCATGCCGAACTCAGAAGTGAAACGCCGTAGCGCCGATGGTAGTGTGGGGTCTCCCCATGCGAGAGTAGGGAACTGCCAGGCATCAAATCAGTGAAGAAGCCCATCCTGCCGGATGGGCTTTTTTGCGTCTGCGGACTTCAGGTCTGACAAGCGTAGTTCTATGAGACTCAGGCTTCTTACCCTCCATCATATAAATCTGATTCCTTTCTCTGCTAATTAAAATCGTGATCTAACTCTCGCAATGATGTATAACAATTATGTAACATATTTTTCACTAAAAACACGATACATCATTGTAAGATTCAACAGATCCTTGGCAGGGGCACAATTCTAATGGCTGATAGCAGTGTAACTGAGAATGGGGCGCTGACCGACAGCGATACCCGTCGTCGTATATGGGCAATTGTAGGGGCGTCATCAGGGAATCTTGTCGAATGGTTTGATTTTTACATCTATTCTTTCTGTTCTCTTTATTTTGCTCATATCTTTTTTCCTTCCGGAAATACCACAACACAACTCCTACAAACCGCCGGCGTTTTTGCTGCGGGCTTCCTGATGCGGCCGATAGGCGGATGGCTTTTTGGCCGGATCGCAGATAAACATGGGCGTAAAAAATCCATGCTGTTGTCAGTGTGCATGATGTGTATGGGGTCGTTGGTGATCGCTTGTCTGCCGGGGTATGAAACTATCGGTACATGGGCACCCGCACTGCTGTTGCTTGCCAGATTATTCCAGGGACTGTCGGTTGGTGGAGAGTATGGAACTAGCGCAACCTACATGAGTGAGGTGGCAGTTGAAGGTAAGAAAGGATTTTATGCTTCATTCCAGTACGTTACGTTGATAGGCGGACAATTACTGGCATTACTGGTTGTGGTGATACTGCAGCAAACGTTAGAAGACTCTGCACTCAGAGCGTGGGGATGGCGTATCCCATTTGCGCTGGGGGCAGTGCTGGCGATTGTCGCATTATGGTTACGTCGTCAGTTGGATGAAACATCGAAACAGGATGTTCGTGCGTTGAAAGAAGCGGGCTCCCTGAAAGGATTATGGCGCAACCGTAAAGCTTTTATTATGGTACTTGGCTTTACCGCCGCTGGCTCACTTTGCTTTTATACGTTTACTACCTATATGCAAAAATACCTGGTAAATACAGCAGGTATGCATGCCAATGTAGCCAGCGGTATTATGACGGCAGCGCTGTGTGTCTTTATGCTGGTGCAACCGTTATTTGGTGCTTTGTCAGATAAAATTGGTCGACGTACTTCGATGTTGTGCTTTGGGGTGCTGGCTACGCTGTTCACCGTTCCTATTTTGTCGGCGCTACAGAATGTGACGTCTCCGTTTATGGCATTTGGTCTGGTGATGTGTGCTTTGCTAATTGTGAGTTTTTACACTTCTATCAGTGGGATCCTGAAGGCCGAAATGTTCCCGGCACAAGTTCGTGCTCTAGGGGTTGGGTTATCTTATGCAGTGGCAAATGCTTTGTTTGGTGGTTCTGCGGAATATGTTGCGCTGTCGCTAAAGTCGGTCGGGATGGAAACGACATTCTTCTGGTACGTTACCGCTATGGCGGTGGTCGCTTTTTTTGTCTCGCTAATGCTACACCGTAAAGGGAAAGGGCTGCGCCTCTAGCGATGGGCCATTTGCCAGACAGCGTAGCCGGTGGATGCTCCGGCTATATCCCAGGCAAAATCTTTCCAACTCCAGCCGCTTCCTGAGGGGCGGCTGTCCAACAGTTCTTTTGATGCACCGAGGCTGACTGAGAACATAAAACCGATAGCAGCGCTGCGGTCGTTACTATTTCCCTGGTGCTGCGCATACTCGTTTCCGGCTGCAGCCAGCATGGCGGAGGCAATGAAGTGTTGGGCTTTGTCTTGTCCACTCCAGCTATCGTTCGCCATATGGCTACAGCCAGAAAGTGTCAGGATACAGGCAAGGATAAACAGGCGCACCGTTACCTCCACAGGAAAAACCCCGTCACTGGACGGGGTTTTTGTTACAGAATACGGCTGATTAATCTGTCGATTCGAATACGGCGTAGTCGACGGATAAGCTTACGTACTTTTACCGGATAGTCGGCAATACTCTGTAAGTCGCGATAGTGTTTAACGACGGTAGTATGCGTACGGATGAGCTCAAGCTCTTTTTCGCGCTGAAGGGTTAGCTCCTGCTTAGGATCGTGGATAAGAATGGCATTTTCCAGATCCAGGCGCCAGGCTCGGGGGTTAAGGTTGTTGCCGGTTAGCAACATCCATTTGTCATCAACCCACATACCCTTCAGATGATAGGTATTGTCATCATCTTTCCATAAGCGAACGACTAGCTGATCGGTATTAACGTAATACTGTAGACGGCTCAGGAAGCGGCGCAGGTTAATTTCATAAAGGTAGGGAAGTGCCCCGATGATCTTAAACGGCTCATTTTCAGGTATGAAAAAGTCGTTGGCGGTTTTATCGCCCACGATGATTTCTACTTTTTTCCCTTCCCGTAGTAGCTGGATGATATTGCGAACCAGCACAGCAGGCAGGTTGAAATAAGGGGTGCAGATCGTAAGCTTTTGCTCCGCACAAGGCATGAGGTGGAAAATGGTCTTATTTAGCAGACTGGATTTTCCTAGCCCAACCAGAGGAGTAACAGAAAGCTGTTCGTTATCAGCATTCCCCTGGAAATGGAACGAGGCATCACGCAGTTCCTGACGGTACAGACGGATGTCGTTTTTAATTTCCGGGCTTTTAGGACGATGGATATCATCAAGGCGATTAACACCGCGACCGTTCATCAGGTTCTGCGTTACCCAGTCGAACATGATATCGGCCATTTGCGCGTTGCGAATCAGCTGGTAGCGGTCATAGCGGTATTTATCATGCTGGTGCAAGTAAACATCGTTCAGGCTTGCTCCGCTATACAGGACGCTATCATCGATGATAAAGCCTTTGAAGTGCAGGACGCCAAGCGCTTCACGAGTATTAATCGGTACGCCGTAGACCGGAATATCGATCCCTGGGTTTTCTTGCGCCATTCGGCAATACCAGTCAGCGTTGGTATTGGAGGCCGCTGCGCCAATACGCCCTCGCTGGGCACGATGCCAGTCAACAAGTACCCGAATATCCAGTTCGGGACGCTGCCGCTTAGCCGCATAGAGCGCGTCGAGTATGCCTTTGCCACCGTCATCCTGCTCCAGGTACAGAGCTATGATGCAGATCCGTTGCGTCGCGCTGGCTATTTTCTCCAGCAGAGTCTCCCTGAAATTAGCGGGAGCATAAAAGAAATCTACATCATCAACTGACTGAGAAATCTTAGGTAGTTGGGCAAGGTGTTGTTGATGTTTATTACGCTTAAATTTTGACAACATCACAGTGCATTTCTTCTCTGTTCATTGAAGGGTCCTCTGTGCTATGCAGACGACATAAGCGAGCAATGATACCACCAGTACCCATTAATGTGGTCAACATTTCCAGTACCTTACTCACGATTCCTCAAATTGGGCCAGATTAAGCGTTAGCCCAACAATCCCCTCTTCGAGCTGGACGTCAACATCAAACCCGAGCTTCCGGGCCAGGGCGACCATCCCACGATTGTTTGGCATCGTAATACCATTCAGGCGCCTGAGTCCGTGATCTCGGGTATACGTAATTAGCTTTTCCATCAATCGACGGCCGAGTCCCAGTCCTTTGAGATCGGATCGAACCAGTACAGCAAACTCTGCATCTACGTTATCAGGATCCGAGATAGCTCGCGTAACACCGAGGATCTCTTCATGGTTATCTCGACAACGTACGGCGACAAAGGCCATTTCCCGATCGTAGTCGATCTGCGTCATATTGGCTAAATCTTCATGGGTAAATTCGTTGATCTCACTGAAGTAGCGGTAATAAAGATCTTCTTTCGTTACCTGTGAAATGAACTGCTGCAGTTGAGGCTCATCCTCCGGCAAAATAGGGCGGAACAGGCAGCGTTCGCCGTTTTTCATCTCAACCCACTCTTCCAGTTGATGGGGGTAGGGGCGTACAGCCAGTCTGCTTTCGTTGTCGCCAGTGAAAGGGGCAATATCCAGCGTGACGTCCAGTGCAGTAAATTCACCGGCAGAGGCCAGAAGCGGATGGATATCCAGACGCTGAATCTCCGGACAGTCGACGATCAGGTTGGATACCTGGACCAGAAGCTGACTTAAACCGGCGATATCTAATGGTCGTAGTGCGCTGCGGGCGCGGATCTTTTTATTTTTGATCCCCTGAATCACCAGATAACGTGCCAGATTCATGTTCAATGGCGGTAATGCCACCACGGCTTGTTCTTCAGGCCTCCACTCAACTCCACCTTCGCCCAGCATAATCAATGGCCCAAATACCGGATCGTGTTCAACAACTACGCGAAGCTCCTGAGCACCAGCGCGGTTGGCCATACTTTGTACCAATAAACCGTGGATACGCGCCTGCGGCCAGGCCATTTTCACCCGATCAAAAATCGCATTAGCGGCCTGCTGCACCTCTGTTGCTGTACGCAGATATAACATTACCCCCTGAACTTCCGATTTATGCGGAATATCAGGGGAACGCAGTTTTAATGCCACCGGGTAGCCGATTTGTTCTGCGATGTGCACGGCCTCTGCGCTGTCACTGGCAATCCAGGTCGGCAGTGTGTGTAAGCCATAGGCTTGCAAAATTGGCTGTACTTCATGTGTATCGAGAGATGTCGCCCCGTCAGCGATCGCCCGCTGCAAAAGATTATGTGCTTCGGCGGTATTGGCGGTCAGGCTGTCGGGCAACGCCGGTGTTTCTCGCAATTGCTTCTGGTTACGCCGATACTCGACCATATGCATAAACGCGGTGATGGTTCCCTCCGGTGTGCGATAGGTGGGTAATCCAGCCTCACTAAACAGCCTGCGTGCCTCCTGGGATGAAAATTCTCCGCACCAGTTCGTCAGCAAGGAAATGAATTTCCCTCTGGGGTGGTGTTTAACTGCTTCGATCAGTGCATGTGCGCTCTCGGTGCCTGGAGCCGCAGCGCTGGGCGAGTGAATCACCATCAGGGCGTCGAAATCCTGGCTGGAGAGTAAAATATCCAGTGTTTTGATGTAGTGTTCGCTGCTGGCGTCGTCACGCAGATCCAGTGGATTTGCGATATCAACATGGAGAGGTAAGGCATCGCGTAATTTCTGACAGGTCTCTTCACTCAGCGTGGCCAGCTTGCCGTTTCGTGACCACAACTCATCTAATGCCAGAGCAGCGGGAGCGGCACCGTTGCTGATAATCATTAACCTGTCGCCCCGTAGCGGGCGCATATGGCTCAGGGTTTCTACCGCAGAAAAAAGCTCGTGAGTATCCTGTACGCGTAACAGACCGGCACGCTGGATGGCGGCATCCCAGGCAGGGTCCATTCCCGCACTGGTATGAAGTAAACGCTGGGCTGCCGGACTTCGACCGCTTTTAATCACCAAAATAGGTTTATTACGCGATGCGCTACGTGCCGCAGAGACAAAGCGTCGGGCATCACTCAAATGTTCGAGATAGAGCAGAATTGCGCTGGTTTTACTGTCACGGGCCAGGTAATCAAGTAGCTCATCAACGTCGATATCCAGGCTGTCGCCCAGCGCTATGAAATAGGAAAATCCCATTTCCCGCTGCTGCGCCCAGTCGAGAATAGTGTTGGATACGGCAGCAGACTGAGAGATAAATGCAAGCTTACCGCGCTTAATCGGTACCGGTGAAAAACTGGCGTTGAGTCCCTGCCAGGGGGCGAGAAGTCCCAAACTGTTGGGACCGAGCAGACGTATTCTATAGCGTGATGCGCAAGCTAACAGTTCAGCGTGCTGTGCTGCGGGCGCCGAGAGAATAATGCAGGTTTTACAGCCTTTTTCACCTAACGCTTCAAGCAATGCCAGATTGCGGCTCGCATTGGTGCACAAAACGGCAAGATCGGGAGTAAAAGGCAGGCTGGCGATATCGGGCCAGGCAAGAACACCTAAAACCGCTTTCCAGGCAGGTGTCACCGGTAAAACCGGCCCATTGAAACCCCCAGCCAGTAAGTTACGCATCATCAGGTAACCTGCACGATTGGGTTTCATTGATGCCCCAATCACCGCAATGGATTTCGGTCGCAGTAGCGCTTCCAGACCACGTTGACTCATATCGGCTTCCTTAATGACACCAGTGACCGAATGATTTTAAACGCTTTCTGCTGAATCTGCTGTGACGCTTCCCTGATGTTGAGTTTTTCCTGCCAGATAGCGTGTTTTAAAGCGTGTGAAGTGCCCACCTAATGCTTCTGCTGCTTGCCTGTCACCAGCCAGATCCAGTAAGGCTATCGCCACTTCGGCAGTGCAATACTGCCCCTCAGCATGCGCTTCGCGCAGATGGTAGGCGGAAAGGCGCGATAAATCGACGGAAATCACCGGCAGGTTATCCAGGTACGGACTTTTACGGAACATCTTGCGCGCTTCCGGCCAGGTACCATCGAGCATAATAAACAACGGCGGTTTATCTGCTGGTGGCGTGAAAATTACTTCACGTTCCTCACCTGCATATGAAGCGGGGAACACTACCATGGGGTGATAATCTGGATTTCGTGCCAGCTCAAGTAATGCCTGCGGCGGTTCGGTTCGTGACCACTGAAAGGCAACGGTATCTGGCAAAATATCGGCAATTAAACGCCCCGTATTGCTGGGCTTCATAGGTTCGGTATCAAACATCACCAGACAAAAGCGACTTTTTGCCTGAGAGGGCGCGAGCGTTTCGCAAAGGCAGAGCTTTAGTGGCAGCAGGCAACGCTGGCAGCGACGGATGCGATTACCTCTGGCAAGAAAAGGGCGCGTGGCGCGCGCAAGGCGCTCGGCACGTAACTGAAGAACGGCGTTATCTGTCATGGGGAAGCACGTTGAAAAACGTTATTGTCGCAGAGGACAAAACGGGGCACAAGACGTGCCCCGGATAGATTATAGTGATTCGTTAAGCCAGCTATCAAATGGGGCTTTTGGCACGGCGCCATTTAACATATCGACGACTTCACCTTTCTTGAAAATCATGATTGTCGGGATGCTGCGGATGCCGAAACGTGCGCTGAGTTCGCGTTCAGCTTCCGTATTCACTTTAACAAAGCGTACTTTACCGCTACGCTCTTCGGCAACATCTTCAAAAATTGGGGCGAAGTTACGGCATGGGCCACACCATGGTGCCCAGAAGTCGACTACCACCGGAAGATCGTCTTTTAATAACTTATCCAGTGTAGCTCCGGTCGCATTGATCACCTCACCATCAAACAGATCGTGACCACAGCGTCCGCATTTGGCCGTATCCTGAACGCGATCTTCAGGGATGCGGTTGATAGCCTGGCAGCTGGTACAAACGGTATTCATAACTAACCTCTGGATGAGTAGGATGGACTTCGCGGCAATGACGCCGGTATGTTTCTATTATGTTACATATTATCGGAGAGACTGTTTTAAACAACAATGCGTTTTATTCAATGAGTACAATAGTCATAAGCTTTTAAATGAAATAATGGCTAACGACGTGCACATCGGGTAATCTGCGCGCTTCGCGCAGCGCTGGTGGAGAAAAGCATGAACGATGAATTGAAGAATAAAAGCGGCAAGGTCAAAGTGATGTATGTCCGCAGTGATGATGATTCTGAAAAACGTACCCAGAACCCGCGTACCGGGAAAGGGGGAGGACGTCCAGGAAAGTCTCGTGCAGACGGTGGCCGTCGCCCCGCCCGCGATGAAAGAAATAATCAGAGCCGCGACCGCGATCGTGACCGCAAACGTGAAGACTCACCATGGCGTACTGTATCCCGCGCGCCGAGTGATGATGTCGCGGAAAAGGCCGATCACGGTGGTATTAGCGGCAAGAGTTTTATCGATCCTGAAGTATTACGTCGTCAGCGTGCGGAAGAAACCCGCGTTTACGGTGAAAATGCCTGTCAGGCTCTGTTCCAGAGCCGTCCGGATGCAATTGTCCGTGCCTGGTTTATTCAGAGCGTGACACCACGATTCAAAGAAGCGTTACGCTGGATGGCGGCAAATCGCAAAGCCTACCACGTGGTTGACGAGGCCGAACTGGCGAAAGCTTCTGGTACCGAGCATCATGGCGGCGTTTGCTTCCTGATTAAGAAACGTAATGGTACTACCGTTAAGCAATGGGTCGGTCAGGCGGGCGCGCAGGATTGCGTACTGGCGCTGGAAGATATCGCTAACCCGCACAACCTGGGCGGTATGATGCGTAGCTGTGCGCACTTCGGTGTGAAAGGCGTGGTAGTGCAGGACGCAGCTCTGCTGGAATCTGGTGCAGCGATTCGCACCGCGGAAGGTGGGGCAGAGCACGTTCAACCAATTACTGGTGACAGTATTGTCGATGTGCTGGATGATTTCCGCCAGGCAGGTTATACCGTCGTCATGACCTCCAGCGACAAAGGTAAGCCGTTGTTTAACACAACGCTGCCGGAAAAAATGGTGCTGGTATTAGGCCGCGAACGCGAAGCTCTGCCGGAAGCGGCATGCTCAGCAGACGACCTGTGCGTCGCGATTGACGGCACAGGCAACGTAGAGACACTCAACGTCTCCGTCGCGACAGGCGTACTGCTCGCGGAGTGGTGGCGTCAGAACAAAGCCTGATAATAAAAATGCCAGCGAATCGCTGGCATTTTTTTACTCACTCTCAGCCGGCAGTACCGGCATCCAGTCAATTGTTTTTTCACCTCGTTGTTCCAGCCACGTATTTGCCTGTACAAAGTGATTGCAGCCAAAGAAACCGCGATGTGCCGAGAGCGGTGAAGGGTGCGGCGCTTTCAGGATATGGTGACGCTGCGCATCAATAATTGCCCCTTTCTTCTGCGCGTGCGCGCCCCAGAGCAAAAATACCACCCCTTCACGATGTTCATTGATCAGGCTAATGACTTTATCGGTAAAGGCTTCCCAGCCGAGACTCGCATGTGAATGCGCCTGACCAGCCCTAACGGTAAGGACAGTGTTAAGTAACAGAACACCCTGGCGTGCCCAGCTTTCCAGATATCCGTGTGCAGGTCGCGTAAAACCTGGAATTGTGGCTTCCAGCTCTTTATACATGTTCAGTAATGATGGCGGAATGGCAATGCCAGGACGGACAGAAAAGGCGAGACCATGTGCCTGACCTGGCCCATGGTAAGGATCCTGCCCCAGAATGACGACCTTAACATCGCCCAGCTCGGTAAAACGAAATGCGTTAAACACATCTTTTTGTGGTGGGTAAATTGTCATACCCGACTGGCGTTCGCCGGCGACAGTATGCAGTGTATTAACAAAGTAGGGCTGTTGTTTCTCTTCAGCCAGCACATCGTGCCAGGTTAATTCGGTGGCCATCTCGCTCTCCTGCGAATTTGCAATCGCTATAGCTTAACTGCTTCTTTATGAGGCGCAAAATTCTGTACGTTTCTCAATGGGCTAACCCTTAAAGATAGTTGAAAATTTATGTAAAAAGTTTACCTGAGGACTTGGCGTAAGTTGATGTAAAACAATAAAATCCACCCATCACCACTTTTGATGTGTGGTTTTTGTTGATTTAAATCAAAGATTCAAGGGTGTGTGAGGGGTATATATACACTCAAGCAACAATGGTTTTACCAATTGGCCGGAGAAACGGCTGACCGAAATCAAATAATTTTGCCGGGGAGGCATCAACATGATTACAGGTATCCAGATTACTAAAGCTGCAAATGACGACCTGCTGAACTCTTTCTGGCTGCTGGACAGCGAAAAAGGTGAAGCACGCTGCATCGTTGCGAAAGCAGGTTTCAATGCCGATGAAGTCGTTGCCGTCAGCAAACTGGGTGAAATTGAATACCGTGAAGTTCCAGTAGACGTGCAACCAGAAGTGCGCGTGGAAGGCGGTCAGCACCTGAACGTTAACGTTCTGCGTCGCGAAACGTTGGAAGATGCGGTTAAACACCCGGAAAAATATCCGCAGCTGACTATTCGTGTTTCTGGTTATGCAGTGCGTTTCAACTCACTGACACCAGAACAGCAGCGCGATGTTATTGCTCGTACCTTTACTGAAAGCCTGTAAGGCTTACGGGGAATCAACCCCGCTAAATCAATAATCAAAAAGCGGAAGATGTCAGTGCATCTTCCGCTTTTTTACATCATTTAATAAAAGATCCTCACAGCGCAGTACACCAGCAGTAATGCCAGAATGACATTCAATTGCCGCCCATAGCTGCGAAAGATGCGCTGGAAAAAATGACCAGCCAGCGCCCAGCAGGCATTGCCGAATGTTCCTATCAATGCCAGTAATACACTAACTCCAATTATCCAACTCAGCTCTTTTGTATGCGGCAAAACAAACGTGGATAACGCGGTAATGCCGTACAAAATGATTTTGACATTAACAAACTGCAAGCCAAAACTTGCCCAAAAGCTAATCGGTTTTGCCTCAAGGCTATCATTTGAGGTCGGGCTGGTGGCGATTTTTATGGCCAGCCATAAGATATATGCTGCCCCCGCCCAACTGAGCCAGTGGACGATAGCCGGATCAATGACTGCAAGCGAGAATGAAATCCCGGCGCACAGCAACATGACTATCAAAAAGCCCAGGCTCATTCCCGCCAGAACACGCGTACTCTGACGAAAGCCATGTGATGTCGCTGCACTAAGCGCGAGGATATTGTTCGGGCCGGGGGTTAGCGCAGTAATCAGTGTATAGGTCCAGAATGCACTTAAAAGCGTGGGGGTCACTTGTTATCTCCTCTGTTTTAGCAGACAGTACCCGACACAGAACATTTAAAAAAATGAATGTTTTTGCATTCTAAGTTCGATAATTTCGATAGGTTGGTGAAGATGGATTTACGTCGGTTTATTACGCTAAAAACGGTGGTAGAAGAGGGCTCATTTCTTCGGGCTTCGCAAAAACTTTGTTGTACGCAGTCAACCGTTACGTTTCATATTCAACAGCTTGAACAAGAACTCTCGGTGCAGTTGTTCGAAAAAATTGGTCGCCGGATGTGCCTGACCAGTGAAGGGAAACGGCTGATGCCGCATATACATGACTTGACGCGCGTGATGGCATCGATCCGGCAAACGGCACAACAAGATGCACAACCGAGCGGCGATCTCCGCGTCGCAACCGGAGAAACGCTGTTGGCTTATAAAATGCCTCAGGTTTTACAACGGTTTAAACAACGTGCGCCCAATGTTCGCTTATTCTTACAGTCACTCAATTGTTATGTCATTCGTGATGCTTTGCTCAGTGATGATGTTGATCTGGGAGTATTTTATCGGGTTGGTAATGACGATGCTCTTGAGATGCTGCCATTGGGCGAACAACCTCTTGTCCTGGTTGCTTCTCCGGTTCTTAAGCACGTTAATTTCACCCAGCATAACCAGCACATACCCTGCATCTTTATCATTAATGAACCGCAATGTATCTTCAGGCAACGCTTTGAAAGTCTGCTGCGAAAGCGACAGATTACACTGGAAAATACCATTGAACTCTGGAGTATTGAGAGCATCAAGCAGTGTGTATCTGCTAATCTTGGTGTTAGCTTTTTACCGCGATTTACCGTTGAGAAGGAGTTGCGTTCAGGAGAATTGATAGCGTTACCGTTTGGTGAAGATTCTGAGTTGATTACCGCATTGTGCGCGCATCATGCCGGAAAAGTCGTCAGCCCGGCTATGCGGGTTTTCATGGATTGTATTGTAGAGAGCTTTGCGAGGCATGAAAAAATGCCGGGCTGACTGGCCCGGCATTCGGTTTATTCTTTGTCGGACTGCTGTGAGGCAGCTCCGCTCGGCTTACGACGCTTGCCGATATTCTTGGCATCGCGGTGACGTTTCTTCACACGCGGCTTCTCTTTATCCTTCGCCTTCTTCTCGGCGCGTTTTGCCAGCACTTTCTTGGATGGCTTGCCGTTAGATTTTTCACTTGGCGCACGGGTTGTTGGACGCAGTTCGTCAATAACTCGCGGCTTCAGTGGTTCATCTACATAACGGCTTGCTTTGCCGAGCAGCAGGTGGTCATGCGCTTCAACCAGAGAAATCGCGGTACCTTTACGGCCAGCACGACCGGTACGACCGATGCGGTGCAGATAGGCATCGCCACTGCGCGGCATGTCATAGTTAAACACGTGGCTGACGTCTGGGATATCAATACCACGTGCGGCCACGTCGGTCGCAACCAGTACGTTCACCCGACCATCGGTCAGTCGTTTGATCGCTTCGTTGCGTTTATTCTGTACCATCTCGCCTTCGAGATAGCAGTTATTAATCCCCGCCTGGCGCAGCCAGCCTGCAAGTTCGTGCACACGCTCGCGTTTGCGTACAAAGACAATTGAGCGGGTCGCTTCAGGCTGTTTTAACAGATGGATCAGCAGAGCTGTTTTATGCTCGATGTCATCGGCGCGGTAGTACCACTGATGGATCTTCTTGCGTTCGCGCGTTGACGGATCCGCTGAGACCTCAACCGGATCTTCCAGCAGACGCTCGGCAAAATCTTTAATCGCATCACCTTCCAGCGTGGCGGAGAACAGCATGGTCTGCTTGCGCCAGCGTGTTTCACCGGCGATGTGCTCGATGTCCTGGGCAAAGCCCATGTCCAGCATGCGATCGGCTTCATCGAGGATCAGTGTTTCGACTGCATGGCAGTCGAAGTTCTCTTCTTTAATATATTGCAGCAGGCGGCCTGTGGTTGCGACCACGATGTCCTGGTTTGCGCTGAAGACTTCCATGTGGTTCATGTAAGCCACGCCGCCGGTAATAGTGGCGATATCCAGATGCGTATTTTTGGCCAGTTCACGAGCGTGTTCGGCAACCTGCATCGCCAGTTCGCGCGTCGGCGTCAAAATTAAAATGCGCGGTGGACCGGATTTTTTGCGCGGGAAGTCGAGCAGGTGCTGCAACGCTGGCAGCAAGTATGCCGCCGTTTTACCGGTGCCTGTCGGCGCAGAACCGAGTACATCACGTCCATCGAGCGCAGGCGGAATGGCGGCAGCCTGAATGGCGGTCGGGCGAGTGAAACCTTTTTCCTGGAGGGCATCCAGCAGGCTTTCATCGAGTTCAAGTTCGGAAAAAGTCGTTACAGTCATGTTCTACCTCTGTGTGGGGCGCTGATTATAGACGTTACGGCTGCAATCTTCATCTGTTTGTATGGATATACCTTCTCAGGTATTGTTTTTATCCAATGTTATCGTTTTTTTTCCAGGAAGGTTGTTCTTCATGCCCCAGTCTACATCCGTACTTCGACGTAATGGATTTACTTTTAAGCAGTTTTTTGTGGCACACGATCGTTGTGCAATGAAAGTCGGAACGGACGGTATTTTATTAGGTGCCTGGGCGCCCGTCGCGGGTGTAAAACGGATCCTTGATATCGGTACCGGGAGTGGCCTGCTGGCGCTGATGCTGGCCCAGCGCACGGATGAAAGCGTCATTATTGATGCCGTGGAACTTGATGTCGATGCCGCGCTGCAGGCTCAGGAAAACATTGTAAAATCTCCATGGATGCATCGTGTGACAGTGCATTCAGAAGATGCGCAGCTGTGGGTACCGCGCCAGACCGTGCGTTTCGATCTGATCATCAGTAATCCTCCCTATTATGAACAGGGGGTAGAGTGTGCCACGCCGCAACGTGAGCAGGCACGCTATACCACCACACTCGATCACGAAGCATTGTTAACACTGGCGGCGAACAGTATTACAGAAGAAGGCTTTTTTTGTGTGGTGCTGCCGGAGCAGATTGGTAACGCATTTACCCAGCAGGCTCTGGGTATGGGCTGGCATCTGCGTCTGCGTACGGATGTTGCAGAAACTGAGGCTCGTCTACCGCACAGGGTATTGCTGGCTTTCTCCCCGCAGGCCGGGGAGTGTTTTATTGACAGGCTGGTGATTCGTGGGCCAGACCAGCGCTATTCAGAAGGCTATACGGCGCTGACCCAGGCGTTTTATCTGTTTATGTGATGGCTTAACGGCGACAGGATAGAAGGGCCTGACTCGGGACGTTGTTCAGGATAATCCAGTGTGTAATGCAGGCCCCGACTCTCTTTACGCATCATCGCGCAGCGCACAATTAATTCGGCAACCTGCACCAGATTGCGCAGTTCCAGTAAATTGTTTGACACACGGAAATGGGCGTAATACTCATCAATTTCCTGTTGAAGCATGGTGATACGCCGCAGGGCGCGTTCCAGACGTTTTGTTGTACGTACAATGCCAACGTAATCCCACATAAAGAGCCGTAGCTCATGCCAGTTATGCTGGATAACAACCAGTTCATCAGGGTTTTCTACCCGGCTCTCGTCCCACCCTGGGAGCGTACTTACGCCGCGCGCGTAAGGCATTCTTCGATCAATATCTTCCGCCGCAGACCAGCCATACACCAGACACTCCAGCAGTGAGTTCGATGCCATGCGATTTGCGCCATGCAACCCGGTATAACTGACCTCTCCGATGGCATACAGACCGTCGACATCGGTACGGCCAAAGTCATCGACCATGACGCCACCGCAGGTATAGTGTGCAGCAGGCACAATCGGAACCGGCTCTTTTGTCAGATCGATCCCCAGGCCCAATAATTTTTCATAAATCATCGGAAAATGCTGGCGGACAAATTCTTCCGGCTTATGGCTGATGTCAAGGAACATGCAGTCCGCGCCAAGGCGTTTCATTTCATGGTCAATGGCGCGAGCAACAATATCTCGCGGAGCCAGTTCTCCACGCTCGTCGAAGTCGGGCATAAAGCGCGATCCATCCGGGCGCTTCAAATGTGCCCCCTCGCCACGTAACGCTTCAGTCAGTAGAAAATTACGCGCTTGCGGGTGATATAGCGCAGTTGGGTGGAACTGGTTAAATTCGAGGTTGGCAACGCGGCAACCTGCGCGCCAGGCCATCGCGATCCCATCGCCCGAAGAAATATCCGGATTAGTGGTGTATTGGTAAACTTTGGATGCGCCGCCGGTTGCCAGTACCACGGATTTAGCGTGGCAGGTTTCGACGGCTTCTTTATTACGGTTCCAGATCCAGGCACCGACAACGCGACGCGTACCCGGCAGGCCGATTTTATCGGAGATAATCAGGTCCACGGCGTTGCTACGCTCCAGAACCTGAATATTGGGATGATTTTGTGCCTGGCTGACCAGCGTGGTTTCGACCTCTTTGCCAGTAGCGTCGGCGGTATGCAGGATACGTCGGTGGCTATGGCCACCTTCTCGGGTCAGGTGATAGCTTTCTTCGCCGTTGGGCTGAACCTGGGTATCAAAAAGGACGCCCTGATCAATCAACCACTGGACGCACGTGCGGGCATTGCTGGCAACAAACTCAACCGCATGTCGATCGCAAAGACCAGCTCCTGCAATCAGCGTGTCTTCAACGTGGGAGTCGATACTGTCAGTTTCATCGAAAACAGCGGCGATGCCACCCTGAGCATAGAACGTTGAGCCTTCACTTACCGGCCCTTTACTCAGCACAATGACCTGATGTTTTTCAGCCAGGCGTAACGCCAGCGAGAGTCCGGCAGCTCCGCTGCCAATGATCAACACATCACAGGATAATTCAGGGGTCGTATTCATGATTTTTGTTTAATTTACTAAACAGTGTTTGGTCACCATAGCACCACATTGCGCGATACTGCACGTTTTATTTTTGATTGTGTTGCAATGACTAAACATTAAAGAAATGTACGATGAGGAGTAAAATACGAAAAATATTTTGCGAAGCAGGCCGTTAGCAACAGATTAGGTGATGAAATAAAGTAGCCGTTGGGTTACTCTGCAAGCGGTTTAATGGGCATTTCTGAACAGATAGTGCGTTGATCGGGTTATGTAGACTTATAATGATAGATAAGACCTGTCTACAACATGACAAACAAAAACAAATGCGTAACGGAACTTTACGAAACTTGAGCACTCTAACTCGTTGCTTGCTCATAGTGCAGCTGATGGAGTGGCGTTTCGAAAGCGCGTGGAAATTTGGTTTGGGGAGACTTTACCTCGGATGAGCGAGCAGTTAACGGACCAGGTCCTGGTTGAACGGGTCCAGAAGGGAGATCAGAAAGCCTTTAACTTACTGGTAGTACGCTATCAGCATAAGGTGGCGAGTCTGGTTTCTCGCTATGTACCATCGGGCGATGTTCCTGATGTGGTACAAGAAGCATTTATTAAGGCCTATCGTGCGCTGGATTCGTTCCGGGGAGATAGTGCTTTTTATACCTGGCTGTATCGTATTGCAGTCAATACAGCGAAGAATTACCTGGTCGCTCAGGGGCGTCGTCCACCTTCCAGTGATATAGATGCGATTGAAGCTGAAAACTACGAAAGTGGCGGAGCACTGAAAGAAATTTCGAACCCTGAGAACTTAATGTTGTCAGAAGAACTGAGACAGATAGTTTTCCGAACTATTGAGTCCCTCCCGGAAGATTTACGCATGGCAATAACCTTGCGGGAGCTAGATGGCCTGAGCTATGAAGATATAGCCGCTATCATGGATTGTCCGGTAGGTACGGTGCGTTCACGTATCTTCCGAGCGAGGGAAGCTATTGATAATAAAGTTCAACCGCTTATCAGGCGTTGACGATAGCGGGATACTGGAAAAGGTATTAGGCATGCAGAAAGAAAAACTTTCCGCTTTAATGGATGGCGAAACGCTGGACACTGAGTTACTCAAAGAGTTGACTCACAACCCGGAAATGCAAAAAACCTGGGAGAGTTATCACCTGATCCGCGATTCCATGCGAGGTGATACTGCCGACGTTCTCCATTTCGATATTTCCGCCCGCGTTATGGCTGCTATTGAAGCTGAGCCAGTACGCCAGACGGCGCCGTTGATCCCTGAGGCCCAGCCCGCACCGCATCAGTGGCAGAAAATGCCATTCTGGAAGAAAATGCGTCCGTGGGCCGCGCAGCTTACCCAAATGGGCGTGGCTGCGTGCGTATCGCTTGCAGTTATTGTTGGCGTCCAGCACTATAATGGACAATCTGAAATGTCCCAGCAGCCCGAAACGCCGGTATTTAATACATTACCGATGATGGGTAAAGCCAGTCCGGTGAGCTTGGGTGTACCTTCTGACGCGACGGCCAGCGGCGGTCAGCAACAGCAGGTACAGGAGCAGCGTCGTCGTATCAATGCCATGTTGCAGGATTACGAACTGCAACGCCGACTGCACTCCGAACAGCTTCAGTTTGAGCAGGCGCAAACACAGCAAGCCGCTGTACAGGTGCCAGGAATTCAAACTTTAGGAACGCAATCGCAGTAATGAAGCAACTTTGGTTTGCCATGTCACTTGTGGCTGGTAGCCTGTTCTTCTCTGTAAACGCCTCGGCCAATCCTGCGTCCGGGGCGTTGTTGCAGCAGATGAATCTGGCCAGCCAGTCGCTAACCTATGAGCTGTCATTTGTCAGCATCAATAAGCAGGGTGTTGAATCCCTACGTTATCGCCATGCACGCCTGGACAACCGTCCTCTTGCACAGTTGTTGCAAATGGATGGACCGCGCCGGGAAGTGGTGCAGCGTGGGAACGAAATCAGCTATTTTGAGCCTGGGCTGGAGCCGTTCACGCTGAACGGTGACTATATCGTTGATTCCCTGCCGTCTCTGATTTATACCGACTTTAAACGCCTTTCGCCCTACTATGATTTTATTTCAGTAGGCCGCACCCGTATTGCCGACAGACTCTGTGAAGTGATCCGCGTGGTGGCGCGTGACGGTACTCGTTATAGCTACATTGTCTGGATGGACACCGAAACCAAGTTGCCGATGCGTGTCGATCTGCTCGATCGTGATGGTGAAACGCTCGAACAGTTTCGTGTTATCTCCTTTACCGTGAATAGCGGTGTCGGTGACAGTATGCAGACGCTGGCGAAAGCGAACTTACCACCGCTGCTGTCCGTTCCTGCGGGCGAGAAAACGAATTTTAACTGGAGCCCGTCGTGGTTGCCGCAAGGATTCAGTGAAGTATCCAGCAGCCGTCGTCCGCTACCGACGATGGATAATATGCCTATTGAATCTCGTCTTTACTCTGATGGTCTGTTCAGTTTCTCCGTGAACGTTAACCGTGCAATGCAAAACAGTGCCGATCAACTGCTGCGTACAGGACGCCGGACAGTCAGCACCAGCGTGCGTGATAATGCCGAAATCACCATTGTGGGTGAGCTTCCGCCACAGACGGCGAAGCGTATTGCGGACAATATTAAGTTCAGGGCTGCACAATGATTAAAGAGTGGGCAACGGTTGTTTCCTGGCAGAACGGTCTGGCAACGGTCAGCTGTGACGTTAAAGCGTCTTGCAGCAGTTGTGCCTCACGAGCAGGCTGCGGAAGCCGTGTGTTGAACAAACTGGGGCCGCAGACGACGCATACTATTGTGGTGCCCAGCGACGAACCACTGGCTCCAGGTCAGAAAGTTGAACTTGGGATTGCGGAAGGCAGCCTGTTGGGCTCGGCAATGTTGGTCTATATGTCACCATTGGCGGGGCTTTTTGTTTTTGCAGCGCTGTTTCAGGTGCTGTTTGGTAGTGATATCGCAGCGTTAAGCGGTGCGATACTGGGCGGCGTGGGTGGATTTCTGATTGCACGCGGTTTTTCACGAAAACTGGCAGTACGTGAAGCCTGGCAACCGGTTATTTTAAACGTTGCTCTCCCGCCTGGAATACTGCGTGTCGACACATCCTCTACCGAAACAAGCCAGTGATATCTTCGTCTGATCTGGCCTGCAAGTGGCAATAATGTACATATTGTATTTGTCGGCCCGATAAGCGTGCTCCATCGGGCATAACGTTACCCTTGCGAGCTTTGCATTAGAAAAGCGAAGTTGTTTCCAGTTCCCGCTATCCTTGCTCTATGAACATTTCCTCGCCTCAGCGTTGTAGTGTAGAATGCGGCGTTTCACTTAAACAGACGTTAAGCTCAGAACAGCGACTTCTCAGAGCCTGTCGAATCAGGCGTAAGGCACAATAACTACTCTATATGAAGAACATACGTAACTTTTCAATCATAGCTCACATCGACCACGGTAAATCGACGCTGTCTGACCGTATTATCCAGATCTGCGGTGGCCTGTCTGACCGTGAAATGGAAGCGCAGGTTCTCGACTCGATGGATCTTGAGCGTGAGCGCGGTATTACTATCAAAGCGCAGAGCGTGACGCTCGATTTCAAAGCATCTGATGGTGAAACCTATCAGCTTAACTTTATCGACACCCCGGGACACGTTGACTTCTCGTATGAAGTTTCCCGCTCGCTTGCTGCCTGTGAAGGCGCACTGCTGGTTGTCGACGCCGGGCAGGGTGTTGAAGCGCAAACGCTGGCTAACTGCTATACCGCCATGGAAATGGATCTCGAAGTGGTGCCGGTATTAAACAAAATTGACCTGCCTGCCGCTGATCCTGAGCGTGTGGCGGAAGAGATTGAAGATATCGTCGGTATTGATGCGACTGATGCCGTTCGCTGCTCAGCGAAAACCGGGGTTGGCGTGACAGACGTTCTGGAACGTCTGGTACGAGATATTCCACCGCCGGAAGGTGATCCGGAAGGTCCGTTACAGGCGCTGATCATTGACTCCTGGTTCGATAACTACCTCGGCGTGGTTTCGCTAGTGCGTATTAAAAACGGCACTATGCGTAAAGGTGACAAAATCAAAGTGATGAGTACCGGACAGGTTTATAACGCCGATCGTCTGGGGATCTTCACACCAAAACAGGTTGACCGTACCGAACTGAAATGTGGTGAAGTGGGCTGGCTGGTTTGTGCAATTAAAGACATTCTCGGCGCACCGGTTGGCGATACGCTGACACAGGCTCGTAACCCGGCAGACAAAGCGTTGCCAGGTTTTAAAAAAGTGAAACCGCAGGTATATGCCGGTTTGTTCCCGGTCAGCTCTGACGATTACGAAAACTTCCGTGATGCGCTTGGTAAGCTGAGCCTGAACGATGCTTCGCTTTTTTACGAGCCGGAGAGCTCTACCGCACTGGGCTTCGGTTTCCGCTGTGGCTTCCTTGGCCTGCTGCACATGGAGATCATTCAGGAACGTCTGGAACGTGAATACGATCTGGATCTGATCACCACCGCGCCGACTGTAGTCTACGAAGTGGAAACCACGTCGAAAGAAACTATCTATGTCGATAGCCCGTCCAAGCTGCCGCCGCTGAATAACATTTACGAACTGCGTGAGCCGATCGCTGAGTGTCACATGCTGCTGCCTCAGGCTTACCTGGGCAACGTTATTACACTGTGTATTGAGAAGCGTGGCGTACAGACCAACATGGTTTACCACGGTAACCAGGTTGCGCTGACCTATGAAATTCCGATGGCAGAAGTGGTGCTCGACTTCTTCGACCGTCTGAAGTCGACCTCTCGCGGCTATGCGTCGCTGGATTATAACTTCAAACGCTTCCAGACCTCTGACATGGTGCGTGTTGATGTACTCATCAACAATGAACGTGTCGATGCGCTGGCGCTGATTACCCATCGCGATAACTCTCAGAGCCGTGGTCGCGAACTGGTAGAGAAGATGAAAGATCTGATCCCTCGCCAGCAGTTTGATATCGCGATTCAGGCGGCCATTGGTACGCATATTATCGCGCGTTCAACGGTTAAGCAGTTGCGTAAAAACGTTCTGGCGAAGTGCTACGGTGGTGATATCAGCCGTAAGAAAAAGCTGCTGCAGAAACAGAAAGAAGGTAAAAAGCGCATGAAGCAGATCGGTAACGTCGAACTGCCGCAGGAAGCGTTCCTCGCCATTCTGCATGTCGGTAAAGACAGTAAATAATCCTAAGGAGTTGGCATGGCGAATATGTTTGCCCTGATTCTGGTGATTGCCACACTGGTGACGGGCATTTTATGGTGCATTGATAAATTTGTCTTTGCACCAAAACGCCGGGAGCGTCAGGCGGCGGCACAAGCTGCAGCGGGTGATTCACTGGATAACGCAACGCTGAAAAAAGTCTCCCCTAAGCCGGGCTGGCTGGAGACGGGGGCATCTGTTTTTCCGGTGCTGGCGATTGTGCTGGTGGTGCGCTCGTTTATTTATGAACCGTTTCAGATCCCGTCGGGTTCGATGATGCCGACACTGTTAATTGGCGACTTTATACTGGTAGAGAAATTTGCCTACGGAATTAAAGATCCGATTTATCAGAAAACGTTAATTGAAACAGGCCATCCGAAACGTGGTGATATCGTGGTGTTTAAATACCCGGAAGATCCGCGTCTGGATTACATCAAACGCGCTGTCGGTTTACCGGGAGACAAAGTGACGTACGATCCAGTGGCTAAAGAGGTCACCATTCAGCCCGGGTGCAGCTCCGGTCAGGCATGTGAAAACGCATTGCCGGTAACGTATTCTGATGTTCAGCCGAGTGATTTCGTGCAGACGTTTGCTCGTCGTAATGGCGGAGAAGCTACCAGTGGTTTCTTCGAGGTTCCGCTGAACGAAACAAAAGAAAACGGGATTCGTCTGACCGAGCGTAAAGAGACTCTGGGTGATGTAACGCATCGCATTCTGACCGTGCCGATCGCGCAGGATCAGGTGGGGATGTATTTCCGTCAGCCAGGGCAGCAACTCGCGACCTGGATAGTCCCGCCGGGACAATACTTCATGATGGGTGATAACCGTGATAACAGCGCGGACAGCCGTTACTGGGGATTTGTACCGGAAGCGAATCTGGTGGGTAAAGCGACAGCTATCTGGATGAGCTTTGATAAGCAGGAAGGTGAGTGGCCGACCGGTGTTCGTTTAAGCCGTATTGGTGGTATTCACTAATCTCTGATAATCGTTCACGTTGTCGTCATTATGGCGACAGCGTGAATTATTTCTTGGATAAATTCCCGCAGACTAACGACATCCCTTGTCGTTGTGTATAGAATATTCCCCCGAAGTTTTAGGTTGGCAGCGTTAGGTTGCCACGGCACACGAAACAGCGTTGGTTCGTATACATAAGCATTCTGGCTATGCCGAAACGGCTACCCGGATTGTGTATATCAGGTCTGTTTCGTGTGCTGGATTGTTGACGCATTCATTTATTGGTATCGCATGAACCCCATCGTAATTAATCGGCTTCAACGGAAGCTGGGCTACACTTTTAATCATCAGGAGCTGTTGCAGCAGGCATTAACTCACCGTAGCGCCAGCAGCAAACATAACGAGCGTTTAGAATTTTTAGGCGACTCTATTTTGAGCTTTGTTATCGCTAATGCGCTATATCATCGTTTCCCTCGTGTGGACGAAGGTGATATGAGCCGCATGCGTGCCACGCTGGTACGTGGTAATACGCTGGCGGAATTAGCCCGTGAGTTTGACCTCGGTGAATGTTTACGTTTGGGGCCTGGTGAGCTGAAAAGCGGCGGTTTTCGTCGTGAATCTATCCTGGCTGATACTGTCGAAGCATTGATCGGCGGTGTCTTCCTCGACAGCGATATTCAGACTGTTGAACAACTTATTCTTAACTGGTATCAAACCCGTCTGGATGAAATTAGTCCCGGCGATAAACAAAAAGATCCGAAAACGCGTTTGCAGGAATATTTGCAGGGTCGCCACCTGCCGCTGCCGTCTTATCTGGTAGTACAGGTCCGGGGCGAAGCGCACGATCAAGAATTTACTATCCACTGCCAGGTTAGCGGCCTGAGTGAACCGGTGGTTGGCACAGGTTCAAGCCGTCGTAAGGCTGAGCAAGCTGCCGCCGAACAGGCGTTAAAAAAACTGGAGCTGGAATGAGCGAAGAAAAAACCTATTGCGGATTTATTGCCATCGTCGGTCGTCCGAACGTTGGTAAATCCACCCTGTTGAATAATCTGCTTGGGCAGAAGATTTCCATCACCTCACGTAAGGCGCAGACAACACGTCACCGTATTGTCGGGATCCATACTGAAGGCGCGTATCAGGCTATTTATGTTGATACCCCGGGCCTGCATATGGAAGAGAAACGAGCCATCAACCGTCTGATGAACAAGGCTGCCAGCAGTTCTATTGGCGACGTTGAGCTGGTTATTTTTGTCGTGGAAGGCACTCGTTGGACGCCGGACGACGAGATGGTGCTGAATAAACTGCGTGACGGTAAAGCACCGGTTATCCTGGCGATCAACAAAGTTGATAACGTACAGGAGAAGGCCGATCTGCTGCCGCACCTGCAGTTCCTGGCAAGCCAGATGAACTTCCTGGATATCGTCCCCATTTCTGCCGAAACCGGCATGAATGTCGATACCGTTGCAGGTATCGTGCGTAAGCATCTGCCAGAAGCGATTCATCACTTCCCGGAAGATTACATTACCGATCGCTCTCAGCGCTTTATGGCTTCAGAAATCATTCGCGAAAAGCTGATGCGTTTTCTGGGGGCTGAACTGCCGTATTCCGTTACCGTTGAGATTGAGCGTTTTGTCTCTAACGAACGTGGCGGCTACGATATCAACGGCCTGATCCTTGTTGAACGTGAAGGGCAGAAGAAGATGGTGATTGGCAACAAAGGGGCCAAAATCAAAACCATCGGTATCGAAGCGCGTAAAGACATGCAGGAGATGTTCGAAGCGCCTGTGCACCTTGAACTGTGGGTGAAAGTAAAATCTGGCTGGGCTGATGACGAGCGAGCACTGCGCAGTCTCGGTTACGGCGACGACGTTTAATTCCCTGTTCTGAAAAGACGGCGGATATGATGGAAGGATGGCAACGAGCCTTTGTCTTACATAGCCGCCCGTGGAGCGAAACCAGCCTGGTGCTGGACGTCTTCACGGAAGAGTCGGGTCGCGTGCGCCTTGTGGCTAAAGGCGCACGTTCCAAACGTTCCAATCTTAAAGGCGCACTTCAGCCTTTTACGCCGCTATTACTTCGCTTTGGTGGACGTGGTGAGGTCAAAACCCTGCGTAGCGCTGAAGCCGTCTCTCTGGCGCTTCCTCTAAGTGGTATCACGCTTTACAGCGGTCTTTATATCAACGAACTCATTTCTCGGGTGCTTGAGTACGAGACCCGCTTTTCCGAACTCTTCTTCGACTACCTGAATTGCATTCAGGCGCTGGCTGGCGCGACTGGCTCACCTGAGCCCGCCTTGCGTCGTTTTGAGCTGGCTTTACTTGGTCATCTGGGCTATGGCGTGGATTTCACCCACTGTGCCGGTAGCGGCGAGTCGGTCGAAGACACCATGACCTACCGTTATCGTGAAGAAAAAGGATTTATCGCCAGTGTGGTGATCGATAACAGCACCTTTACCGGGCGGCATTTGAAAGCACTTGAGTCGCGAGAATTTCCGGATGCTGATACGCTACGTGCCGCGAAACGCTTTACCCGCATGGCGTTAAAGCCGTATCTTGGTGGTAAACCGTTAAAAAGCCGGGAACTGTTCCGGCAATTTATGCCAAAACGCGCAGTAAAAACAAATAATGATTAACGAGGATTGTCATGGCTGAATTACTGTTAGGCGTCAACATTGACCATATTGCCACTTTACGTAATGCACGCGGCACCGCATATCCGGATCCGGTTCAGGCGGCGTTTATCGTTGAGCAAGCAGGTGCGGATGGTATTACCGTACATCTGCGTGAAGATCGACGCCATATTACCGACAGAGATGTGCGTATACTGCGTCAAACGCTGGATACGCGCATGAACCTGGAAATGGCTGTGACGGAAGAGATGCTGGCCATCGCCGTTGAGACAAAGCCGCATTTTTGCTGCCTGGTGCCGGAAAAACGCCAGGAAGTCACCACCGAAGGTGGCCTGGACGTAGCAGGTCAGCGTGACAAAATGCGTGATGCCTGCAAACGACTTGCGGATGCGGGGATCCTGGTATCGCTGTTTATTGATGCCGACGAAGATCAGATTAAAGCAGCCGCCGAAGTGGGCGCGCCGTACATTGAAATTCATACTGGCTGCTATGCCGATGCAAAAAACGACGCGGAACAGGCCAATGAACTGGCGCGTATCTCTAAGGCTGCGACCTTCGCAGCCAGTCTGGGGCTGAAGGTTAATGCTGGTCACGGTCTGACTTACCATAACGTCAAAGCGATTGCACGGATCCCGGAAATGCACGAACTGAACATCGGCCATGCGATCATCGGACGCGCGGTAATGAGCGGCCTGAAAGATGCGGTTGTGGAAATGAAACGCCTGATGCTGGAAGCGCGTGGCTAATGGCAATTCTGGGATTAGGTACGGATATCGTGGAGATTGCTCGCATTGAGGCGGTGATCTCTCGTACCGGCGATCGTCTTGCCAGACGGGTTCTGAGCGATAACGAATGGGCTATCTGGGAAACGCATCAGCAGCCGGTGCGTTTTCTGGCAAAGCGGTTTGCGGTAAAAGAGGCGGCGGCAAAAGCTTTTGGTACCGGTATCCGCAACGGACTGGCGTTCAATCAGTTCGAGGTGTTTAACGATGAACTTGGCAAACCGAGTCTGCGGTTGTGGGGAGAGGCGTTAAAGCTGGCAGAAAAGCTCGGTGTGGCGCATATGCATGTGACGCTGGCTGATGAACGTCACTACGCCTGTGCCACGGTGATTATCGAGAGTTAAAGTTTGTCTGCGTGGTGCATTAATACAAACTTATCCCACAGCTGTTCTTCTGTTTCGACATGTGCCGGATCTTTCAAAATAGTATTGGGGATTGGGCACACTTTCTGGCAGGTCGGCGTGTCGTAATGTCCTACACATTCGGTACATTTGTCGCTGTTAATCTCGTAGATGCTGTCACCCATCGAAATCGCCTCGTTCGGGCATTCGGGTTCGCACATATCGCAATTGATACACTTTTTAGTGATTAACAGGGCCATCAGGAAACTCTCAAAACATCACAAATCGGGCGGGCATTATACGCGCATTCTTTGCTCAGACCAGTTTTTTTACCAACGCTTCGCTGTGACGGATACGCTCCGGCGCGTGCTCCAGATCCTGCTGAACCAGCGCCATAAACAACAAATCGGTAAGCATCATTTGCGCATGAGTGGATGAAATCGCAGCGCTCCGAGTGGCCTGCTCCTCTGCAATGGTGTACAGGCAACGGGTTGCACGTTGCTGCAGAGCATTGGGGGTAAATCCGGTGATGGCGAGGATTTTTGCTCCGGTGCGTAATGTTTCATCGGCAGCCAGATTGAGCTCGCGTCGCTCCCCTGTATACGAAATTGCCAGCAAGAGATCGTTTGGTGACATTGCCTGTACGGTCGCCAGCAAGGCGTGCATATCGCGTTCAACTACCGCATTAAATCCAATCTTCAACAGCTTCCAGGCAAAATTCTGCGCGACCAGACCGGATGCGCCAATACCTGTCAGTACAATGCGACGGGCAGACCGCAGCATTGTAACGCTTTCCATCAGCTTCTCTTCACTGTTGATATCCAGAGTTGCATGCATTGCTGCCACATTCTCTTTAATCAGTTTATCTCCGACCAGAAGCATGGGATCGTCACCGCGGATCTGATTGTGCACTGGAACAGAATGTGGATTGGGATTACTGGCCAGCGCTTCGCTGATCGCCAGTTTTAGTGCCGGAAATCCTTTGAATCCCATTTTCTGTGCGAACTTCACGACGCTGGACTGGCTGACGCCTGCCTCGCAGGCCAGTTGCTGTGAGCTGAGATGACGCGCATCATCCGGATGAGCAAGGAGGTAATCCGCAAGCTTTTTATCGCTTTGCGCGAGGTCCGGGTAACGCTGACGAATGCGAATCAAACAGTTCATGCTGTCTCCTGGCGAAAACGTGATGGCGATTACAAAACAAAATTTCACTCGCCTGGGTGAATATAATATTCCATTATGGCGGATTATTATGAATTAAAAATTCCTAAGGAACAAAAAATGAATCTCGGTGCGTTAGTATCAGAAACCCGCAATCCACAGACGATGGATCTCGATGCTTTATCCACGCTTGAGCTGGTTCATCGTTTTAATCAACAGGATACGCTGGTAGCGGAAGCAGTAAAAGCAACGCTTTCTGAAGTTGCGCATGCGGTCGATGCGGCAGCTGACGCGTTAAAAGCAGGCGGGCGGATTATTTACATGGGTGCAGGCACCAGCGGTCGTCTTGGCGTGCTGGATGCTTCTGAATGTCCACCGACCTTTGGTGTGCAACATGGTCTGGTTGTCGGGCTTATTGCCGGAGGTCCGGGCGCGTTGCTGAAGGCGGTTGAAGGCGCAGAAGATAACCCTCAGTTGGGAGAAGATGATCTTCGGGCACTCAATCTTCGCATGCAGGACCTGGTTGTTGGTCTGGCGGCGTCAGGACGTACGCCGTACGTGATAGGCGGTCTGCAATATGCTCGCAAAGTGGGCTGCACGACGGTGGCGATCTCCTGTAATCCGGATTCCCCTGTCGCCCGTGAAGCTGATATCGCCATCTCTCCGGTTGTAGGTCCGGAGGCCCTGACGGGGTCAACGCGTCTGAAGTCAGGTACTGCGCAAAAGCTGGTGCTCAATATGATATCCACTGGGGCAATGGTGAAATTTGGCAAGGTATATCAGAACCTGATGGTGGATATGAAAGCGACCAACGTCAAGCTGGTAGACCGGGCGTGTCGCATGGTGGTGGAAGCTACCGGCATTGCGCGTGAAGAGGCCGAGACACTGCTGAAACAGACTGACTTTGATGTTAAACCCGCCATACTGATGGCGCTAACCGGGTTGGATGCAACCGCAGCCAGAGCCAAACTTTCCGCTCACCAGGGTTTTTTGCGCGCGGCGTTAGAACACTAGAGGTGCATATGGACAAAACGGCGGTTCTTGCCAGCGACATCCTGCTGGGGATTGGCGGAGAGAAAAATATTCTGCGCCTGGAAAACTGTATGACGCGCGTCAGGGTGGAAGTGCAGGATGACGACCAACTGGACATTTCCCGGCTGAAGCAGTTACCCGGTGTCAGTGGCTATGTGAAGCAGGGGGCGCAGCATCAGATTATTGTTGGTCCCGGTAAGGCCGCCAAAGTGGTGGATGCCATGCGTTCTCTGATTGCTGATGACGGCGAACGTCCGAATGTAAATGACATTGAACGCACGAAGTCTCAGGTGAAAGCGAAGTACAAAGCGCCAATGAGCGATGCGCTGCGCAAGCTGGCGAATGTCTTTATTCCGCTGATCCCGGCGTTTATCGCCTCCGGTTTGATTACCGGCATCATTAACATCCTCAAACGACCGGATATTGTGGGTGATTTTGCTACTCACTATCCGAATATGCTGGGGTTGATGGGTATCTTCGGTAGCGCCGTATTTGCCATCATGAACATCCTGGTCGGGGTAAACACCGCCAAAGTGTTTGGCGGTTCGTTAGCGATGGGCGGCGTAATGGCTGGGATCCTCTCCAGTCCGCAGCTGGCACAGATTACTCTGTTTGGCGAAGCACTACAGCCTGGCCGCGGTGGAGTTATCGCGGTGTTGTTAGTGGTCGCGCTGATGTGCTGGATTGAGCGTAAATTTCGTGAGGTGCTGCCGGGCTCGTTGGAGCTTATCCTGAACCCTTTGCTGACGACTATCATCACCGGGACAATCGCGATTGTGGCACTGCAACCGCTCGGTGGCTGGATTTCGGAATCCATTGCTCATGGCGCATCCTGGGCTATCGATCGCGGCGGTTTCCTCGTCGGCGCGGTACTGGCGGGAACATTTCTACCGCTGGTACTCACCGGTTTGCATCAGGGGCTGGTGCCCATCCATGTTGAGCTGGTGCAGGCACATGGCTATAACGCGCTCTTTCCCATTCTGGCGATGGCGGGAGTGGGGCAGATTGGTGCCGCGATTGCTGTTCTGATGAAAACCCGTAACGCACGGCTGAAAAAAGTGATTAAAGGTGCGTTACCAGTAGGATTACTGGGGATCGGTGAGCCGCTGATTTTTGGTGTGACGTTGCCGCTGGGTAAGCCATTTATTGGCGCTTGTCTTGGCGGAGCGGTCGGCGGGGCGCTGATCAGTTACTGGAAGGTCGCGACGGTTATTACTTTTGGGATCTCAGGGTTACCGCTGGCTCTGACGATTGTTGCCGGAAAAGTGATGTTCTATCTGTTAGGCTATCTGGTAGCGGTTATCGCCGGGTTTCTTTTTACCTGGCTATTGGGGTTCAACGATCCAGAGGAATAAGGTTTGACCAATCACGAGCGTCGCGTTGTCTTTTTTGATTTGGATGGTACGTTACACCAGCAGGATATGTTCGGCAGTTTTCTGCGCTACCTGCTACGTCGCCAACCGCTGAATGCGTTGCTTGTGCTGCCCCTGCTACCGATTATTGCGCTGGGGTTGTTGATTCAGGGGCGCGCCGCCCGCTGGCCGATGAGCTTGCTCCTTTGGGGATGCACTTTTGGTCGGAGTGAAGCGCGCCTGAAATCTCATCAGGCCGATTTCGTGCGCTGGTTTCGACAGCACGTAACGGCTTTTCCGGCCGTGCAACAGCGTCTAACGACTTACCTGTTAAGCTCTGACGCTGATATCTGGTTGATTACCGGATCCCCAAGGTCACTGGTCGAACAGGTCTACTTCGACACCCCATGGCTACCGCGCGTTAATCTTATCGCCAGCCAAATTGAGCGGGGGTACGGCGGTTGGGTGCTACCTCTGCGCTGCCTGGGCCATGAGAAAGTGACGCAACTGGAACGTCATATTGGCGCTCCGCTGCGCCTTTACAGTGGCTATAGCGATAGCAAACAGGACAATCCGCTGCTTTCATTTTGCCAGCATCGCTGGCGCGTTACGCCACGCGGTGAGCTTCAGCAACTCGAATAGAGTAAACGATAGCGTCTGTGTATAATGCGCCCGCTTTGATTACCGGAGTTCTGCCTTTGTCTGATGTTGAATTTAGCCATGAGTACTGGATGCGCCACGCCTTAACGCTGGCTAAACGCGCCTGGGATGAGCGGGAAGTCCCGGTAGGTGCGGTATTAGTACATAACAATCGCGTTATTGGCGAAGGCTGGAACCGGCCGATTGGTCACCATGATCCAACAGCCCACGCTGAAATTATGGCGCTGCGTCAGGGCGGTCTGGTGCTACAAAATTACCGCTTACTGAACGCCACTCTGTACGTCACCCTGGAGCCGTGCGTTATGTGCGCTGGCGCGATGGTACATAGTCGCATCGGACGCGTAGTATTTGGTGCGCGCGATGCGAAAACGGGGGCCGCAGGTTCGCTGATGGATGTGCTACATCATCCAGGAATGAACCATCGGGTTGAGGTCACTGAGGGTATACTACGGGATGAATGTGCCACGCTGCTTAGTGATTTCTTCCGCATGCGTCGTCAGGAAATCAAAAACCTGAAAAAGTCTGCAAGTGAGTGATTACGTGTTCCAGCAAGCCGGATGCGGCTATTTTTCCTCTTTCTTCTGTGAGGAAAACAGCAGTGAAGGGGAGTGCGTCAGGTAATTAGACGATGTCTGAGACAGAAACGCAGAGAGAGGAAATTTCTCCTGGTCTAATAATTCTGCCAGAGATACCGCCGGGTAATCCTGTGCCAGTTGCTGCGTTTCTGTCGCCTGTTTTTCTTTCTCTTGCAGATATCCCACCAGGCTTATCTGGTATTTACGAATATTTTCTACATATGCGTAGGCTTCGTGGCCACGAGCATAGCCATACGTCAGCTTGTTGTAATATGGCTTCTGGCTGAGCAGTGGCAGGCGCTGCTTCACATCGGCCCAGCTGTCCGGATTGCCTTTGGTTTTAACCGTTAACGCCCGGGCATCCAGCATATGTGCATATCCCATATTATATGCGGCAAGCGCAAACCAGATGCGCTCTCCTTCCGGTACGGTATCCGGCACTTTACTCATCATGTCCTGTAGATAACGCGCTCCACCGCTGATGCTCTGTTCAGCGTCGGTCCGGTCGGTCAGCCCCAGGCTTTGGGCGGTATTTTTGGTTAACATCATCAGGCCACGTACGCCGGTCGGGGAAGTAGCCTGCGCATCCCAATGGGATTCCTGATAGGAAATAGCCGCCAGCAGCCGCCAGTCTATCTCCTGTGCATATTTTTCAAACAATGGTTTGAGATCAGGCAGTACGCTATCTACAGCGCGTAAAAAAGTGCGAGTATCGACATAATCGAAATCATCGCCATGTCCGAGATACTTTTCTTCCAGTCGCGCCAGTGAACCGTCTTCATTAATAGTGTTAAAGAAATCCAGCAGGGCAGCGGAGAGTGTGTTGTCGTCATCCAGAGGACTAAACCAGGTTACTGGCTGTTCGTCTGAAACATCCAGCGCCACGGCAAGCTCCGGGTGCACGCGTTGGTACAGGCTGATAGCGACTGAATCGGCAATGGTATAGTCGAGCTTACCGGAGATGACATCATCAAGCAGTTCTGTCGTTCCTTTTTTGTCATCGATCTTCCAGCTCAATTCGGGAAATTCTTTCGCTTTCAGCTGCTGCAAATCATTCACCACGACATGTCCGGGGGCGATAGTCAGCTGATTTTCATTCACGCTGGCAAGGGTGCGGGGGCGATATTTTCCGACCCGATACACCAGTTGCTGCGAAACCGAATAGTAAGTCGGACCCGGCTGGTAGTTTTTAACGCGTTCGCTGTTATAGACCAGGCCTGCGGCTAACAGATCGGCATCGCCGTTATCCAGGTCGTCAAAAAGTTGGCTGATATTCTGACGTACAGTGACTTTTAACTTCACCCCTAAATAGCTGGCGAACTGTTGGGTCAGCTCATAATCCAGACCAAAGGTTTTCCCGTTAAGGGTGGAGTGCGTTAAAGGCGAGTCGATTGTACTGACGCGCAATTCTCCCCGAGCTTGAATCGCGGCGATACGATTGTCGGCTTTACCGAACCAGGGGATAGATGGCCAGAGGGCCGCTGCCAGCAGCAGCGTCAATATGCCGATGAACAGATAATTAATCTTTAATTTTTTCAATTAGTTAATTCTCTGAATCGTGCGTAATCTTAGCCTGCTGTGATATTGATTAAGAAGTGAAGTAGTCATTAATGAGCGGCATTTTGCTTAAACTTGCGCCAGTTGGCAACTTATTCAGAAAACTGACCGCATTTGATGATAAGAGAAAGTCGTGATTTTATTTCGACGCAAACGGTTTCGTCTCTGCGGTAGATTCTTTATAATGACGCCCGTTTCCCCCCTTGCGCACACTTATAAGCGCCTCAGGCGCTTCGAAGACGAGAGACTTATGATGGAAATTCTGCGTGGTTCGCCTGCACTGTCTGCATTCCGTATTAACAAACTGCTGGCGCGTTTTCAGGCGGCCAATCTTCAGGTCCACAATATTTACGCCGAGTATGTCCATTTTGCTGACCTGAATGCCCCGTTAAACGAGGATGAGCATGCGCAACTTGCACGCCTGTTGAAGTATGGTCCTGTTCTTCGCAGCCATGTCCCTGAGGGCAAACTGCTGCTGGTAACGCCTCGCCCTGGCACCATCTCCCCCTGGTCTTCTAAAGCGACTGATATTGCCCACAACTGCGGTCTGCAGCAGATTAGCCGTCTGGAACGTGGCGTCGCCTATTATGTAGAAGCCTCTACGCTGACTGCAGAAGAGTGGCAGGACGTTGCTGCCGTACTGCATGATCGCATGATGGAAACGGTATTCTCTTCGCTGGACGAAGCGGAAAAACTGTTTGTGCATCACCAGCCGGCACCGGTTTCTAGTGTCGATCTGCTGGGTCAAGGCCGCCAGGCGCTAATTGACGCTAACCTGCGCCTGGGGCTGGCGCTGGCGGACGATGAAATTGATTATCTGCAGGATGCGTTTACCAAACTGGGACGCAATCCGAACGACATCGAATTGTATATGTTTGCGCAGGCCAACTCTGAGCACTGCCGTCATAAAATTTTTAACGCCGACTGGGTTATCGACGGAAAACAACAGCCGAAGTCGCTGTTCAAGATGATTAAAAACACCTTCGAAACCACACCGGATCACGTGCTGTCTGCTTATAAAGACAACGCGGCGGTGATGGAAGGTTCTGAAGTGGGCCGCTACTTTGCCGACCATCAAACGGGTCGCTATGACTTCCATCAGGAGCCGGCACATATCCTGATGAAAGTAGAAACTCACAACCACCCGACGGCGATCTCGCCATGGCCGGGCGCGGCGACCGGTTCCGGTGGCGAAATTCGTGATGAAGGCGCAACCGGACGCGGCGCAAAGCCGAAAGCGGGCCTGGTTGGTTTTTCCGTCTCCAACCTGCGAATTCCTGGCTTTGAACAGCCGTGGGAAGAAGATTTCGGTAAACCAGAACGTATTGTTACCGCGCTGGATATCATGACCGATGGTCCTCTGGGGGGGGCGGCGTTTAACAATGAATTTGGTCGTCCGGCGCTGACCGGTTACTTCCGTACCTACGAAGAAAAAGTTAACAGCCACAACGGCGAAGAGCTGCGCGGTTACCACAAGCCAATCATGCTGGCCGGTGGGATCGGTAATATCCGCGCCGATCACGTACAGAAAGGTGAGATCGTCGTGGGTGCGAAACTGATCGTCCTCGGAGGCCCGGCAATGAACATCGGTCTTGGCGGCGGCGCGGCCTCTTCGATGGCTTCCGGCCAGTCCGACGCCGATCTCGATTTTGCTTCCGTGCAACGTGACAATCCGGAAATGGAACGTCGTTGCCAGGAGGTTATTGACCGTTGCTGGCAGATGGGCGATGCCAACCCGATTCTGTTTATCCACGATGTGGGGGCAGGCGGACTGTCTAATGCTATGCCTGAGCTGGTCAGCGACGGCGGGCGCGGTGGTAAGTTTGAACTGCGTGATATCCTCAGCGATGAGCCGGGCATGAGCCCGCTGGAAATCTGGTGTAACGAATCTCAGGAACGTTACGTGCTGGCGGTTGCCGCTGACCAGTTAGCGTTGTTTGACGAGCTGTGTAAGCGTGAGCGCGCACCATATGCAGTGATCGGTGAAGCCACCGAAGAACAGCACCTTTCTATGAATGACCGTCATTTTGACAATCAGCCGATCGATCTGCCACTCGATGTATTGCTCGGCAAGACACCGAAAATGACCCGCGATGTACAGACGCTGAAAGCGAAAGGCGATGCGTTAAATCGAAGCGATATCACGATTGCAGATGCGGTCAAACGCGTGCTGCACCTGCCCGCAGTTGCAGAAAAAACTTTCCTGGTGACAATTGGCGACCGTACCGTTACCGGCATGGTTGCACGTGATCAGATGGTGGGGCCGTGGCAGATCCCGGTCGCGAACTGCGCGGTGACGACTGCCAGCCTTGACAGCTACTATGGCGAAGCGATGTCAATCGGCGAGCGCGCACCGGTTGCGCTGCTGGACTTCTCCGCTTCGGCACGCCTCGCGGTAGGTGAAGCGCTGACCAACATTGCGGCAACGCAAATAGGTGATATCAAACGTATCAAACTGTCCGCAAACTGGATGGCGGCCGCCGGTCACCCTGGTGAAGATGCCGGGTTGTACGAAGCGGTAAAAGCGGTAGGGGAAGAATTATGCCCTGCACTTGGTCTGACCATCCCGGTGGGCAAAGACTCCATGTCGATGAAAACCCGCTGGCAAGAAGGTAACGAACAGCGTGAGATGACCTCGCCGCTGTCGCTGGTGATTACCGCTTTTGCCCGCGTGGAAGATGTGCGTCATACCATTACACCGCAGCTCTCGACCGAAGAGAACGCGCTGCTGTTGATTGACCTGGGCCTTGGCCACAATGCGCTGGGTGCGACATCACTGGCGCAGGTTTACCGCCAGTTGGGTGACAAACCGGCTGATGTACGCGACGTCGCGCAACTGAAGGGCTTCTATGACGCCATTCAGGCGCTGGTGGCGCAGCGTAAGCTGCTGGCCTACCATGACCGTTCAGACGGCGGTCTGTTGGTGACTCTGGCTGAGATGGCATTTGCCGGTCACTGTGGTATTCAGGCTGAAATCAGCACACTTGGCGATGACGCTCTGTCTGCTCTGTTTAATGAAGAGCTGGGTGCAGTGATTCAGGTGCGTGCGACAGATCGCGATGCAGTAGAGGCTGTTCTCGCAGCTAACGGTCTGACAGATTGTGTACATTACCTCGGACAGGCAGTCGCAGGTGATCGTTTCACTCTGACAGCCAACGGCCAGTCCGTATTCAGTGAAAGCCGCACTACGCTTCGTATGTGGTGGGCAGAAACCACCTGGCAGATGCAGCGTCTGCGTGACAACCCGGAATGTGCCGATCAGGAACACGATGCCAAGGCGAACGATGCGGATCCAGGCCTTAACGTAAAACTGTCGTTTGATATCAACGAAGATGTTGCCGCGCCGTATATTGCCACCGGTGCGCGTCCAAAAGTGGCTGTGTTGCGTGAGCAAGGTGTTAACTCCCACGTTGAGATGGCCGCGGCTTTCCACCGTGCTGGCTTTGACGCCATCGACGTTCACATGAGCGATCTGCTGGGCGGACGTATCGGCCTGGGGAATTTCCAGGCGCTGGTTGCCTGTGGCGGTTTCTCTTACGGTGATGTACTGGGTGCCGGTGAAGGCTGGGCGAAATCAATACTGTTCAACAACCGTGTGCGTGATGAGTTTGAAACCTTCTTCCATCGCCCACAGACGCTGGCGCTTGGTGTATGTAACGGCTGTCAGATGATGTCCAACCTGCGCGAATTGATCCCGGGTAGCGAACTGTGGCCGCGCTTTGTACGTAACCACTCTGATCGTTTCGAAGCTCGTTTTAGCCTGGTGGAAGTGACGCAAAGCCCGTCTCTGCTGTTGCAGGGAATGGTCGGGTCAATGATGCCGATTGCCGTTTCTCATGGTGAAGGGCGCGTGGAAGTACGTGATGATGCACATCTGGCGGGGCTGGAAAGCAAAGGTCTGGTAGCGCTGCGCTATGTTGATAACTTTGGCAAGGTGACTGAAACCTATCCAGCGAACCCGAATGGTTCGCCAAACGGGATCACTGCGGTGACGACCGAAAATGGTCGTGTGACGATTATGATGCCACATCCGGAACGAGTATTCCGTACTGTGAGCAACTCCTGGCACCCGGAAAACTGGGGCGAGGACAGCCCGTGGATGCGTATCTTCCGCAATGCGCGTAAGCAACTCGGCTAATCTTAACGATAGACATCAAGCCCCTCTTCGCGAGGGGTTTTTTTGTCTGGTCCAGTTGAGCGACGTAAATCCTGTTAGGGGATGAGGCGTTTACACCTCCAGGGTGTCGGCAAATGCCGACAATGGCACGACCGGGGTGTCGCCTAAAAGAGACAGTTAATTAATTGATTTATATATTATTTATTTTTTAGTGTTATATGTGTTGCTAATTAGCGACAAAAGGTGCAAAAAACAGACGGAAAACTTTTTAGCATATTTAAACATATTTCTTATATTTATCATTGTGTTAATAAAATGTTTTGATTGTTGGCACAGTTGCTGCATAATAATAACCAGTGGCTCATTCACCCTCTTATGTCAGCCCCTTCGGGACGTGCTACATAAACTTCGAATGACGCACAACAAGGTGCCTGCCGTCCAACTTCTGATATTAGCGTTGCTCATATCAATCTCCGGGCGAAACGTCGAGTTAGGCACCGCCTTATTCCATAACAAAGCCGGGTTAATCCCGGCTTTGTTGTATCTGGCGTTTCCCTCAGTTAGCATCTTCTTATTCGTGTCCGTTGAGGTAACGCCTTGAAGCGCTGGTCTGTTTTCCCCCGTTCTTTACGCCAGTTGGTGACGTTGGCTTTTTTGCTGATCCTGCTGCCTTTGTTAGTGCTGGCCTGGCAGGCATGGCAGAGTCTGAACGTGCTTAGCGCCCAGGCTGCGTTAACGAACCGAACGACGTTGATTGATGCCCGACGAAGCGAGGCGATGACCAATGCAGCACTGGAGATGGAACGTAGCTATCGGCAATACTGCGTGCTTGATGATCCGACCCTGGCGAAGGTCTATCAAAGTCAGCGCAAACGCTACAGCGATATGCTGGATGCGCATGCGGGCGTTTTACCGGATGACAAACTCTATCAGGCGCTGCGCCAGGATTTGAACGACCTCGCACAGCTACAGTGTAAAAATAGCGGCCCTGATAGTGTGGCGGCGGCACGACTTGAAGCTTTTGCCAGCGCCAATACGGAGATGGTTCAGGCAACGCGTACGGTGGTTTTCTCTCGCGGGCAACAATTACAACAAGATATAGCGGAGCGTGGGCAGTTCTTTGGCTGGCAGGCACTGGTGCTGTTTCTCGTCAGCCTGGCGATGGTGTTGCTGTTCACGCGGATGATTATCGGACCAGTTAAAGGTATAGAACGGATGATCAACCGTCTGGGGGAAGGGCGCTCGCTGGGTGATAGCGTACTGTTCACCGGCCCTCGGGAACTGCGCTCGGTTGGTCAGCGAATTATCTGGCTGAGCGAGCGCCTTTCATGGCTGGAGTCTCAGCGGCATCAGTTTTTACGCCACCTTTCACACGAGCTGAAAACACCGCTGGCAAGTATGCGTGAGGGAACAGAACTGCTGGCAGATCAGGTGGTTGGTCCTCTGACTGCGGAGCAGAAAGAGGTTGTCGGTATTCTGGATGACAGCAGCCGCAATCTGCAGAAACTGATTGAGCAGTTGCTGGATTACAACCGGAAACTGGCTGATGAGGTGATTGAGCTTAAGAACGTTGAGATAGCGCCGCTGGTGGATGGCGTTGTTTCTGCACATAGCCTGCCCGCTCGCTCAAAAATGATACATACTGATGTTGCGCTGGCTGCGAGTTCCTGTCTGGCAGAGCCTGGGCTGTTAATGAGCGTGCTGGACAATCTTTATTCCAATGCGGTGCACTATGGGGCTGAATCCGGTACCATTTGTATCCGCAGCAGTTTGCATGGCTCTACGGTATATATAGATATAGTGAATACCGGCACACCGATTCCAGAAGCAGAAAAGACCATGATCTTCGAGCCTTTTTTCCAGGGGAGTCATCAGCGGAAAGGGGCGGTAAAAGGAAGCGGGTTGGGGCTTAGTATCGCCAGAGATTGCATCCGCCGTATGCGGGGAAAACTGTATCTGGTCGATGATAATGCGCAAGGTGTTTGCTTTCGCATAGAACTGCCGCTATCTGCAACGAAAAAACACTAAAATCAACCTAAGTCTGGTGAGTATGCCACACGTTGTTGTCCGAATGCTTAAACGACATTTTTTCCGCCGCGCCTTATGGGTGAGCTTGCCGTGCCTGGCGCTGGTAGGGTGTGTACCGAATGCGGTGAATCATATTATCGGTGATCCTTCGCAGGAGAAAATTCCTCCTCATCAATTGGCCGATTACCTTTCAACAGAATGTGCGGATATCTGGTCACTACAGGGTCAGTCCACAGAATCTAATCCGCTGTATTGGCTGCGGGCAATGGATTGTGCCGATCGCATGATGGCGGTTCAGGCGCGCAGTGAAGCCAGTGCCATGCTGGCGGATACCTGGCAGGGCGCTTTCAAACGTGGGATCCTGCTAGGCAGTGCCAATATTACCCCACCAGAACGGCGGGACGCGATTACGCGCCTTGATGCGTTAAGCCCGCAAATCCCCGCTCAGGTACGACCGCTTTATCAGGTCTGGCGCAGCAGCCAAACGCTGCAGTTACAGCTTGCAGAAGAACGCATGCGCTATAGCAAACTCCAGCAGGCATCAGACAGCGATCTTGATACGCTGCGTTTACAACAACAGCATTTGCAAGCCCAGCTCGATCTGACTACCCGCAAACTGGAGAATCTGACGGATATTGAACGCCAGCTTTCTACCCGCAAACCTGCCGGTAACTACAGTCCCGATACGCAGCATGGGAGTGATAAACTCACCACACCTGACAACGGGGATGGTGCGGTGTCGTCATCTGATGAGGTAACGCCATGATAAGCCGTAAACCCGCGCATTTACTGCTTGTAGATGACGATCCTGGGTTGTTGAAATTGCTCGGAATGCGACTGACCAGCGAAGGTTACAGTGTCGTAACGGCGGAAAGCGGTCTGGAAGGACTGCGGATCCTGAACCGTGAAAAGGTGGATCTGGTTATTAGCGATCTGCGCATGGATGAAATGGACGGTATGCAACTGTTTACTGAAATCCAGAAAGTCCAGCCTGGGATGCCGGTTATTATTCTTACGGCTCATGGTTCTATTCCTGATGCTGTTGCCGCTACTCAGCAGGGTGTTTTCAGTTTTCTCACTAAGCCGGTCGATAAAGACGCGTTATACAATGCCATTGACGGGGCGCTGGAACAGTCTGCGCCCGCCACTGATGACCGCTGGCGTGAATCAATCGTTACCCGCAGTCCTCTGATGTTGCGTTTGTTGGAGCAGGCACGGATGGTGGCGCAATCAGACGTCAGCGTACTGATCAACGGTCAAAGCGGTACCGGGAAAGAGGTTTTCGCTCAGGCTATTCACAACGCCAGCCCGCGAAGCCACAAACCTTTCATTGCGATTAACTGCGGCGCGTTGCCGGAACAACTGCTCGAGTCTGAACTGTTTGGTCATGCGCGCGGCGCCTTTACCGGCGCGGTGAGCAACCGTGAAGGGTTATTTCAGGCCGCTGAAGGCGGGACGCTGTTTCTCGATGAGATAGGTGACATGCCCGCGCCATTACAGGTCAAATTATTGCGCGTGTTGCAAGAGCGTAAAGTCCGCCCCCTTGGCAGCAATCGTGATATCGACATTGATGTGCGGATCGTTTCTGCGACGCACCGTGATCTGCCCAAAGCGATGGCGCGGGGTGAGTTTCGCGAAGATTTATTCTATCGCCTCAATGTCGTGAGTTTGAAGATCCCGACGCTGGCCGAGCGTACTGAAGACATCCCACTACTGGCAAACCATCTGCTACGCCAGTCTGCTGAGCGGCACAAACCGTTCGTGCGTGCATTTTCGACTGACGCGATGAAACGTTTAATGACAGCCAGTTGGCCAGGAAACGTGCGTCAGTTGGTCAACGTGATTGAACAGTGTGTGGCGCTAACTTCTTCACCGGTAATCAGCGATGCGCTGGTGGAGCAGGCGCTGGAAGGCGAAAATACTGCGCTGCCAACCTTTGTCGAAGCGCGTAACCAGTTTGAACTCAACTACTTGCGTAAGTTGTTGCAAATTACCAAAGGCAACGTTACTCATGCGGCGAGAATGGCGGGGCGCAACCGGACGGAGTTCTATAAGTTGCTCTCTCGACACGAACTGGATGCGAACGATTTCAAAGAATAATTTTACACTGCATCATTCAAGCTGCTGCCAGGCATCATGAATGATTTTGTGTAATCGTTTAATGTGTTAGGTTTATCCGATCAAAAGACAGGCGACCTTTTCAAGGAATAGCATGAAAAAGATTGATGCGATTATTAAACCCTTCAAGCTGGACGACGTCCGCGAAGCGCTGGCAGAAGTCGGCATTACCGGTATGACTGTGACGGAAGTGAAAGGATTTGGCCGTCAGAAAGGCCATACCGAACTGTATCGCGGCGCGGAATATATGGTGGATTTCCTGCCGAAGGTGAAAATTGAAATTGTGGTAACTGACGATATTGTTGATACCTGCGTCGATACCATTATTCGTACTGCACAAACGGGTAAAATTGGCGACGGCAAGATTTTTGTCTTTGACGTGGCACGCGTTATTCGTATTCGTACCGGTGAAGAAGACGACGCGGCAATTTAAGTCGGGTCTGCTTAGCAGGCCTGACAGGCGTAGCGCCATCAGGCCTGCTTTATAACGAATTACAGCACTTTATGTGGACCGAAACATTCGTAGTGAATGTTTTCGTTCTTCACGCCCAGACCGACCAGTTGCTTCGCGGCAAACTGCATAAAGCCAACCGGACCGCACAGATAAAACTGCATTGACGGGTCGCTGATTGCACCTTCCATCTTGTTTAAATCCATCAGTCCTTCGCTGTCATATCCACCTTTTTCGCGATCCGCTTCGTTCGGCTCACGATACCAGGTATGTGCGGTAAAGCGCGGCAGCGTTTTACCCAGTTCACTTACTTCATCGGCAAAAGCATGCACATCGCCGTTTTCTGCCGCGTGGAACCAGTTAACCTGTGCGGTGTGCCCGGATTTTGCCAGCGTATCCAGCATGGCCAGCATCGGCGTCTGACCAACACCCGCAGAAATCAGAGATATTGGCGTATCGGTTGCCACATCCATGAAAAAATCGCCCGCTGGTGCGGCTAAATGAACGATGTCACCGATATTCGCGTGGTTATGCAACCAGGTAGAAACCTGGCCGCCGTCTTCGCGTTTAACGGCAATACGATAGCCTTTACCATCCGGTTTGCGGGTCAGAGAGTACTGACGAATTTCCTGATGCGGGAAACCTTCCGGCTTCAGCCAGACGCCCAGATATTGCCCCGGATGGTATTCTGCCACCGCACCGCCATCGACCGGCTCAAACTCAAAGCTGGTGATCAACGCGCTACGCGGGGTTTTTGCCACGATACGGAACGGACGAGTACCTTCCCAGCCACCATTTTTGTTGGCGTTTTCACTGTAAATCTGTGCTTCGCGGTTGATGAAGACGTTAGCCAGCACGCCATACGCTTTTCCCCAGGCATCCAGCACTTCCTGACCTGGACTGAACATTTCGTCCAGCGTTGCTAGCAGGTGACCGCCCACGATGTTGTACTGCTCGGGCTTAATCTGGAAGCTGGTATGCTTCTGGGCTATTTTCTCAACCGCAGGCAGCAACGCCGCCAGGTTTTCGATATTGCTGGCGTAAGCGGCGATGGCGTTAAATAACGCTTCACGTTGATCGCCATTACGCTGGTTACTCATGTTGAAAATTTCTTTGAGTTCGGGGTTATGCGTAAACATGCGATCGTAGAAATGGGCGGTCAGCTTCGGGCCTGTCTCAACCAGCAGGGGAATGGTGGCTTTCACTGTAGCGATGGTTTGTGCGTCAAGCATACTGTCTTCCTTTATCTGAGACTTTAATGATGTATGTCAAATGCATCTTATAAAAAATACCCCTGCATTGTAAATGGTTCTTTGTAACTTTGCGTTGTAATGGTTACAACGTGAAAAATCTGCATCACAAACCTGAAAAGAAATCCGTTGAAATTAAGCAGACCTTTGTTCTCCAAAGCCTTGTGTGCTCTGAAGGTAATCGTTTGCGTAAAATCCTTTGTCAAGACCTGTTATCGAAGAATGATTCGGTTATACTGTTGGCCGAAGTCCAACGGGACTGCCTTTTTAGGCCGAAATTCTATTGTTAGCTGAGTCAGGAGATGCGGATGTTAAAGCGTGAAATGAACATTGCCGATTATGATGCCGAACTGTGGCAGGCTATGGAGCAGGAAAAAGTACGTCAGGAAGAGCACATCGAACTGATCGCCTCCGAAAACTACACCAGCCCGCGCGTGATGCAGGCGCAGGGGTCTCAGCTGACCAACAAATACGCTGAAGGTTATCCGGGCAAGCGTTACTACGGTGGTTGTGAATACGTTGATATTGTTGAGCAACTGGCGATTGATCGCGCCAAAGAGCTGTTTGGCGCAGACTACGCTAACGTCCAGCCGCACTCCGGTTCTCAGGCTAACTTCGCTGTCTACACTGCTCTGCTGCAACCGGGTGATACCGTTCTGGGTATGAACCTGGCGCAAGGCGGTCACCTGACTCACGGTTCCCCGGTAAACTTCTCAGGTAAACTGTACAACATCGTCCCTTACGGCATCGATGAGTCCGGTAAAATTGACTACGAAGACATGGCGAAGCAGGCTCAGGAGCACAAACCGAAGATGATTATCGGTGGCTTCTCTGCTTACTCCGGAGTGGTTGATTGGGCAAAAATGCGTGAAATCGCCGACAGCATTGGCGCATACCTGTTCGTCGACATGGCGCACGTTGCCGGTCTGATTGCCGCAGGCGTGTACCCGAACCCGGTTCCGCATGCTCATGTTGTTACCACTACTACCCACAAAACCCTGGCGGGTCCGCGCGGCGGCCTGATCCTGGCAAAAGACGGTAGCGAAGAGCTGTACAAAAAACTGAACTCTGCTGTATTCCCTAGCGCGCAGGGCGGCCCACTGATGCACGTTATCGCGGCGAAAGCGGTGGCACTGAAAGAAGCGATGGAGCCAGAGTTCAAAGTCTACCAGCAGCAGGTTGCGAAAAACGCCAAAGCGATGGTGGAAGTGTTCCTGAACCGTGGCTACAAAGTGGTTTCTGGCGGTACTGAGAACCACCTGTTCCTGCTGGATCTGGTAGACAAAAACCTGACCGGTAAAGAAGCTGACGCTGCGCTGGGCCGTGCTAACATCACCGTTAACAAAAACAGCGTACCGAACGATCCGAAGAGCCCGTTCGTCACTTCCGGTATTCGTATCGGTTCCCCGGCTGTGACCCGTCGTGGTTTCAAAGAAGCCGAAGTGAAAGAGCTGGCTGGCTGGATGTGCGATGTTCTGGACAACATCAATGATGAAGCTGTAATCGAGCGCGTCAAAGCGAAAGTCCTGGATATCTGCGCACGCTTCCCTGTTTACGCGTAAGTCATTTTTATTGCCGGATGGTGGTTTAACATCACATCCGGTAGTTATATCGATTTAAGCGTCACTGACTCATCTAATAAAGCCGCTATCTGCGGCTTTTTTTCTGCCTGAATCCACTGCCTCAGTAATTGCATTTTACGCCCCTGATTTTTGAGCTATGTCAGTATTGCTCCGCCCTGTTCCGGCTCGTTAGCGATAGCTGTGAAGGCGTGGTTTAAACAGCAACAAAGTTAGCCCATTATTGTTCAGGTCTCTACGAATATTCAGGTGATCATGAGCCTGGCCGGTACAGGAGAGGCTTTGATGCCCGGTTATATGAATAATTTTAATACCGAGCTGGTGGTTTTCAGGCCAAAAGTCGGCGATAAAATCTGCGCTGGCGGATTTTATCGCTACGGTACAGGGATGTTTGGCAGTGACTATGACGGGTAATGACTACAGCTCGCTAAGCTGTGATTCCACATACAGATAACCAATTCCCATCAATTGCTGAGCGCGGTTAAGTTGACCGAAGCTTATCTGTGTTGCTCTGGCACGCGGATTATCGCCGTGGTCGAACGGATTAAATCCGGTTTGCTGTACCAGAGTATGTAACCAACTATCACCAAAGGCGCAGCTACGGCCGTACAGCCATATTTGATTAATATTCAATATATTCAGAAAGTTATACAGACTCAGTCCAATTGCACTGGCTGCGTGTTCGGCCCAGGCCTGAATACGCACATCTCCGTGTTTCCAGGCATCAATTAGTTGATCGGTAGTCAGTGTTTCCGGATCATAATGGGGTGCCGGTTGAGATTTCATCCACACTCTGGCCTGTTTTTTCAGTGCACTAAGAGATGCCACTGTCTCCAGACAACCGTAACGCCCACAGTCACAGGCAATCCCATCGGGATCAATGATGGTATGACCAATCTGGCCGCTGCCATACAAACTGCCACGCCAGATACTGTCGTTGATCACGAACGATGAACCAATCCCGTAATCGACGTTAATGACACAAAAGTCGCCGTTAGCTGCCGGATTCTGCCACTTTTCAGCCAGTGCCAGCATGACACAGTCATTATCCAGACGTACCTGTACACCCAGCATTTCCTCCAGCAGATATTTTATTTCAACCGGTGTTTTCCACGGTGCCTGCGGCATCGTTTTGGAGGCACCGGTAACAGGATCAACCTGCCCGTGAACGCCCAGAGCGAGGTTAATGGTCACCTCGGGATACTGCCGACGATACTCCCGCCAGTGTGTCGCTAATGCAGCCAGTAACGCTTTTGGCGTCTCTGGAGTGATAACTTCATGTCGCCAGTCACCGACGGCCATCAACCGTGCGTCCGCCAGTTGGCTGATGATGCTGGTGGGAGTGACGTTAATACACAACGTCCAGGCGCCTTTTTCCGGCAAATGATAGCTGCCGCTGCTCAAACCGCGCTGGCTTAACGTTTCCCGGGAGTGGCTGATTCTCCCTTCATCCATTAACTCTTCGAGGATGTTGCTCACCGCCGGGATCGACAGACTGGTGAGCTGCGCCAGCTGTGACTTACTGAGCTGTTTTTCCCGCCACAGATGCGACAAAAAAATCTGTTTATTCGCCTGGCGAACTCTGGCGTTATTGAATCCCGGTCGCTGCATTCACTTAACTCCCTTAACTGTATTGCGTGAGCATTGCGCATTTTAACGCCACTTAACTGCCGCAGAATAGCATCAGGTTAAGTTTTTACTTTTGTTTATTGAGTGGAGAGCGGCATGTACGGTTCAGTTAAGGTTTGGCAGGAAACGATCACCCTCCCAACATGGACTGCGGGCGAGGAAGACGCTAACCCGATGTTTCTGGAGAAACGGGTTTATCAGGGATCTTCAGGCGCGGTTTATCCCTATGGCGTGATTGATACGCTGACTGGTAAGCGTGAAATGCGCGATTACCAGGCGGTGTGGATGGAGAATGATTTCATTCGCATTATGCTGTTACCGGAGCTGGGCGGGCGCATTCACCGTGCATATGACAAAGTGCAGCAGCGCGATTTCGTTTACTACAACGAAGTGGTCAAACCTGCGCTGGTAGGGCTGCTCGGGCCATGGATTTCTGGCGGTATTGAATTTAACTGGCCGCAGCACCACCGCCCAACCACGTTTATGCCGGTTGATTTTACGCAACAGCAAGGTGAGCAGGGTGAATACACCGTGTGGATGGGAGAAGTTGAACCCATGCGTGGTTTACAGGTCATGACCGGATTCACGCTGTACCCGGATCGCGCTCTGATTGAAATAACCGGTAAGGTGTTTAATGGCAATGCCACTCCGCGCCACTTTTTATGGTGGGCGAATCCGGCAGTGAAGGGCGGTGACGATCACCAGAGCGTTTTCCCGCCGGATGTGACCGCAGTTTTCGATCATGGTAAGCGCGATGTGTCTGCGTTCCCTATCGCTACCGGTACTTACTACAAAGTGGATTACTCCGCTGGCGTGGATATCTCCCGCTACAAAAACGTCCCGGTTCCAACCTCCTATATGGCTGAAAAATCAAACTATGATTTTGTCGGCGCATGGCATCACGGGGAACGTGGAGGATTGTTGCACGTTGCAGATCACCACGTTTCACCGGGGAAAAAGCAGTGGACCTGGGGATACGGTGATTTTGGCGTCGCCTGGGATCGTAACCTCACCGATGACAACGGTCCGTATATTGAACTGATGACAGGGGTCTTTACCGATAACCAGCCTGACTTTACCTGGCTTGCTCCGTACGAAGAGAAAGTCTTCGTACAAAATTTTCTGCCCTACAGTGAACTTGGCATGGTGCAAAACGCCAGCACGCAGCTGGCGCTTCGTCTGGAGCGTGATGGCAGCCAGCTCTCTATTGGTGTCTATGCCATTGCGCCGCTGCGGGATGTGCAGGTTACGCTTTCTGCAAAGGGAGAACCATTCTATGAAAATACGCTGACCCTGGCGCCGGGGCAAAGCTGGCTGGTTGACGTGTCTGATGGCGGTCATACTCGGGTGATGATGAGCGTGACGCGGGCTGATGGTGTTACGCTTCTGGATTATGAAGAGCACATTGCCGAAGAGCTACCACTGCCTAAGGCGGCTGTTGCCCCTGCGCAACCAGAAGCATTGTCCAATACCGATGAACTCTATTTTATTGGGCAGCATCTGGAACAGTACAACCACGCCAGCCGCTATGCGGAGGACTATTATCGCCGTGCGCTCGAGGTAGACCCACAGGACTATCGCAATAATGTGGCGCTGGGAACGCTGGCACTAAACCGTGCTGACTGGATCCTGGCCGAACGTTGCGCGCGCAAGGCGCTGGAACGTGCGCATAAGCTTAATAAGAATCCGCGCGATGGTGAAGCGAGCATGTTGCTGGCCGCTGCGCTGGAGCGTCAGGGTGACGATGACAGCGCCTGGGAAAATTACTATAAGGCAAGCTGGAGCGGCAACTGTCGCGATGCGGCGTTCTGGTCATTATCACGCCTGGCGATGAAACGCCAGGACTACGCCGGTGCGCTGGAAAAGGTAGAACAGAGCCTGCGTTTTAACGGTAGTAATAACCTCGCCATGGGGTTGAAAGCCCTCGCGCTGGCGAAACTGAATCTTCCTGCGAAAGCACTGGACTATATTACCCAACAGCTTGTTGATTATCCGCTGAGTTATACCCTGCACTACGCGCGCTGGGCAATCAGCCAGGATGATGACTCAGCACAAGCGCTTATCTCCATTACCGGTCGACGTGGCACGAATGCCTGCGAGCTGGCAGGATGGCTGACCTCATTTGGTCAGCAGGATGCCGCCCGTGATGTGCTGGAACTGCTCGACAGCCAGGAAACATTACCGATGTTGTGGCGAGCCTCACTGAGCGAGGATCCGCAGCCTTTCATTGACCGTGCCCGTAAGTGTCTGCAAAAACGCGTGCGTTTCCCTAATACGCTGGATGAAGTGCAGATGCTGCAAACGCTGGCGCAGAGTGCCTTTGCCCGCTACTTGTTGGGGTGTTTCTGGTACAGCAAACGGCGTTATACCGAAGCGGTTTCTTGCTGGCAATTTACCCTTGAGCAGGAGCCGGATTTTGCCCCGGTGCACCGATTACTGGGGATTTACGCCTGGAACAAACAGCACGATGCATCGCTGGCGAAACGCTATCTGTCTCAGGCTGTGGCGCTGGAGCCACAAAATGCGCGTTTCCTGTTTGAACTCGATTATCTCAATAAGCTGATGGCGCAACCGGCTGAACAGCGTTTAGCAAAACTTGAAGCCAGTAAAGACGTGGTATTCCATCGCGATGATCTGACGGTAGAACTGCTCAGTCTGTGGAATGGGCTGGGGCACTATGATGCTGCTGCGGCAGTGCTGAGTGAGCGCGTATTTCACCCCTGGGAAGGTGGTGAAGGCAAAGCCACCGGACAATATCTGCTTAATCAACAACATCGGGCGCTGGCTGCTATTCAGGCAGGCGACTACCAAACTGCCATCATTTTGTTGCAGCAGGCATTGCACTACCCGCAGAACCTGGGGGAAGGACGTTTACCCGGACAAACGGATAATGACATCTGGTATTTGCTGGGTTATTGCACCAAACAGCAGGGATATATCGAAGAAGCCCGGCAGTATTTTGTGCGAGCAACTCGCGGTGGCAGTTCGCTTGATGCCGGACGCTATTACAACGATCAGCCGGTGGATTATCTCTTCTGGCAGGGTATGGCATTGAGAGCGTTGAGCGATAACGCAGAAGCAGACAACCTGTTTCACAGCTTCCTGCAATGGGTCGAGTCGCAACACGATAAGGTTCCTGAAGTCGATTTCTTTGCAGTATCGCTTCCCGATCTTGTAGTGCTGGATACCTCTGCACAAGCGAAACACCAGCAACACTGTCTGTTCATCAATGCGCTTGGGCATCTGGGACTGGGAAATATTCCTGACTCCCGGCACTTCCTGGATGCGCTTCTGCAACTCAATCCGGCGCATGACAAGGCGCAACTGCTGCGTCACGCCATTAACGTAAAGCTATTCCTGTAACGCTCTGATCGGGTGGGGGCGACTCCACCCGAAACCTTCTGTCCCCTGCGTTTCCCTGAAAGAGGAATCATAATGAATAACGCGCAGACACATTTAAAGATTGGCTATGTCTGGACTATCTGCCTGGTTGCGGCTTGCGGTGGTTTACTGTTTGGCTATGACTGGGTGGTGATTGGCGGGGCAAAACCCTTCTATGAAGCTTACTTCTCTATAACCGATCCGGCACAGTCTGGTTGGGCGATGAGTTCGGCGCTGGTGGGCTGTATCTTTGGTGCGTTGATTTCCGGTTGGTGCGCCGACAAGTTCGGCCGCAAAATGCCGCTTATTCTCTCAGCGATACTCTTCAGCGCTTCGGCCTGGGGTACCGCCGTAGCCAGCAACTTCGACATGTTTATTGTCTATCGAATTGTTGGTGGTGTAGGGATTGGTCTGGCGTCGGCGCTCAGCCCACTTTATATCGCCGAGGTCAGCCCGGCTGAAAAGCGCGGTCGCTTTGTGGCGGTCAACCAACTGACCATCGTAATTGGCGTGCTGGCAGCACAACTGATCAACCTGATGATTGCGGAACCGGTTGCAACCGGCGCCACGCAGCAGGCGATTGTTGAAAGCTGGAATGGCCAGATGGGCTGGCGCTGGATGTTTGGCGCCGAGTTAGTGCCTGCGGTGGTGTTCCTGGTTTTGATGTTCTTTGTACCGGAATCACCGCGCTGGCTGGTGAAGGCCGGGAAGGTCGAGCGTGCGCGAGCTATGTTGCAACGGATTGGTTCTGCCGAATATGCCGGACAAACTTTGCAAGAGATCGAACATACTCTGCAAAAAGATAATCATAGGGTGGCCTGGTCAACGCTATTACAACCGCAGATCAAACCGATCGTCATTATTGGAATGGTACTGGCTGTATTCCAGCAATGGTGTGGGATCAACGTTATCTTCAACTATGCCCAGGAGATCTTTGCGTCCGCCGGGTTCGATATCAATGGGACACTAAAATCTATTGTGGCGACGGGGATTATTAACCTGGTCTTTACCCTGGCCGCGTTACCGCTGGTGGATAAAATTGGTCGCCGTAAACTGATGCTGTTTGGGGCCTCTGGACTTACGGTCATCTACGTGTTGATTGCCGGTGCGTATGGGTTAGGTATTCTCGGCTGGCCGGTACTGGTCCTGGTGCTGGCAGCGATTGCCATTTATGCCCTGACGCTGGCTCCGGTTACCTGGGTATTACTGTCAGAAATTTTCCCTAACCGTGTGCGTGGGCTGGCAATGTCGCTGGGCACACTGGCGCTGTGGATTGCCTGTTTCCTGCTGACTTACACTTTCCCGTTGCTTAATGCGAGTCTCGGCGCATCAGGAAGCTTCCTGCTCTACGGTGTTATTTGTGCCATGGGTTACGTTTATGTGCTACGCAATGTGCCGGAAACTAAAGGCGTAACGCTGGAGGCACTGGAAGAAAAACTGGCGGCACAGCATACGAAGGTTAGTGCATCAGCCCAACAACGAAGCGCCCGATAATGAACGACGCGCTGACGTTGCAAAACGCACATCTGCGGATGTGCGTTGACCCTCAGGGCGGTTCGTTGCTGAGTCTGGTTTCGTTACAACATCAACAACCTGTCTTACGTGAAGGGCAAGGCAAGAAGCCTGGTGATTGCGGCCTGTTCCCTATGCTACCTGTTGCTAATCGTGTGGCGGACAATCGTTTTCTGCTGTGTGGAAACCGGGTGGTTTTACCCCAACATGATGCGGACGATGTTTTCTATTTACATGGTGACGGTTGGCTGAAACGCTGGGAGGTTGTTGTTGCTACCGAAAGTCATTGTTTACTGCGGTTGCGCAGCCAGCACGCATGTGGCTATGACTATATAGCGGATCTTTGCTATCAGTTGGAAGAGTCAAGCCTTTACGCCTCGTTAATGATAACCCATTGCGGCGTGCAGTCGATGATCTATGGCTGTGGGTTCCATCCGTTTTTTGCCTTTGATTCGCACAGTACGGCGCAGTTTACCGCCGGTGGTTACTGGCCGGAGGGGGAGCAGCACCTGCCACTGAGCTGGCAAAGTGATATTCCGCCGCCTGCAGATTTCATACACGCGCAATATGGCGAAGATGACTGGTTAAATGTGGGATATTCCGGCTGGAGCGGACGGGCTGTTATCCAACATGATGTGATGAAGGTCACGCTTTTAGCGCAAACTCCCTGGCTGATGCTGTTCAGAATGTCGGGTGGCGAGTTCCTTTGCCTTGAGCCGCAGACGCATCCGGTGAATGCCCACAACATGCAGGGACTGCCGGGGTTAAGGGTATTAGGCCAGGGAGAACAGTGCCATTTTTCGATGCAAATTTGCGTAGAGTAGGGCAAGAATCATGTTATCTGCCTGTTAATGCTCTCTTGCGCCAGCCCGTGTTTATCGCCAGACTATCGCCACCAAACGGGAGGGAATCATGGCTTTGCATTCCACGCGCTGGCTGGCGCTCGGTTATTTCACCTACTTTTTTAGCTACGGTATTTTTCTGCCTTTCTGGAGCGTCTGGCTCAAAGGTTTGGGGCTGACGCCGGAAACCATCGGTTTGCTGCTGGGCGCGGGGCTGATTGCACGTTTTCTCGGTAGTTTGCTGATTGCGCCGCGCGTGAGTGATCCCTCTCGTTTGATTACCGCTTTACGTATTCTGGCGCTGCTGACGCTGGTGTTTGCTCTGGCATTTTGGGCGGGTACGCATGTGGCATGGCTGATGGTGGTGATGGTCGGGTTTAACCTGTTTTTCTCACCGCTGGTGCCGCTAACGGATGCGCTGGCTAACACCTGGCAAAAACAGATCACCATGGATTATGGTCGGGTACGTTTGTGGGGATCGGTGGCCTTTGTGATTGGTTCGGCGCTAACCGGTAAACTGGTGAGCCTGTTTGATTACCGGGTTATCCTGGTGCTGCTGACGCTTGGGATGGCTTCAATGCTGCTGGGTATGATGATTCGACCGAGCGTGCAGCCGCAGGGTGAAAGCCGCCAACAGGAGAGTGCCGGATGGCCAGCCTGGCGTTTGCTGATCACGCAGAGTTGGCGTTTTCTTGCCTGTGTGAGCCTGCTGCAAGGCGCACATGCTGCCTATTACGGTTTTAGCGCAATTTACTGGCAGTCCGCCGGGTATTCCGCCTCGGCGGTCGGTTATTTATGGTCGCTGGGCGTGGTTGCCGAAGTGATTATCTTCGCACTGAGCCACAAGCTGTTCCGCCGCTTTAGCGCTCGAGATCTGCTACTGCTTTCTGCTGTTTGTGGCGTTGTACGTTGGGGACTGATGGGTTGGAGCACAGAATTACCGTGGCTGATTGTGGTGCAGATCCTGCATTGCGGTACGTTTACCGTCTGCCACCTGGCGGCCATGCGTTATATTGCTGCGCGCCAGGGCAGTGAAGTGATTCGCCTGCAGGCGGTTTATTCTGCTATTGCGATGGGGGGGAGTATCGCCATCATGACAGTGTTCGCAGGCTTCCTGTATCAGCATTTGGGTAGCGGCGTATTCTGGGTGATGGCGCTGGTTGCTCTGCCTGCCATCGTCTTGCGACCTAAAGTGCAGGCGCAATCTCCGGCGTTATGATTCCAGTATTTTGCGGATCTGTTGTTGCTGATGAGGCGTAAGCGCCAGGTCCGCATGAATTAACGGCGGTGAAAACAGCGGTAGCGGCGTGGTGTACGGTGTGATAATCAGCGCCACGCCACGCGGTGAACCCTGTTTCTGAAAATCCTGCATCGGCATATGTTTTACGTTCAGCGGCAGCAGGGTCAGCTCACGTAGCTGTTGTTCAATATGTGTCTCAAGCCGTTCATTATTGCCCGTCAGCAGGATAATTTGCTTCTCGTGTAAATCCTTCTCCTGCATCAGCCATGCGCCGAAAATCACCGCGACCAGCCCCGCTTCTTCCTCTGAAAACTGCACATCGTATTCTGCTTCGAACCCGTTTAATGCCTCGCGTGTGGTGCGCACCAGCCGGGGATAAAGCCGGCTGAACTCTTCCGGCAGGGTGTTATCAATACCGATGGCAAATAAGCTTCGGTTAAGCGCCTGAGCAAGGTGTATATACAACTGGTCGTTCAGTCCTTGCTCGTCGCTGAAGCGAACGTTGCCATACTCGCGAAAACGCAGTACCAGCCGGGCGATGGCCAGACGCAGACGGCGGTCCTGCTGATGGTTATCACGAATAGGGTCAGGAATACGGATCATCGAAAATAGCAGCGCCATGAACAGCGACTCGCCCAGGGGGGCAGTCTGCATTACGTGGCGTTGCCAGTGACGGCCAATTTCTTCGGCGAGCGGATACTCGGCGCAAGATTGTGCCCAGACCTGCTGTACCGGATTAAACTCCGGGGTGATCCCTGTATGGTGTTGCAGCAGGCAATACTGCAAAAAAAGCCGCAGGAACTGGATATCACGACACTCAAATGGTTTCTGCAACCGCCGGGAACAGAGGTTGATGAGCGCCTGCAAATTAGTATCGTCATACAGCTGGCGTGCGATACCCTGTTGTTTCAGCTCCATTTTTAATGCTGGTGTAAATTGTTGGTTGATAAACGTCGGACACAGGCGCAGTCCACGTCGAAGCCAATGTAACAGGCACAGGCGTTGATTCAGCGGGGTCCCTTCGATTTGATAGCGACCGTTTTGAGTCGAGGTAATCGCGAGCCGGTGATAGCGCTGGATTTCGAGGCCCGCGCCAATGATATCCTCGCGGACAATATTGTCATCGACGCCATTGAGACTGCTGAAGGTCTGCGCGGTGGCGCTTTGTCCCGGCAGAAAAAGCGTCAGCAACATCTGGCAGCGACGTTGGGGAGCAGAAAGTACAGATGGCGGGGCAAGCGTTGACATCATCTGTAAGGTCTCCCGAAAGTATTTTTGATAAGAATAGCTAAAGTTTGCTGATAGAAATGGAGAATGGAATCCTTTCCGCCAGGAATGCTGGGAGACGTCACAGAATTTTTAACGTAAGGAACAGAAGGTCGTAGTTAAACGCAGCGCGTTAACCTGTTTTTTCGCTGTTTTATCTTTGTTTAAACAACAAAAACCCCGCCAGCGGGTGACGGGGTTGGAAAAGTGAGCGGAAATGCGCGGTTTAGACTTTCTGCTTCTGACTTAGCGTTAATCCTACATCACCGCCTGGATGCACCGCCAGCAGGGTTTCTTTTGAGTATCCACTCTCGCTCATCAGACAGGCACAGGCGGCATCAAAGATAGCCAGAACCAAAATAATAGATGTGGTTGCCAGCATATTCAGCGGATCGGCCTCGCGCTGCACGCCCGTGGAAATCACCAGTCTGGAAGCGCTGGCGATGGCTGAATTCGCGTTTTCAGTTACGCTCAGAATCGGTACCTTTCTCGCTGCCAGCCCAGGCAGCAGTCGGGTGAGTTCATCGGAGTTGCCTCCGCGCGACAGCATAATGACCAGATCGCCAGTATCCAAAAAACCCAGGTCGCCATGAGCTGCATCGGTGGCATTGAGGTATATCGCCGGACGCTCAACGCAGGCAAGCATATGCGCCACTTTGCGCGCCGCAATGCCAGAAGTACCCACGCCGGTTACCACTATTTTACCTTTGCAACTGCGCAGTTCTGTCAGCAGATCTTGCCAGACCTGTTCATTCAAATGATGTTGAAGACCTGCGAGGGCATCGCTGTAGAGATGCCACACGTGGGTGGCCTGAGACCATGAATCACTCATGCGTCCTCCTGCATCAGCTTGCGGTATTTCATATGATCCTGATACATCTCGTGGAAGACGCGATATTTACGGTCATAGTACTGCTTAATCCGGTTGGTCTGTGGCGTGACTGTTTTACCAATGCGGCTCATTGCCGACATTGCTTCCGGGAAAGTTTCGAATACCCCTGCCGCGATAGTTCCCATCATTGCGCTGCCCAGCAGCATGGCTTCGCTCTCTTCCGGCAGCAGCATGGCGCAGCCGGTGGCATTGGCATGTTCCTGAACAAAGATTGGGTTTTTCGTGCCGCCGCCACTGGCCATAATCGTATCGATGTTGTAACCGCTTTGATTCATCGTTTCGATAATATGACGCGTTCCCAGGGCAATGGACTGGATGGTTGCCAGATACTGCAACGCCATATCCTCGGGCGTGCGGGACAGCTTCAGCCCGGTGATAGCGCCGGTGAGTGTCGGGTTCGCGCGCGGTGAGCGGTTGCCGTGGAAATAGGGAAGAATATGCATATCACGGGTCAGGAACGCGATGTCTTCCGGTTCGCCAGCCATTTTACGTAGCAATGAATTCAGTACTTCGTAAATAGTCTGTCCCTGAGATTTTGCCTGTGCCAGCAGCGTTTCGTAGCATGGGTGCGACTGAATGACGTGGTCGATTAACGCTCCTGTTGCAGACTGCCCGCCTTCGTTGAGCCAGTATTCCGGCAGCACAGCAGAGTAGTAAGGCCCCCAGACGCCGCCGATAAAACGCGGTTCTTTGGAAATCGCCATATGCCCGGTAGATGTGCCGCCAATTAGCGCAACGCGGCGGTCAAAATCAGCCACTTCTCCAGAAACGCCGCAGGCCCCAAGCGTGCCGAGCGTACCAGCGTGCGCATCGATAATTGATACGCTGACCGCAGTCCCCGGGATCAGACCCAGTTCGCTGGCGGCACGTGCTGACAACCCGTGCCCGAGCGGTTCGCCCATGGTTTTCACGTAACGACCAATTTTGGCGGCATCGTGCTCCAGCAGGTCTTCCAGCCCAATCTGGCGGAAATAGCTGGCGTCCCATTTGTCTTCATGACCCATGTAGGTCCATTTACACACGGTTGAACACAGTGAGCGCGTGTCATCTCCGGTGGCGCGCCAGGTCAGGAAATCAGGCAGATCAAAATAGTAACCCGCGTTTGCCCAGGTGTTGGGCATATGCTGTTTCAGCCATAGCAGTTTTGGGGTCTGCATTTCCGGAGAAATAATTCCTCCGACGTAGTCCAGCACCCGATGGTGCAGGGCGTTAATACGCTCGGCCTGGGTAATGGCCCGGTGATCCATCCACACAATAATGTTCTGCTCGCTGCGCCCGGAAGGGCTGATAGTCAGCGGCTTACCTTCTTTATCCAGAACCACCAGTGAACAGGTAGCGTCGAAACCCAGACCTTTAACCTGGATAGGGTTTATATCTGACTGGTTAATCGCGTCGCGAACCGCGTTACACACAGCCTGCCAGATATTATCAGAGGACTGCTCAACGAAATCAGCTTGCGGACGGTAGATCTCAATGGCCCGACTGGCCTGCCCGACCATCCTGCCGTTGAGATCAAATACCCCTGCGCGGGCGCTTCCGGTTCCGACATCCACACCAATAAAGTAACTTGCCATAATTTTTTCTCCTGAAATCAGGCTTTACGATTCTGTAATGCGATAAAGAGGATCAGTACTGCGCCCCAGAGAGCCATCGTCAGATAGCTACTGATCCCCAGCAAGTTAAGGCCGCTTTCCAGCATTTGCAGCACAATGAGCGCCAGCACCAGGCCGATAATGCGCCCAAAGCCACCATCCGGATTGATACCGCCAAGCACGGAGGCGAGGATGGTTACCAGCAGGTATGATTCACCGTATCCGGCTTTTGCCGAGTTGAATTTCGCCATCATCAGAATGGCCGCTACCCAGCCGAGCAGAGCAGATATGACATACACGGAAATTTGTACGCGAACGGTATTCACACCGCTGTAGCGGGTAGCCTGTTCATTGGAGCCGACAAGATACAGGCTGCGTCCCAGCGTGGTGTGCTCCAGCAGTACCCACAGCAATATGGCGACCAGGAAAAAGAGCAATAGCGCCACAGGGATACCGGCAATGGTGGCATTACCGAGATATTGAATGACCGGCGGGAATCCGGAGATCACCGTCCCGTTGGAGAGCAGAATATTCAGCCCTGAGATAAGCGTCATCGTGCCGAGGGTGGCGAGAATCGGTGAAACGCCCACCCAGGCGATCAGCGCGCCGTTCAGTGTGCCAATGGCAACTGCTACCGCGGCGCCCGCCAGCAGAGCGAGAACCAGAAATAGTGGATTATCCGGGTGGGTGACAATCACCGCAGCCATTACCAGCGAGCAGGCGTTAGCACCGGCAATAATCGACAGGTTAATGCCCCCGGTCAGCATGGTCATGCCCATCCCGAGCGCCAGCATCCCGAGGATCGGTAATTGTGAGCCAATAGACTGGAAGTTAGCGACGCTGAAAAAGCGGCTACCCAGCAGGGCCGAGAAAACCAGCGCCACGACCACAATAATGACGCATTGCAGGCGAATGATGGCATCACCGGGTAAAAATCTGGCGAATGTTTTCATCTCAAAGCTCCTTTGCCAGTTTGCGTTTTTCGTTCCAGGCCGTGGCGCTAATACTGACCAGGATAATGGCGCCGCTGAAAACAGTGTGCCAGTAAGAGGAGACGCTCAGCAGCGTCAGGCCATTTTGTAAGAAAGCCAACAGGACAACGCCGAGCAGAGTTCCCGTCAGCGTCCCGCGCCCGCCGCTCATGCTGGTTCCGCCGAGAACGACCGCCGCCAGAACGGTTAGCTCAAAGCCGAGCAGTGAATTGGGAGCGACCGATTGAGTGATTTGTGCCTGAACCACTGCGGCGATGCCTGCGAGAATACCCATATAGCCATACACGTAGAAATGCAGCTTCAGTAGGTTCAGCCCTAGGCGTGAAGCCGCGTCGCGGTTGCCGCCCATGGCGTAAACCTGGCGACCGAGGCGGGTATAGTTCATTAGCACGGCAGTAAAAATAATCACTGCTGCCAGACACAACAAAGGGAGAGTAAGGCCGTAGTCGTAGCCGTCCGCAGCAGTGAACGAGAACCAGTTGATACCGTTCATAAACCAGTCTGGAAAACCGTACAGCCAGGTGCCCTTCGTTGTGTAAACCAGCAGACCGTAGTAGACGTTCAGCGTGGCAATGGTAATGATGATCGCCGGAACACGCAGCCAGTAGACCAGAAAACCGTTGATAAGCCCGAGCAGTAGACCGACAGCAATCGCGATAACCAGCGCCAGCGCGAAGTTGCCGCCGTGGCCGATAACCCAACTGGCCATCGCGTATTGGGCAATGGCGGTCATAGCAGGGAATGAAATATCGATTCCGCCGGAAATCAGTACTACAAACAGCCCACAGGCAAGGATGCCGAGAATGGCGTAGCTGGTGGCGACGTCCGTCAGGTTCCCCAGTGACAGGAACTCATCGGTGCTGACGCTCAGTCCGACGGCAAGGGCAACCACCAGCAGCCCCAGCCAGAACTCATGTTGCCCGATTAAACGGGAGATACGCATACTATTCATTGATTACCTCAACCACTTCAGCAATCTCCTCTTCACTACAGTGATGAGGATTAAATTCCGCCACCAGCTTGCCGCGGCGCATCACCAGCACGCGGTGGCTGTTGTAATACGCTTCCGGAATTTCATCGCAAATCATTAGCACTGCCATTCCCTGTTCGGCCAGATCGCGGGCGATCTGGTAAATGCCCTCTTTGTTAGCGATGTCCACGCCAACGGTTGGTGAGTCAAGGATCAGGATGCGCGGATTAGTCGCCACCCATTTGGCAATGGCAATGCGCTGGGCATTGCCGCCGGAAAGTGTTTTCACTGGCAGATGCGGATCGGAGACTTTAATGTTCAGCTCGCGGATCAAATCAGAGACCAGCTTCTGCGCTTTGCGATGATCGAGCAGACCGCTGCGAGTGTGCAGTTGGTCAAATACGGTGACGATGGTGTTGTCGTAGATCGACTGCTCCATGATCAGCCCTTGCGTCAGGCGATCTTCCGAGACATAGCCGATCCCGTGTTTAATAGCGTCGTGGTTATTGCGAAGCTGAACCGGCTGACCGTTAATACGGATCTCACCGCTTTCAGGATGCGTCATGCCGAACAGGCTCAGGCATAGCTCGGTTCTCCCGGCTCCCAGCAGGCCGACAATGGAAACAATCTCACCGCTACGCAGAGACAGATTGATATTTTGGTATTTTCCTCTACGACTGAGATCGCGCAGTTCCAGTAACGGTTCCTGTTCGACGGGCGGTTTCTCTGGCAACGGGCTGTAGTGGAAGCGCTGCCCGGTCATCAGGAAGGCCAGTTCGTGACTGTCAAGTTCACTGGCAGGGAAAGTCCCCACCAGCTTACCGTCGCGCATTACGCTGATACGGTCTGCGACTTCCATCACTTCATCAAGGCGATGGCTGACAAAGACAACGCAGATCCCGGCTGCTTTTAATTCGTTGACTACCCGCAGCAGACCATTCACTTCCTGGCGGGTCAGGGAGGCGGTTGGTTCATCCATGATCACCAGACGGGCGTCGGCAGCAATTGCCCGACAAATAGCCACTAACTGGCGATCGGCAATAGAGAGTTTTTCGACTTTTTTATCAGGATCGATGGTCACACCGATACGCTTCATTGCGGCCAGAGCCTGTTGCTTCATGGACCCGCGACGCACCCAGATATCACCACCCGGCAGGTAGCGGTTGACCGCAATATTTTCCGCGACGCTAAAATTTGGAAATAACGACAGGTCCTGATAAATAACCTGAATGCCGTAATGTGAAGACAGCTGTGGCGTCAGGTGGTGGAACAATTTGCCGTCGAGTAAAATCTGCGCACCTTTTTCAGGATGATAAACCCCGGAGATCACTTTAATAATGGTGCTTTTGCCACAGCCGTTCTGACCTGCCAGACAGTGAACTTCGCCTTTTTTCAGCGTCAGATTCACGTTATCCAGCGCCAGCACGCCCGGGAATTGTTTGCTGATATTCTCAAGAGTGATAAATGCGGTGGTGTCTGTCATGGACAATACCCCTGCGAGCGTCCTGCTGGACGCTGAGTGTTAGTTTTGTGGATAACGCCGACCAGGCGGTCGGCGTGAGGTTCCCTGGTGTTGGCTAAGGCCTTAGAAACCGAGTGATTGTGCGTTATCTTTGGTGACTTCGAGGATCTTGTTAAAGCGGATCACTTTCTTCTCCATGTCGACATCGGCTTTCCCTAAACTATCGATACTTAGATCGGCGTTGACTTCTTTACCCTGCAACAGTTGATCGGCAACCGTGACCAGTGCGTAGCCAGCGTCTTTCGGATCCCACAGCAGCGCTTTTTTGATATCGCCGCGCATCAGGTAAGGTGCAGCCTGTGCTGGCATGGCGATACCAACAACGGCAATCTTGTCTTTAGCGCGTTTTTTCTGAACGGCCTGACCTGCTCCGATAGGACCCAGTGAGCCGAAACCAATGATGCCTTTCATCTGCGGATAGGTTTTCATCAGATCCAGCGTAGTGGAGTAGGATTTATCGATACTCTCCGCTACTGGCAGGCGCGAAGTGACTTCAAACATCTCAGGGTATTTTTCTTTCTGATATTTAATCGCGTAGTCAGCCCATGCGTTATGCAGCGGCACCGTCAGCGAGCCTACATAGATGGCATAACCGCCTTTGCCGCCCATATTTTTTGCCAGCTCATCGACGTTGGCCTGTGCGTATTTTTCACTGTCGATGGTTTCGATATCCCACTGACCAATTTGTTCGTCCGGGGATTCGTGGGTCAGAACGACAATGCCTTTCTCGCGAGCTTTTTTCAGGACAGGCTCAAGGACCTTGGCGTCATTCGGCACTACGATTATCGCGTTGACGTTTTTGGCGATCAGATCTTCAATCACTTTTACTTGCTGAGCCGGATCCGGCGTAGAAGGACCGGTCTGGTAAGCATTTACATCCAATTTTTTTGCTGCTTCATTGACGCCGGTTTCCATGCGGTTAAACCATGGAATACCGGTGACTTTAGCAACCACAGCAATCTCATATTTTTCCGCCGCAAAGGACGTACCGGACAACATGCATGCAGAAACCAGGGTTGCACTGAGTAATGCGAGTTTGAATTTCATAGTTGTACCTTTAGTAGGGGGCAGGGCATGTCACGGCGTGAAGTTAACAACGAATGGAAGAGGGAATGAATCATAAGTTTGGTAAATGTGATCTGCGCCCGTTTTTGTGATTTTTTAGATAAAAAATGGTTAAATTTTAGTTAAATATGAATGGTTGAGCATTCATGCACTTCAATTGTTTGTTAATAAACAATTAAAATGAAACCATTAATTAACAATTAATTATCATCTCCCTTAAGTTAATGCCTCATGGAAGCATTTTTGCCTTTATCGTCGGGAAACAAAATTTCAAAATTGAGAACTGAATCGAGACCACAAAGAGGGGCTAAATATTCTTCCGTTCAATGGTATGCTCACCACACTTTCGCCAAAGACGTCATCATTGCGATTGTGGCGGCCTGTATTTTTATCGTGGAGAACTCATGCAACGCGTTAAACATATTGTCATAACGTTGCTTCTCGCTGTTCTGTCCTTTAGTGCTGGCGCGCATCCGCATAGCTTTATTCATCTGAAAACCGAGATAGTCAGCGAAAATAACCAGTTTGTGGCGTTGAAAATGCGCTGGACAATGGACGAAATCACCTCGGCCGACCTGCTATATGACGCGGGCAATGCCAAACCGGGAGATGAAGTGTGGAAAAAACTGGCGGCAGAAGTGATGGCGAATGTACTCGGACAACACTACTTCACCGAAGTGTGGCATGCCGGGCAAAAGGTAAAATTTAAAAATCGCCCGACAGAATATGGCATGGAGCGTAAGGAACACCAGGCGGTGCTGACGTTTGTTTTGCCGCTGGCCGAACCGCAGCCGCTGGGTGGACAGACCTATGTCATATCCACGTTTGATCCAACCTATTACGTGGATATGAGCTACGACAAAGACAGCGATGCCACCCTGGCGCCGGCCATAAGCAAGCAATGCCGGATTAGCGTGCACACGCCTACGCCTGATGAAGAAACGCTGAGTTTTGCGCAGTCGCTGGATAAAGAAGATGCGCCGCCGGAGGATATGGATTTGGGTAAACAGTTTGCACAGAAGGTAACGGTGGAATGTCAGTAATCTGGCAACAACGCATATTCGGCCGCCGCTGGCTGACACTGTGGCCGTTGGTCGTGTTTTTGCTGCTGGCGACAGGCGGTGGGCTGTGGTTATGGCATGCCTGGCCGCAGGTCATGGTGAAAAGTATTCTCTGGCAGCGTGAGGTCAATCAGCAAATGAGTGGCTTGCTTAAAGCCGTCGCCGCCAGCCCCACCCAGGCAGGTGGTTCGTTGCTGTTGTTTAGTTTTGTTTATGGAGTATTGCACGCGCTGGGGCCGGGGCATGGAAAAATCGTCATCACCACCTGGCTGGCGACGCACCCTTCTAAGCTTAAATCGAGTATCGGACTGACGCTCGCCTCTTCCTTATTACAGGGGCTGGTAGCGATTGGGCTGGTGGTTGCGGTGCTGACAGTTCTGCAATTGCCGGCTCGACAGCTACACATGAGCAGTTTCTGGCTGGAAAAGGGGAGTTATGCGCTGGTGGGCACACTGGGCGTTTTGCTGTGCTGGCGGGCGCTGAAAAAATTAAGCAAGCTGTTGCGTCGCCCCAAATTTACCTCCTTCACGGCCCATCATGTACATCACGACGGTTGTGGTTGTGGGCATCAGCATTTACCTGACCCTGAACAGATACAGAGCGGTGATGACTGGCGCGCCCGGATGATGATTATTCTCTCAATGGGTATGCGCCCGTGTTCCGGGGCGATTATGGTGTTGCTGTTCAGTAAAGTGGTTGGTGTATTTAGCTGGGGAATGGCATCGGCGCTGGCAATGGCGGCGGGAACATCCCTTACCATTTCTTCTCTGGCATTACTGGTACACTTTTTCCGTACGCTGGCGGTGAGGCTCAGTAGAAATAAGGCACCGGTGTTATGGCGTCAGGTCGGCTGGAGCACGCTGGCATTAGCCGGGGGGGCGGTGTTGATTGTTGCTGCTGTGGTGATGTGGGTAAGTGCAGTACCGGTTGGCAGGGGATTAAGACCGTTTTGAAAAGTGCCGGATAGTTTTCAGGCCCGGCAGGCGGTAACGCCACCGGGCACTGCTGAGATTAACGCTTCAGCGCATCACTCAGTTCGTCACGCATGTTCGCCAGCATAGCTTTAACGACGCGCGGATTGCCTGCAACGATGTTGCCGGTTGACATGTAGTTATGACCACCGGTGAAGTCGCACACCAGTGCGCCTGCTTCACGAGCAATCAGTTCACCTGCGGCAAAATCCCACGGCTTAAGGCCGATTTCGAAGTAACCGTCAACACGAGCGGCGGCAACATAGGCCAGATCCAGCGCAGCAGAGCCGGTGCGACGGAAGTCAGCGCACTCGGTAAACATTTTGCCAAGGATCTTCATGTAAGAGGCGGCGTGTTGCTTCGCTTTAAACGGGAAACCAGTAGCGATGATAGTGCCGTCCAGATCGCGAGCGGTGCTACCACGCAGACGGTAACCATTCAGCTGTGCGCCCTGGCCGCGAGTTGCGGTGAAGAGTTCGTTACGCATTGGATCGTAAACAACAGCGACTTCAGTACGGCCTTTGATGCGTACTGCGATGGATACCGCGAAGTGCGGCAGACGTTTTACGAAGTTGGTAGTGCCATCCAGTGGATCGATAACCCATTGAACATCCAGATCTTCACCAACATGTTCACCGCTTTCTTCGGTGATGATGGTGTGCTGTGGGTAAGATTTGCGGATCGTTTCGATAATAATCGCTTCTGCGGCTTTATCGACGTTAGTCACGAAATCATTGCTGCCTTTCTGGCTGGTTTCTACAGAGTCAGGCGTTTCGTAGTGTTTGGCAATTACATTACCCGCCTTGCGCGCTGCGCGCACGGCGATGGTCAGCATCGGATGCATCGGTCTCTCTCACTGGATGTTAAAGAACGGGAAAACGGCGCAGAGTATAGCAGCGAGTTCGGAATATGTCTTCGTTTTATGATAATATGGCCGAATAATCTTAAGCTGAAGAAATACAATGCTGCAAAATATTCGAATTGTGCTGGTGGAGACTTCTCACACTGGCAATATGGGTTCTGTCGCCCGTGCCATGAAAACCATGGGTTTAACCAATCTGTGGCTGGTAAATCCACTGGTAAAACCGGACTCCCAGGCCATCGCCCTGGCGGCCGGTGCCAGTGACGTGATTGGCAGTGCGCAAATCGTTGACACGCTTGATGAAGCGCTGGCCGGTTGCAGTCTGGTTGTCGGTACCAGTGCGCGTTCGCGTACATTACCGTGGCCGATGCTCGACCCACGCGAATGCGGATTAAAAAGCGTCGCTGAAGCGGCGAATACTCCTGTGGCGCTGGTCTTTGGTCGTGAGCGCGTTGGGTTGACCAACGACGAACTGCAGAAATGCCATTATCACGTCGCCATTGCTGCTAACCCGGAATACAGTTCGCTTAATCTGGCGATGGCAGTGCAGGTCATTTCTTATGAAGTGCGTATGGCCTGGCTGGCAACGCAGGAAAGCGGTAAGGCTGCGGACTATGAAGAAACTCAGTATCCGTTGGTGGATGATTTAGAACGTTTTTACGGTCATCTGGAACAGACGCTGTTGTCGACGGGCTTTATTCGTGAGAACCATCCGGGGCAGGTAATGAATAAACTGCGCCGTCTGTTTACCCGTGCGCGCCCGGAGAGCCAGGAGCTGAATATTCTGCGTGGAATGCTTGCATCTATTGAGCAGCAGAATAAAGGAAAATAGACCGCTTTAATGCTGGATGGCGCTGCGCTTATCCGGCGCTAAGAATAGCGCACTGAAAGTTAAATACTTGACTAAATTAGTCAAGTAAATAGTTGACTGATTTAGTCGGGAATGTCAGACTTGCCCCTGCTATGCAATACCCCCATTTTACAATAAAAAACCCCGGGCAGGGGCGAGTTTGAGGCTAAGTAAGACATGAGACTGACATCAAAAGGGCGTTATGCCGTGACCGCAATGTTGGACGTTGCGCTCAACTCCGAAACGGGCCCGGTACCGTTGGCTGATATTTCTGAACGTCAGGGAATTTCCCTGTCATATCTGGAGCAGCTGTTCTCCCGTTTGCGTAAAAACGGTCTGGTTTCCAGCGTACGTGGACCAGGCGGCGGGTATCTGCTGGGTAAAGATGCAGGTAGCATCGCAGTAGGTGAAGTAATCAGCGCTGTTGACGAGTCGGTTGACGCCACTCGTTGCCAGGGCAAAGGTGGTTGTCAGGGTGGTGATAAGTGCCTGACACATGCGCTGTGGCGTGATTTGAGTGACCGTCTGACCGGTTTCCTCAACAACATAACCTTAGGTGAACTGGTGAATAACCAGGAAGTACTGGATGTGTCTGGTCGCCAGCACACGCATGACGCTCCACGCACTAACCGTGCACAAGACGCGATCGACGTTAAGTTACGCGCTTAATAATAGTATTTCAGAATCAGGCCGGGGTGTTGCACACCCCGTTAACTCGGTCGTACATCCAGCCGGTTGCCTGATTCCTTGCATTGAAGCGATGTACGGAGTTTATAGAGCAATGAAATTACCGATCTATCTCGATTACTCCGCAACCACGCCGGTGGACCCGCGTGTTGCCGAGAAAATGATGCAGTTTTTGACCCTGGACGGAACCTTTGGTAACCCGGCCTCTCGTTCACACCGTTTCGGCTGGCAAGCAGAAGAAGCGGTAGATATCGCCCGTAATCAGATTGCTGATCTGGTCGGTGCCGATCCGCGTGAAATCGTCTTTACCTCTGGTGCGACTGAATCCGACAACCTGGCGATTAAAGGTGCTGCCAACTTTTATCAGAAAAAAGGCAAGCACATCATCACCAGCAAAACGGAACACAAAGCCGTGCTGGACACCTGTCGTCAACTGGAGCGTGAAGGGTTTGAAGTGACTTACCTCGCCCCACAGCGCAACGGCATCATCGATCTGAAAGAGCTTGAAGCGGCGATGCGTGATGACACCATTCTGGTTTCTATCATGCACGTGAACAACGAAATCGGTGTGGTACAGGATATCGCGACTATCGGCGAAATGTGCCGTGCGCGTGGCATCATCTACCACGTTGATGCGACCCAGAGCGTGGGCAAACTGCCTATCGATCTGAGCCAGCTGAAAGTTGACCTGATGTCCTTCTCCGGTCACAAAATTTACGGTCCGAAAGGTATTGGTGCGCTGTACGTTCGTCGTAAACCACGTATTCGCATCGAAGCTCAGATGCACGGCGGTGGTCACGAGCGCGGTATGCGTTCCGGTACGCTGCCTGTCCACCAGATCGTTGGTATGGGTGAAGCTTACCGTATCGCGAAAGAAGAGATGGAAACCGAGATGGCGCGTCTGCGCGGTCTGCGTAACCGTCTGTGGAACGGCGTTAAAGATATGGAAGAGGTGTACCTCAACGGTGATCTCGAGCATGGCGCTCCGAACATTCTCAACGTCAGCTTCAACTTTGTTGAAGGTGAGTCGTTGATTATGGCGCTGAAAGATCTGGCTGTATCCTCCGGTTCTGCTTGTACTTCTGCAAGTCTGGAACCATCCTACGTGCTGCGCGCGCTGGGTATGACTGACGAGCTGGCACACAGCTCAATCCGTTTCTCTTTAGGTCGTTTTACTACCGAAGAAGAGATTGACTACACCATCAATCTGGTTCGCAACTCCATCGGCCGTCTGCGTGACCTTTCTCCGCTGTGGGAAATGTTCAAACAGGGCGTGGACCTGAACAGCATTGAATGGTCACATCACTAATCGGTAGATAAGGAGAATTCATCATGGCTTACAGCGAAAAAGTAATCGATCATTACGAGAATCCACGTAACGTGGGCTCTTTTGACAATAGCGACGAGAACGTGGGCAGCGGCATGGTGGGTGCACCTGCTTGTGGCGACGTGATGAAGTTGCAGATCAAAGTCAACAATGAGGGTATCATTGAAGACGCGCGTTTCAAGACTTATGGCTGCGGTTCCGCGATTGCCTCCAGTTCTCTGGTCACCGAATGGGTGAAAGGGAAATCACTGGACGAAGCACAGGCGATTAAAAATACCGATATCGCTGACGAGCTTGAACTGCCACCAGTGAAAATTCACTGTTCTATTCTGGCTGAAGACGCGATCAAAGCCGCGATTGCGGATTACAAAAGCAAACGTGAAGCAAAATAATTAAGAGTTGAGGTTTTATTATGTCGATTACCTTAAGCGACAGTGCAGCAGCGCGTGTAAATACCTTCCTGGCAAACCGCGGTAAAGGGTTTGGTCTGCGTCTGGGCGTGAGAACCTCCGGCTGCTCAGGTATGGCCTATGTACTGGAATTTGTTGACGAGCCGGCGGCTGAAGATACCGTGTTTGAAGACAAAGGCGTTAAAGTTGTGGTCGACGGCAAGAGCCTGCAATTCCTCGACGGTACGCAGTTAGACTTCGTCAAAGAAGGTCTGAACGAAGGGTTTAAGTTCACCAACCCGAACGTGAAAGACGAATGTGGGTGCGGCGAAAGCTTCCACGTGTAACGCGCTTACCGATAACCCCACCGTGGTCGCCTGCGCGTGGGGTTTGTTTTACCTGACTCTCTGGTTTTGCCACATCGAACAACAGAGAATCGATGCCCTGAGAATGTTATGGACTACTTCACCCTCTTTGGCTTACCGGCCCGTTATCAGCTCGATACTCAGGCGCTGAGCCTACGTTTTCAGGATCTACAACGTCAGTATCATCCTGATAAATTCGCCAGCGGTTCCCAGGCGGAACAACTCGCTGCTGTTTCGCAGTCCGCCACTATCAACCAGGCCTGGCAAACGCTGCGCCATCCCTTGATGCGCGCCGAATATTTACTGTCTTTACACGGCTTTGATATCCAAAGCGAGCAGCATACGGTGCGTGATACCGCGTTCCTGATGGAGCAGCTCGAACTGCGCGAAGAGCTGGATGAAATTGAACAGGCAAAAGACAGTGAACGTCTGGATGCATTGATGAAACGCATCAATGACATGTACACCGTTCGTCATCAACTGATGGTGGAACAGCTGGATAGCGAGGCGTGGGACGTGGCGGCAGATACCGTGCGTAAACTGCGTTTTCTCGATAAACTGCGAAGCAGTGCAGAACAACTCGAAGAAAAACTGCTCGATTTTTAATTTCGGAAGCGAAAATGGCCTTATTACAAATTAGTGAGCCTGGTCTGAGCGCTGCGCCACACCAGCGTCGTCTGGCGGCAGGCATCGACTTAGGCACCACCAACTCTCTGGTCGCGACCGTACGCAGCGGCCAGGCCGAAACGCTGGCTGACCACGAAGGTCGCCACCTGTTGCCGTCAGTGGTTCACTATCAGCAGCAGGGGTATTCGGTTGGTTACGATGCTCGTGCCAACGCTGCGCTTGATACGGCAAACACTGTTAGCTCGGTAAAACGTATGATGGGCCGCTCGCTGGCGGATATCCAGGCGCGCTACCCGCATTTACCTTATTCGTTCCAGGCGAGCGAAAACGGCTTGCCGATGATCGAAACCGCTGCCGGTTTGCTCAATCCGGTACGCGTCTCAGCCGACATACTGAAAGCGCTGGCCGCGCGGGCGACCGAAGCGCTGTCCGGCGAACTGGATGGCGTGGTGATCACTGTTCCGGCTTACTTTGATGATGCTCAGCGTCAGGGGACGAAAGACGCCGCGCGCCTGGCTGGCTTGCACGTGCTGCGCCTGTTGAACGAACCGACAGCTGCGGCAATCGCCTATGGCCTGGATTCCGGTCAGGAAGGTGTGATTGCCGTTTATGACCTCGGTGGCGGTACTTTTGATATTTCTATTCTGCGTCTGAGCCGTGGCGTGTTCGAAGTACTGGCGACCGGTGGTGATTCCGCGCTCGGCGGCGACGACTTCGACCACCTGCTGGCTGATTACATTCGCGAGCAGGCGGGCGTTGCCGATCGCAGCGATAATCGCGTGCAGCGTGAACTGCTGGATGCCGCCATTGCCGCTAAAATTGCGCTCAGCGACGCCGGGTCCGTGACGGTCAACGTGGCGGGATGGCAGGGTGAAATCTCCCGTGAAACCTTTAATGAACTGATCTCCGCACTGGTTAAGCGTACGCTGCTGGCCTGTCGTCGCGCGTTGAAAGATGCGGGCGTAGAGCCGCAGGATGTGCTGGAAGTGGTGATGGTCGGTGGTTCAACGCGCGTGCCGCTGGTGCGTGAGCGCGTGGGTGAATTCTTTGGCCGTACGCCGCTGACTTCTATTGATCCGGATAAAGTGGTCGCCATCGGCGCGGCAATCCAGGCTGATATTCTGGTCGGGAATAAACCAGACAGCGAAATGCTGTTGCTGGACGTTATCCCTCTGTCCCTGGGGCTTGAAACCATGGGCGGTCTGGTGGAAAAAGTGATCCCGCGTAACACCACTATTCCGGTGGCGCGCGCACAGGATTTCACCACCTTTAAAGACGGTCAAACCGCGATGTCCATCCACGTGATGCAGGGCGAGCGTGAGCTGGTGCAGGACTGCCGTTCACTGGCGCGTTTTGCGCTGCGTGGTATTCCGGCGCTGCCAGCAGGCGGCGCGCATATCCGCGTCACCTTCCAGGTCGATGCGGACGGACTGCTAAGCGTGACCGCCATGGAGAAATCCACTGGCGTGGAATCCTCCATCCAGGTCAAACCATCCTACGGATTGACCGACGGTGAAATCGCCTCAATGATTCAGGATTCGATGAGTTTTGCCGAGCAGGATGTCAAAGCCCGCATGTTGGCAGAACAAAAAGTCGAAGCGGCACGTGTGCTGGAAAGTTTATCCGGTGCGCTCGCTGCTGATGCCGCGCTGTTAAGCGCCGCAGAACGTCAGGCTATCGACGCCGCCGCCGCGCATTTGAGCGAGGTTGCACAGGGCGACGATGTTGACGCTATCGAACAAGCCATTAAAAACGTAGACAAACAAACCCAGGAATTTGCCGCTCGCCGTATGGATAAATCCGTCCGTAGCGCGCTGAAAGGCCATTCCGTGGACGAGGTTTAATATGCCAAAGATTGTTATTTTGCCTCATCAGGATCTCTGTCCCGATGGCGCAGTTCTGGAAGCTGAGACCGGCGAAACTATTCTCGACGTTGCCCTGCGTAACGGCATTGAGATTGAACACGCCTGTGAAAAATCCTGTGCCTGCACTACCTGTCACTGCATCGTACGTGAAGGTTTTGACTCTTTACCGGAAAGTACGGAAGAAGAAGACGACATGCTGGATAAAGCCTGGGGGCTGGAGCCGGAGAGCCGTTTAAGCTGTCAGGCGCGCGTCACCGGGGATGATTTAGTGGTCGAAATCCCACGTTACACAATCAATCATGCGCGTGAGCATTAACAGAGGGTAGTATGGGACTGAAGTGGACCGATAGCCGCGAAATCGGTGAGGCGCTGTATGATGCGTTCCCCGATCTCGATCCTAAGACCGTTCGTTTCACCGATCTTCATCAGTGGATCTGCGATCTTGAGGAATTTGATGACGACCCTGGCGCATCCAATGAAAAAATTCTGGAGGCGATTCTGCTAGTCTGGTTAGATGAAGCAGAGTAAGTCACATAACGGGCTGCCATATGGCGGCCCGTTTGCTAATAAGGATAAATAAAATGACAGAAGCCATGAAAATTACGCTTTCCACGCAACCGGCCGATGCTCGCTGGGGTGAAAAGGCGACATACAGTATTAATAATGACGGCATTACCCTGCACCTTAATGGAAAAGATGATCTGGGGCTTATTCAGCGTGCCGCGCGTAAAATTGATGGTCTGGGTATCAAACATGCCCAACTTGACGGCGAAGGCTGGGATATCGAGCGTAGCTGGGCATTCTGGCAAGGCTACAAAGGGCCTAAAGGCAGCCGCAAAGTTGAATGGGCAACCCTGGATGAGGCGCAGCGCAAAGAGCTGGACAGCCGCCTGAAAATCATTGACTGGGTACGAGACACCATCAATGCCCCGGCAGAAGAGCTTGGCCCGGAACAACTGGCGCAGCGTGCTGTTGACCTGCTGTGCAGCGTGGCGTGTGATAACGTTTCTTATCGCATCACCAAAGGTGAAGATCTGCGCGAACAGAATTATATGGGACTACATACGGTTGGCCGGGGTTCTGAACGCCCGCCGGTACTGCTGGCGCTGGACTACAACCCGACAGGCGATAAAGAAGCGCCTGTCTATGCCTGCCTGGTCGGCAAAGGGATTACCTTTGACTCCGGTGGTTACAGCATCAAACAAAGCGCGTTTATGGACTCCATGAAGTCTGACATGGGCGGTGCGGCAACGGTGACCGGCGCGCTGGCGTTTGCAATCACCCGTGGTCTGAACAAACGTGTGAAGCTGTACCTGTGCTGTGCGGATAACCTGATTAGCGGTAACGCGTTCAAGCTGGGCGATATCATTCGCTATCGCAACGGCAAAAATGTTGAAGTGATGAACACTGACGCTGAAGGGCGTCTGGTACTGGCGGATGGTTTAATTGACGCCAGTGCGCAGAAGCCGGAGCTGATTATTGATGCCGCTACCCTGACAGGTGCAGCGAAAACGGCGTTAGGTAATGATTATCACGCGCTATTCAGCTTTGATGACAAGTTAGCGGCTCGCCTGCTGGCAAGCGCTGCTGAGGAAAACGAACCGTTCTGGCGTCTGCCGCTGGCGGAATTCCACCGGAGTCAGTTGCCGTCTAATTTTGCGGAACTGAATAATACCGGTAGTGCTGCCTATCCAGCAGGTGCGAGTACCGCTGCGGGGTTCCTGTCACACTTCGTCGAAAACTATCAGCAAGGCTGGTTGCATATCGACTGCTCTGCAACTTATCGTAAAGCGCCAGTTGAGCAATGGTCTGCGGGAGCGACCGGGCTGGGTGTACGCACGATTGCTAACCTGTTAACCGCGTAACTTATGACTGTATTGCCGGATGGCGTTTCGCGCATCCGGCTTGCACGTATTCATCCAATTTGTGGTTCTTATGTCTGAAACAAAAAACGAATTAGAAACGTTGCTGGAAAAAGCCGCGACAGAGCCTGCGCATCGTCCGGCATTTTTTCGCACTTTGCTGGAGTCTACCGTCTGGGTACCGGGTACAGCCGCAGAAGGTGAGGCGGTGGTTGAAGACAGTGCGCTGGATTTGCAGCACTGGGAAAAAGAAGACGGCACTACTGTAATCCCGTTTTTCACCTCCCTTGAAGCGCTGGAACAGGCCGTTGAAGATGAGCAGGCGTTTGTCGTCATGCCGGTGCGTACACTGTTTGAAATGACGCTGGGCGAGACGCTGTTTCTCAATGCCAAGCTGCCGACGGGCAAAGAATTTATGCCGCGCGAGATCAGCTTGTTGATGGGAGAGGAAGGCAATCCACTGAGTACCCAGGAAGTACTGGAAGGCGGCGAGTCGCTTATCCTCTCTGAGGTTGCGGAACCGCCGGCACAGATGATTGACTCACTGACCACGCTGTTTAAAACCATTAAACCCGTTAAACGGGCATTTATCTGCTCGATTAAAGAGAGTCCTGATGCTCAGCCGAACCTGCTGATTGGCATTGAAGCCGATGGTGATATTGAAGAGATTATTCATGCCACAGGCAGTGTAGCAACGGATACGTTACCGGGTGATGAACCGATTGATATCTGCCAGGTGGTGAAAGGTGAAAAAGGGGTCAGCCACTTTATTACCGAGCACATCGCGCCGTTCTACGAGCGCCGCTGGGGCGGTTTCCTGCGCGATTTTAAACAGAATCGAATTATCTAAAAGATGTTGCCGGATAAGCGAAGTGTTATCCGGCATTTCAAACGTTATGCCGGTTCTACTGGTAAATCGTTGCGCGCTCCCCATTCGCTCCACGCGCCGTCATACAACGCCACGTTGGGGACGCCAAGAGTAGCAAGCGCCAGCACCACGACGGCAGCCGTAACGCCGGAACCACAACTGGCAATGATTGGTCTGTCGAAACTGACGCCGTGGCTAAAGAAAATGGCATCCAGCTCGTCGGTTGTTTTTAATTCCCCGTCACGAACCAGTTCTGTCCACGGTACGTTCAGTGCACCGGGAACATGGCCGCGCTTCAGGCCAGGACGCGGTTCGTCAATCTGCGCATTAAAACGTGCAGCCGGACGGGCATCCACGATCTGTGCCGTTTTTTCATGGCTGGCCAACAGGACATCGGTCACCTTAACTACAGCTTCTGGTGTAAACGCCACGTCAAACTCACCCTCTGGTAAATCAACGATTCCTTCCTGCAGCGGTAGCTCATCACGCTGCCAGCCCGCCAGCCCGCCCGCCAGAATAGAGACATTTTCTACGCCAAATGTCCTCAGCATCCACCATGCGCGCGGGGCAGAGAACAGATTGCCTTCGTCGTAGATCACCAAATGTTTATCCTGATGAATACCAGACTCGCGCATGGCGACGGCGAAAGCTTCCGGGCGCGGCATCATATGCGGTAACGGTGATGTATGGTCGGAGAGTGCTTCGATATCAAAAAAGATCGCGCCGGGAATATGGCCAGAACGATACTCTTCGCCAACATCGCGATCTTCCTGTCCTGGCGGTGCCATACGGGCATCAAGAATTTGTATTTCCGGATCGTCAATATGTTCTATAAGCCAGTCGGCAGCGACAAAGAAGGCGGTGGTCATAGGCATCTCCATTTTTACCAAGTTTCGGCAAATTGTCGGATGTTTACCTGAAAGGGACAAGTAAAAGAGGCTGATTTGTCAGGCGGATCCACATTAATCACGAAAATTTAGACTACGCGGACGAGTTACTGGCTTCCACAACCTGAAATCTCACGCATAATAGTTGTTCTACGTAGCTAACAGGCCACTACGGCCAGGGATGAAAAATGAAATATATACGCGTAGCGGCCTGTATGCTGATGTTGGCGCTGGTGGGGTGTGATAATAACGATAAGCCGCCGACGGACGGGAAAAATGATGCACCAGCCCCGCAAACCGCCCCGGCAAAAGATAAGGCCCAGTTACAGAAACTGACGCAGCAAAGTCAGGGTAAGGCGCTGACGCTGCTCGATGCCTCTGAAGTTCAGTTAGACGGTGCGGCGACGTTGGTGCTGACCTTCTCCATTCCGCTCGATCCAGAGCAGGATTTTTCCCGTGTCGTGCACGTTGTTGATAAGAAAAACGGCAAAGTAGATGGTGCCTGGGAACTGGCGCCAAATCTGAAAGAATTGCGTTTACGTCATCTGGAACCTAACCGCGAACTGATGGTGACCATTGAGCGTAATTTGCTGGCGCTGAATAAAGCAACATTTGGCATCGATTATGAAAAAAACATCACCACGCGCGACGTCCAGCCGAGCGTAGGATTTGCCAGTCGTGGTTCTCTGTTGCCGGGTAAAGTTATCGAAGGGCTGCCGGTGATGGCGCTGAATGTCGATAGTGTGGACGTGAACTTCTTTCGCGTGAAGCCGGAGTCGCTCGGTGCGTTTATCAGCCAGTGGGAATACCGCAACTCCCTGTCCAACTGGGAGTCCGACAATCTTCTGAAGATGGCCGAACTGGTCTATACCGGGCGCTTTGACCTCAATCCTGCGCGCAATACCCGTGAGAAGCTGTTGTTGCCGCTGGGCGATATCAAACCGTTGCAGCAGGCAGGCGTTTACGTTGCGGTGATGAATCAGGCCGGGCATTACAACTACAGCAATGCCGCCACGCTGTTCACCCTCAGCGACATTGGTGTTTCCGCACACCGTTACCACAACCAATTGGATGTCTTTACCCAGAGCCTGGAAAATGGAGCTTCCCAGCAGGGAATTGATGTCACCTTGCTGAATGAGAAAGGGCAGACGCTGGCGCAGGCGACCACTGATGCACAGGGACACGTTAAGCTTGAGACCGATAAAGAAGCGGCGTTACTGCTGGCGCGCAAAGACGGGCAAACCACGCTGTTGGATCTGAAGTTGCCCGCTCTGGATTTGGCTGAATTTGATATTGCGGGCGCGCCGGGATACAGCAAACAGTTCTTCATGTTCGGCCCGCGCGATCTTTATCGTCCTGGTGAAACGGTGATACTTAATGGATTGCTGCGCGACAGCGACGGCAAAACGTTGCCCGATCAACCGATTAAACTGGAAGTGATAAAACCCGATGGACAGGTGTTACGCACCGTAGTCAGCCAGCCAGAGAACGGTCTTTACCGTCTGAGCTGGCCGCTGGACAGTAGCGCGCCAACCGGAATGTGGCATATCCGGGCAAACACCGGGGATAACCATGCGCGGATGTGGGATTTCCACGTCGAAGATTTTATGCCAGAGCGGATGGCGCTCAATCTCACCGCCAGCAAGATGCCGATAGCGCCGACTGACGACGTGAAGTTCTCGGTTGTTGGTTACTATCTGTACGGTGCGCCAGCGAATGGCAATGCCTTGCAGGGACAGCTTTTCCTGCGGCCACTGCGTGAGGCGGTGCCGGCATTGCCAGGATTCCAGTTTGGTAATATTGCCGAAGAAAACCTCTCCCGCAGCCTGGATGAAGTTCAGCTCACGCTGGATGAAAACGGTCGTGGTGAAGTGGTAACGAATAGCCAGTGGCAAGAAGCGCACTCCCCTCTACAGGTTATTTTGCAGGCGAGTTTGCTGGAGTCGGGCGGTCGTCCGGTGACGCGCCGGGTCGAACAGTCTGTCTGGCCTGCCGATATTCTGCCGGGCATCAGGCCACAATTCGCAGCGAAATCTGTATATGACTACCGTACGGATACCACCGTTAATCAGCCCATTGTTGATGAAGACAGCAATGCAGCTTTTGATGTTGTGTATGCTGATGCCCAGGGATCGAAAAAAGCCGTTTCAGGTTTACAGGTTCGTTTGATTCGTGAACGCCGGGATTACTACTGGAACTGGTCAGAAGGCGAGGGGTGGCAATCACAATTTGATCAAAAGGATCTGGTTGAAGGTGAACAGACGCTGGATCTTAAGGCCGATGAAACCGGTAAGGTTAGCTTCCCGGTTGAGTGGGGGGCTTACCGTCTGGAGGTCAAAGCGCCGAACGATACGGTGAGCAGCGTGCGCTTCTGGGCCGGATACAGCTGGCAGGATAACAGCGATGGTAGCGGTGCGGTGCGTCCCGATCGCGTAACGCTGAAACTGGATAAACCCAACTATCGTCCTGGCGATACCATTAAGTTACACATCGCTGCGCCAACCGCTGGCAAAGGCTACGCGATGGTGGAATCCAGCGAGGGGCCACTGTGGTGGCAAGAGATAGATGTACCTGCTGATGGACTGGATCTCTCTATCCCGGTCGATAAAACCTGGAATCGACACGACCTTTATCTCAGTGCACTGGTGATTCGTCCTGGTGACAAATCGCGTTCTGCAACACCAAAACGCGCAGTCGGATTGCTGCATCTGCCGTTGGGTGATGAAAACCGCCGTCTTGATTTGACGCTGGATAACCCTGCCAAAATGCGTCCAAATCAGCCTCTGACCGTTAAAGTGAAGGCCAGTGTTAAAAACGGTGCAGTGCCAAAACAAGTTAACGTACTGGTTTCTGCGGTGGACAGCGGAGTGTTGAATATTACGGACTACACCACGCCGGATCCATGGCAGGCGTTTTTCGGGCAGAAACGCTATGGGGCGGATATTTACGATATTTATGGTCAGGTGATCGAAGGGCAGGGCCGTCTGGCGGCGCTGCGTTTTGGTGGCGATGGCGATGAGTTAAAACGTGGCGGTAAACCGCCGGTCAATCACATAAATATCGTGGCACAACAGGCGTTGCCGGTAATACTCAACGATCAGGGTGAAGGCACGGTGACGTTGCCGATTGGTGATTTTAACGGTGAACTGCGGGTGATGGCCCAGGCCTGGACGGCGGATGATTTTGGCAGTAGCGAAAGTAAAGTGATTGTCGCCGCGCCGGCCATTGCCGAACTGAATATGCCGCGCTTTTTAGCCGGAGGCGATAGTTCGCGCCTGACGCTGGATGTGACTAACCTGACTGACAGGCCGCAGACGCTGAATATCAAGCTTACCGCCAGTGGATTACTGGAGCTGATTGGTCAGGCCCCTGCGCCGGTGAATCTTGCCCCGGGAGTGCGTACTACGTTGTTTATCCCGGTGCGGGCGCTGGAAGGGTTTGGCGATGGCGATATTCAGGCGGTTATCAGTGGTCTGGTGTTGCCAGGAGAAACGCTCCCGGCTCAGCATAAGCAGTGGAAGATTGGTGTTCGTCCGGCATTCCCGGCGCAGACCATCAATAATGGCGTGGCGCTGCAACCTGGTGAAACGTGGCAGATCCCGGGGGAGGAACTGATCAATTTTTCCCCTGTAACCATGCAGGGGCAACTACTGTTCAGCGGTAAGCCGCCGCTAAATCTGGCACGCTACATCCGTGAACTAAAAGCCTATCCGTACGGTTGCCTGGAGCAAACGGCAAGCGGATTATTCCCGTCTTTGTATACCAATGCCGCGCAACTGAAGGCGTTAGGGATTGCTGGCGATAGTGATGAGAAGCGTCGTGCAGCGGTTGAGATTGGTATTTCCCGGTTACTGCAAATGCAGCGTGACAACGGAGGTTTTGCTCTGTGGGACAAGAACGGTCCTGAAGAGTACTGGCTGAGCGCGTATGTGATGGATTTCCTCGTTCGCGCTAACGAACAAGGCTACAGCGTTCCGGCAGAAGTGATTAACCGGGGTAACGAACGACTGCTGCGCTATTTGCAGGATCCGGGCATGATGTCGATTCGCTACACCGACGATACACCGGCAAGCAAATTTGCCGTGCAGGCATACGCCGCGCTGGTACTGGCTCGTCAGCAAAAAGCACCGCTTGGCGCACTGCGTGAGATTTGGGAGCGTCGTGCTCAGGCCGCTTCCGGTTTACCGTTGCTGCAACTGGGGATTGCGCTGAAAAACATGGGTGATGCGAATCGCAGTGAACAGGCGTTGACGCTGGCGCTGAATACTCCGCGTCGCGATGCACAACAGTGGATGGCGGATTACGGCAGTCAGCTTCGTGATAATGCACTGATGCTGGCATTGCTGGAAGAGAATAAGCTTAAACCTGATGTGCAGAACACGTTGTTGAATACGTTGTCGGAACAGGCCTTTGGTCAGCGTTGGCTCTCAACTCAGGAGAATAACGCGCTGTTCCTGGCCGCGCGTACCCTACAGGATCTGCCGGGAACCTGGCAGGCGCAGACCTCGCTCTCTGAACAACCGTTGGCAGGTGAAAAATCGAAAACCCATAATCTGGATGCCGACCAGTTATCCACCCTGACGGTAACCAATACGGGGAATCTGCCGCTGTGGCTGCGCCTGGATGTGAGTGGTTATCCGCAAACTTCACCGCTGCCGGCAAGCAATGTGCTGAGTATTGAGCGTCAGGTGCTGGGTACGGATGGACAAAGTAAATCACTCTCGACGTTGCGTAGTGGGGAACTGGTGCTGGTATGGCTGACGGTGAAAGCTAACCAGAATGTACCGGATGCACTGGTGGTTGATTTACTGCCTGCCGGACTGGAGCTGGAAAACCAGAATCTGGCTAACGGCAGCGCGAGTCTGCAGGACAGCGCAAGCGAAGTGCAGAATCTGCTTAATCAGATGCAGCAGGCGGATATCCAGCACGTTGAATTCCGTGACGATCGCTTTGTCGCTGCAGTGGCTGTCAACGAAGGGCAACCGGTCACGTTGGTGTATCTGGCGCGAGCGGTAACGCCGGGAACGTATCAGGTTCCCGTCCCGCAGGTGGAATCGATGTATGTTCCGCAATGGCGAGCCACCGGTACGGCAGAGGGACCACTGATTGTCAGACCGTAAATGATGCGCTGGGTTGGCAAACGCGGCCGCTGGCTTTGGCTGGCAGCCGCACCGCTTTTGATGGCGGCAGTTGTCTGGGGTGCAGACAAAATCTGGCCACTGCCGCTCACTGAGGTCAACCCGGCACGCGTGGTGGTGGCACATGACGGTACGCCGCTGTGGCGCTTTGCCGACGCTGAGGGTATCTGGCGTTATCCGGTAACCATTGATGAAGTATCGCCCCGTTACCTTGAGGCGTTGATCAACTATGAAGATCGCTGGTTCTGGAAACATCCCGGCGTCAATCCGTTTTCAGTGCTCCGCGCTGCCTGGCAAGATCTCTCGTCGGGGCGAGTGATTTCTGGTGGCAGCACGCTCACCATGCAGGTGGCCAGGCTGCTCGATCCTCATCCGCGCACCTTTGGCGGCAAGTTTCGCCAACTCTGGCGCGCACTCCAGCTTGAGTGGCATCTCTCCAAAAATGACATTCTGACACTGTATCTGAACCGTGCGCCGTTTGGCGGCACGCTTCAGGGGGTCGGCGCGGCAAGCTGGGCGTATCTTGGCAAATCACCTGCGCAACTGAGTTACTCCGACGCTGCTTTACTGGCTGTTCTGCCACAGGCACCAAGTCGTCTGCGCCCCGATCGTTGGCCGGATCGTGCCGAAGCCGCGCGCAATAAAGTGCTCGAGCGCATGGCGACGCAGGGTATCTGGTCAGCTAAGCAGGTGCAGGAATCCCGTGAAGAACCGGTCTGGCTGGCACCAAGACAGATGCCGCAATTAGCACCATTATTCTCGCGCATGATGTTGGGCAAAAGTCAGCGTGACAAAATTGTGACCACGCTGGATGCAGGACTGCAACGCCAACTGGAAGAACTGGCGCAAAACTGGAAAGGACGGCTTCCGGCGCGCAGTTCGCTGGCAATGATTGTCGTTGATCATACCGATATGAGCGTCCGTGGCTGGGTGGGGTCAGTGGATATGAATGACGACGCTCGCTTTGGTCATGTGGATATGGTGAATGCGATTCGCTCGCCAGGCTCGGTGCTTAAACCCTTTGTCTATGGTCTGGCGTTGGATGAGGGACTGATTCATCCGGCTTCCCTGTTGCAGGACGTACCGCGACGTACAGGAGATTATCGTCCCGGTAATTTTGACAGCGGTTTTCATGGCCCAGTGAGCATGAGCGAGGCGTTGGTACGTTCGCTGAATTTACCTGCCGTCCAGGTGCTTGAAGCCTATGGCCCGAAGCGATTTGCCGCTAAATTGCGTAATGTCGGTTTACCGTTGTACTTACCAACCGGAGCGGCGCCGAATCTTTCGTTGATCCTGGGAGGCGCAGGTGCAAGGCTTGAGGACATGGCGGCGGCGTACAGCGTATTTGCCCGGCATGGCAAAGCGGGGACATTGCGCTTGCAACCAGACGACCCACTGCTGGAACGTCCGCTGATGTCACCGGGGGCGGCATGGATCATTCGTCGGATTATGGCGGATGAAGCCCAGCCGTTACCGGATAATGCCCTCAGCAGAGTTGTGCCGCTGGCATGGAAAACCGGTACCAGCTACGGCTATCGCGATGCGTGGGCGATTGGTGTTAACGTTCGATATGTGATGGGTATCTGGACTGGCAGACCGGATGGTACTCCGGTGGTCGGGCAATTCGGTTTTGCCAGTGCTGTGCCTTTGCTGAATCAGGTTAATAATCTGCTGCTGGCGCGCGGGGCGAATCAGCCTGAAGATCCACGTCCAGATTCTGTCAGCCGTGGTGTGGTGTGCTGGCCTGGGGGGCAATCGCTTCCAGCCAGTGATAGCAACTGTCGTCGTCGTTTAGCCACCTGGCTACTGGATGGCAGCCAACCGCCCACGCTGTTATTACCTGAGCAGGAAGGGGTCAGTGGTATCCGTTTTCCAGTCTGGTTAGATGAGGCGGGAAAACGAGTGGCTGCGGATTGCGAACAGGCGCATGAACAAACGTTAATCGTCTGGCCTTTACCACTGGAATCCTGGCTACCACCTTCTGAACGCCGTACTGCGCGGCTACCGCCAGTTTCATCAATTTGTCCTCCGCTGGGACAGGACGCTCTGTTACCGCTCCAGTTGACAGGTGTGCGTGATGGCGCGATTGTGAAGCGCTTACCCGGTTCACCGGAAGTCTCAGTACCGGTGTATATCAGCGGTGGAGCAGGTGAGCGCTGGTGGTTTCTTAACGGCGAGCGACTGGAGGAGCGAGGACGCTCTCTTACCTTGCGGTTGGCGGTTAAAGGGGAATATCAGTTGCTGGTCATGGATGATGGCGGGCAGGTTACGGCGGTGAGATTTTCTTTGCAATAGGCTCGTTTGATAGCGGTTGTTGCTAAAATTCATCTTATTTTAAAGAAATGTTACCTTCGTCAATAGTCAACCGCCGGGATGCTCTTTATAATCCGCGCCAGGTAAACCACAACAAAACATCTTTTTTCAGAGGTAATCATGGCTATTGAACGTACTTTTTCCATCATCAAACCAAATGCGGTGGCAAAAAACGTTATTGGGAACATCTTTGCGCGCTTTGAAGCTGCAGGGTTCAAAATTGTCGGTACTAAAATGCTGCACCTGACCGTTGAGCAGGCTCGTGGTTTCTATGCCGAGCACGACGGTAAGCCGTTCTTTGACGGTCTGGTTGAATTCATGACCTCTGGTCCAATTGTTGTTTCCGTGCTGGAAAGCGAGAACGCCGTTCAGCGTCATCGTGATCTGCTGGGCGCTACCAATCCGGCGAATGCGCTGGCGGGTACCCTGCGTGCGGACTACGCTGACAGTTTCACCGAGAACGGCACTCACGGTTCCGACTCGGTAGAATCTGCCGCGCGCGAAATCGCTTATTTCTTCGGTGAAGGCGAAGTGTGCGCTCGTACTCGTTAATTTAACGGGTTCGTTTACATATTATTTTCGCTAATGCTTCGTGCAAACGTGGCATCCCTGCGCCAGACTTTGTACAATGCAACGCCCCGGAAGAGCAGACCGCTTGCCGGGGCGTTTCTTTTTAACCCTCCACGGGCCATAACGTGTAACAACGAGGCCGGAAAATATTATGTCTGAATTAGTTAACACCTCTGAAGTCGCCATTGCTGCGGTTCCAAATAAAAATGGAAAAATTAACCTGCTGGATCTGAACCGTCAGCAGATGCGCGAATTCTTCAAAGAGATGGGCGAAAAGCCGTTTCGTGCCGATCAGGTCATGAAATGGATGTACCACTATTGCAGCGACAACTTTGATGATATGACTGACATCAATAAAGTGCTGCGTAACAAGCTGAAAGAAGTGGCTGAAATTCGTGCGCCTGAAGTTGTTGAAGAACAACGTTCGTCTGATGGCACCATCAAATGGGCCATTGCGGTTGGCGATCAGCGCGTTGAAACGGTCTACATCCCGGAAGATGACCGCGCTACCCTGTGTGTTTCTTCACAGGTTGGTTGTGCGTTAGAGTGCAAATTCTGCTCTACGGCTCAGCAAGGCTTTAACCGCAACCTGCGAGTATCGGAAATCATTGGTCAGGTCTGGCGCGCGGCGAAGATCGTCGGGGCGGTGAAAGCGACGGGCGTGCGCCCGATTACCAACGTAGTGATGATGGGCATGGGTGAACCGCTGCTCAATCTGACTAACGTGGTACCGGCAATGGAAATCATGCTTGATGACTTCGGTTTTGGCCTGTCAAAACGCCGCGTGACGCTGTCTACTTCAGGCGTTGTACCTGCGCTGGATAAGCTGGGTGATATGATTGACGTTGCGCTGGCGATCTCTTTGCATGCGCCGAACGATGAAATTCGTGACGAGATTGTGCCGATCAACAAAAAATACAATATTGAAACGTTCCTGGGGGCTGTGCGTCGTTATCTGGAGAAATCCAATGCGAACCAGGGGCGCGTTACGATTGAGTATGTGATGTTGGATCACATCAACGATGGTACCGAACATGCCCATCAGCTTGCCGAATTGCTGAAAGATACGCCGTGTAAGATCAACCTGATCCCATGGAACCCGTTCCCTGGCGCGCCGTATGGCCGTAGCTCCAATAGCCGTATCGATCGTTTCTCCAAAGTGTTGATGAGCTATGGTTTCACGACCATTGTGCGTAAAACACGTGGTGACGACATTGATGCAGCCTGTGGTCAGCTGGCGGGTGATGTTATTGACCGCACCAAGCGTACTCTGCGTAAGCGTATGCAGGGTGAGTCTATCGATATCAAGACCGTTTGATGTTGAGCGCACTACGGTATAATTAATGTGCCGTAGTGCGATATAAGTACATGAGGTTCTTTGTTGTCGCTGCCTCGACAATAATAACGGTGCGTTTTTGTCGACTTTAAGGCAGTATGTAGCGGCGCAACAAGAGTTTAGCCCTCAGGTTTACGCTGTTTTGTCATTGATAGTCAGACCGTTTTATACTGTCAGACTAAGGTTAACTGACCAGATGTTTCGCGGTGTGGGTGAGCATTGTGACTCACCGGCATCAGAACCCCAATTTACGCAGCTGTAGCGAATGAATACTGAAGCCACGCACGACAAAAATGAAGCACTAACCACCGGCGTTCGTCTGCGCAATGCCCGTGAACAACTCGGATTCAGCCAGCAGGCAGTCGCGGAGCGACTTTGCCTGAAGGTTTCCACGGTACGTGATATTGAAGAAGATAAGGCGCCAGCCGATCTTGCTTCAACATTCCTGCGTGGATATATCCGTTCCTATGCGCGTCTGGTGCATATTCCTGAAGAAGAACTGTTGCCAGGGCTGGAAAAACAGGCTCCGATTCGCCCAGCCAAAGTTGCCCCGATGCAAAGCTTTTCGCTGGGTAAACGTCGTAAAAAACGTGACGGTTGGTTAATGACCTTTACCTGGCTGGTGCTGTTCGTCGTTGTAGGACTGACAGGTGCCTGGTGGTGGCAGAACCATAAAGCGCAGCAGGAAGAGATCACCACGATGGCCGATCAGTCTTCTGCTGAGTTGAATGCCGGTAAAGATAATGCACAAAGCGTGCCGCTGGATACCAGCGCAGCAGCAAGCCAGGATAATACCCCGGCTCAGGAAGAGAGTGCAGTAGCCGGTTCAGCGCAAACGCCTGATGCTGCTACGACACCAGCACCTGCTACAGATGCTTCGCAAAATGCTGTTGTGGCACCTTCTCAGGCGAATGTTGATACTGCGACCACAGCCCCTGCTGCGCCAGATACAGCTGCGCCGTTGCCTACTGATCAGGCGGGTGTCACAACACCTGCTGCTGATGCTAATGCCCTGGTAATGAACTTTACCGCCGACTGCTGGCTGGAAGTTACGGACGCGACCGGTAAAAAACTGTTTAGCGGCATGCAGCGTAAAGATGGCAATTTAAATCTTACCGGCCAGGCACCGTACAAACTGAAAATTGGTGCTCCGGCAGCAGTGCAGATTCAGTATCAGGGTAAACCTGTCGACCTGAGTCGTTTTATCAGAACTAACCAGGTTGCGCGTCTGACCGTTAATGCCGAACAATCACCGGCTCAGTAACAGACGGCAATGCGGGAGATTTTTTAATGCATAACCAGGCTCCAATTCAACGTAGAAAATCGACACGCATTTACGTTGGGAATGTGCCGATTGGCGATGGCGCACCCATCGCCGTACAGTCTATGACGAACACACGCACCACTGATGTGGCGGCGACGGTCAATCAAATCAAAGCGCTGGAACGCGTAGGCGCTGACATTGTTCGTGTCTCAGTACCGACAATGGATGCCGCCGAAGCGTTCAAGCTCATCAAACAGCAGGTATCTGTCCCGCTGGTTGCCGATATTCACTTCGACTATCGCATTGCGCTGAAGGTGGCGGAATACGGCGTCGATTGCTTGCGTATCAACCCTGGCAATATTGGTAACGAAGAGCGTATCCGCATGGTGGTGGATTGCGCTCGTGATAAAAATATTCCTATCCGTATTGGCGTAAATGCCGGATCGCTGGAAAAAGATCTACAGGAAAAATACGGCGAACCTACGCCGCAGGCGTTGCTGGAATCAGCTATGCGTCATGTGGATCATCTCGATCGTCTGAACTTCGACCAGTTCAAGGTCAGCGTTAAAGCTTCGGACGTTTTCCTCGCGGTAGAATCCTATCGTCTGCTGGCGAAACAGATCGATCAGCCGTTGCATCTTGGGATCACCGAAGCCGGTGGCGCGCGCAGTGGTTCGGTTAAATCTGCGATCGGACTTGGATTGTTGTTGTCCGAAGGGATCGGCGACACGCTGCGAGTCTCTCTGGCAGCCGATCCGGTCGAAGAGATCAAAGTGGGATTCGATATTCTGAAATCGCTGCGCATCCGCGCGCGCGGGATCAACTTTATCGCCTGTCCAACCTGTTCCCGTCAGGAATTTGACGTCATTGGTACGGTTAACGCGCTGGAGCAACGTCTGGAAGATATCATCACGCCAATGGATGTTTCGATTATCGGTTGTGTGGTAAATGGACCTGGTGAAGCACTGGTTTCGACGCTGGGCGTGACCGGCGGCAACAAGAAAAGCGGCCTGTATGAAGACGGCGTGCGTAAGGATCGTATCGATAACGACGATATGATTACGCAGCTTGAAGCCCGCATTCGTGCCAAAGCCAGCATCCTGGATGAAACGCGTCGAATTGATGTGCAGCAGGTTGAAAAATAATAACGTGATGGGAAGCGGCGTGCTTCCCGTGTATGATTGAACCCGCATGGCGCCCGTAGTATTCGGGTTAGCGTTGAGGGTTCATTTTTATATTCATAAAGAGAATAAACGTGGCAAAAAACATTCAAGCCATTCGCGGCATGAACGATTATCTGCCTGGCGAAACCGCCATCTGGCAGCGCATTGAAGGCACACTCAAAAACGTGCTCGGTAGCTACGGTTACAGTGAAATCCGCTTGCCGATTGTAGAGCAGACCCCGTTATTCAAACGCGCGATCGGTGAAGTTACCGACGTGGTTGAAAAAGAGATGTATACCTTTGAGGACCGTAATGGCGACAGCCTGACTCTGCGTCCTGAAGGAACCGCGGGCTGCGTACGCGCCGGCATCGAACATGGTCTCCTGTACAATCAGGAACAGCGTCTGTGGTACATCGGGCCGATGTTCCGTCACGAACGTCCGCAAAAAGGACGCTATCGCCAATTCCATCAGTTGGGTGTCGAAGTGTTTGGCCTGCAAGGTCCGGACATCGATGCAGAGCTGATTATGCTGACAGCTCGCTGGTGGCGCGCGCTGGGTATATCCGAGCATGTTAGCCTGGAGCTGAACTCTATCGGTTCACTCGAAGCGCGTGCAAATTACCGCGATGCACTGGTGGCCTACCTGGAGCAGCATAAAGAAAAGCTGGACGAAGACTGTAAGCGTCGCATGTATACCAATCCGCTGCGCGTGCTGGACTCTAAAAACCCTGAAGTACAGGCCCTGCTTAATGATGCTCCTGCACTGGGTGACTACCTGGATGACGACTCTCGCGAGCATTTCGCGGGTCTGTGCAAGCTGCTTGAATCTGCTGGAATTGCCTACACCGTTAACCAGCGCCTGGTTCGTGGCCTCGACTACTACAACCGCACCGTGTTTGAATGGGTAACCAGCAGCCTGGGTTCGCAGGGTACCGTGTGTGCGGGTGGACGTTATGATGGCCTGGTAGAGCAACTTGGCGGACGTGCGACTCCGGCAGTGGGTTTTGCCATGGGTCTGGAACGACTTGTTTTGTTAGTTCAGGCAGTTAATCCGGAATTTATTGCTTCCCCTGTTGTCGATATATACCTGGTCGCTTCGGGCGTGGATACACAGTCGGCGGCAATGACGCTGGCTGAACGTCTGCGTGATGAAGTTCCCGGTGTGAAACTGATGACCAACCACGGTGGCGGCAACTTTAAGAAACAGTTTGCCCGCGCCGATAAGTGGGGCGCCCGCGTTGCACTGGTACTGGGTGAGTCCGAGGTGGCTGACGGTACTGTTGTAGTGAAGGATTTGCGCTCTGGTGAGCAAACGGCAGTAGCGCAGGATAGCGTTGCCACGCATTTGCGCACTTTACTGGGCTAAGGAGAAGGACAGCGTGGAAATTTACGAGAACGAAAACGACCAGGTTGATGCGGTTAAACGCTTCTTTGCTGAAAACGGCAAAGCACTGGCTGTTGGGGTAATTTTAGGGGTTGGCGCGCTGGTCGGCTGGCGTTACTGGACCAGCCATCAGACGGAGTCCGCACGCTCTGCTTCTCTGGCATATCAAAATACGGTGACTGCGGTAAGCGCAGGTAAACCGGATAGTATTCCTGCAGCAGAGAAGTTTGCCGCGGAGAACAAAAATACATACGGCGCGTTAGCTTCAATGGAACTTGCGCAGCAGTTTGTTGACCAAAATGAACTTGAGAAAGCCGCTACCCAATTGCAACAAGGACTGGCGGCCACCAGCGATGAGAATCTCAAAGCGGTGATTAATCTGCGTCTTGCACGCGTGCAGGTTCAGCTTAAACAAGCCGATACTGCGCTGAAAACACTCGATGCTGTTAAAGGCGAAGGGTGGGTGGCTATCGTGGCCGATCTGCGTGGTGAAGCGTTGCTGAGCAAAGGCGATAAACAAGGTGCGCGTAGCGCATGGGAAGCTGGCGTGAAAAGCGATGCCTCTCCTGCTCTGAGCGAAATGATGCAGATGAAAATCAATAATTTGTCCATCTGAGAGGGACCCGATGCAATTGCGTAAATTACTTCTGCCAGGGCTGCTTTCCGTTACCCTATTGAGCGGCTGTTCACTGTTTAGTGGCGAAGAAGATGTCGTTAAGATGTCCCCATTACCGGTGGTCGAAAATCAGTTTACTCCGTCTACAGCCTGGAGCACCTCTGTAGGCAACGGTATTGGTGATTTCTATTCTAATCTTCATCCTGCGCTGGCGGATGACGTCGTTTATGCTGCCGATCGTACTGGTGTAGTTAAAGCATTGAACGCGGCCGATGGTAAAGAAGTCTGGTCCGTCAATCTGGCGGAGAAAGACGGCTGGTTCTCCAGAACGTCAGCACAGCTTTCCGGTGGTGTGACGGTATCCGGTGGTCATGTTTATATCGGTAGCGAAAAAGCACAGGTTTACGCATTGAATACCAGCGATGGTACTTCGGCGTGGCAGACGAAAGTCGCCGGTGAAGCCCTGTCTCGTCCGGTTGTCAGCGATGGCGTGGTGCTGATTCATACCAGCAATGGTCAACTACAGGCGTTAAATGAAGCGGATGGTGCCATTAAATGGACCGTTAACCTGGATATGCCTTCCCTTTCTTTACGCGGCGAATCAGCCCCAGCAACCGCTTTTGGCGCAGCCATTGTGGGTGGGGATAACGGTCGTGTGAGTGCCGTGCTGATGCAGCAAGGTCAGATGATTTGGCAGCAGCGTATTTCTCAGGCAACGGGTCCAACTGAAATCGATCGTCTGAGTGACGTTGATACCACGCCGGTTATCGTCAATGGCGTTGTTTACGCCCTGGCTTATAATGGTAACCTGACGGCGCTTGATCTGCGCAGCGGTCAGATTATGTGGAAACGCGAACTGGGGTCAGTGAATGACTTCATCGTTGATGGAAACCGTATCTATCTGGTTGATCAGAATGACCGCGTGCTGGCGTTAACTACTGACGGCGGCGTAACGCTGTGGACGCAAAGCGATCTGCTGCACCGTCTGCTGACGTCTCCGGTGCTGTACAATGGCAACTTAGTCGTGGGTGATAGCGAAGGCTATCTGCACTGGATTAACGTTGATGACGGTCGTTTTGTGGCCCAGCAGAAAGTTGATAGCTCAGGCTTCCTGACCGAACCCGTTTCGGCTGATGGTAAACTGCTCATCCAGGCGAAAGACGGTACGCTGTATTCCATTACGCGTTAATCGTCCCGGCCGCTCGCTTTGAAAAACGGCTCCTGGTGCAGGGGCCGTTTTACTGTTTTTAACAACGGCGCAAAAATGCGTCCGTTGTCTGATGATTTTTTAAATGAGGCTTTAAACATGGTACCTGTGGTCGCGCTTGTCGGGCGCCCTAACGTTGGCAAATCCACGTTATTTAACCGTCTAACTCGCACCCGAGATGCGCTGGTTGCGGATTTCCCGGGTCTGACTCGTGACCGTAAGTACGGTCGTGCGGAAATTGAAGGCCGCGAGTTTATCTGTATTGATACCGGCGGTATTGACGGCACTGAAGACGGTGTCGAAACCCGAATGGCTGAACAGTCATTGTTGGCTATTGAAGAAGCTGACGTTGTGCTGTTCATGGTGGATGCTCGTGCTGGACTGATGCCGGCAGACGAAGCCATTGCCAAACATCTGCGTTCCCGCCAGAAACCCACTTTCCTCGTCGCCAATAAGACTGACGGGCTCGATCCGGACCAGGCGGTTGTCGATTTCTATTCGCTGGGCCTGGGTGAAATCCACCCGATCGCGGCTTCCCATGGTCGTGGTGTTCTCAGTCTGCTGGAACATGTTCTGCTGCCGTGGATGGATGACGTAGCTCCTCAGGAAGAAGTCGATGAAGATGCGGAGTACTGGGCAAAACTCGAAGCTGAAGAAAACGGTGAAGAGGAGCCAGAAGATGATTTCAACCCGCAAGATTTGCCGATTAAACTGGCGATTGTTGGCCGTCCTAACGTAGGTAAGTCCACACTTACTAACCGTATTCTGGGCGAAGACCGCGTTGTGGTTTACGACATGCCGGGAACGACGCGCGACAGTATTTATATCCCGATGGAACGTGATGGTCGTGAATATGTGCTGATTGACACCGCGGGTGTTCGTAAGCGCGGTAAAATTACTGAAGCGGTAGAAAAGTTCTCCGTTATCAAGACGCTGCAGGCGATTGAAGACGCCAACGTAGTGATGTTGGTGATTGACGCACGCGAAGGTATCTCTGACCAGGACTTGTCGCTGCTCGGCTTTATCCTCAATAGTGGGCGCTCACTTGTCATTGTCGTCAACAAATGGGACGGCCTGACGCAGGAAGTGAAAGAGCAGGTAAAAGAGACGCTGGACTTCCGTCTGGGTTTTATCGATTTTGCGCGCGTACACTTCATCTCTGCGCTACACGGTAGCGGTGTGGGTAACCTGTTTGAATCCGTACGTGAAGCGTATGACAGCTCAACGCGTCGCGTCAGTACCGCAATGCTGACTCGCATCATGACCATGGCGGCAGAAGATCATCAGCCACCTCTGGTACGTGGACGTCGTGTGAAGCTGAAATATGCTCACGCCGGTGGTTATAACCCGCCGATTGTGGTGATTCATGGCAACCAGGTGAAAGATCTGCCAGATTCTTACAAACGCTATCTGATGAACTATTTCCGTAAGTCACTGGAAGTGATGGGGACGCCGATCCGTATTCAGTTCAAAGAAGGGGAAAACCCGTTTGCGAACAAACGTAATACACTGACCCCAACCCAGATGCGTAAACGTAAGCGTTTGATTAAGCACATTAAGAAAAGCAAATAATATTTGCTGAGTTCGAAAAAACCGCGCTCGTCGCGGTTTTTTTTTGTTTTTTTAAAGCGTATTTTTGTCTACGCGATGTCAAACACTATTCTTCATTCGCCAAGTTTAAATCTAAGAAAGTAGACAATTGTCGAATTTTCATCTTAAAGTCCTGGGGTTGGTACTAGACAAAACTAGCATCAGGTTATCAAATGGTTAAATTATTCTTCACCGCATGTAAAAAATCGGCCAGATAAGTAACTGGCTGGCGTACATCGCGGTGTTTATAAGCACAACGACATACCTTTTCGGGAGAATTATGCAATCCTCTGTTAATCAAAAAGAAAGCCGAACGTTCCTCGGTCATCCTTATCCGCTCGGCTCACTGTTCTTCACTGAGATGTGGGAACGTTTTTCGTTTTACGGTATTCGTCCGCTACTGATCCTGTTTATGGCCGCCACCGTTTATGATGGCGGCATGGGGCTGGCACGTGAAAATGCCTCAGCGATTGTCGGTATCTTTGCCGGCACCATGTATCTCGCCGCGTTGCCTGGCGGGTGGCTGGCGGACAACTGGCTCGGTCAGCAGAAAGCAGTCTGGTATGGTTCTATCCTGATTGCGCTTGGCCACCTGTCGATTGCGCTCTCAGCCGTAATGGGTGACAACCTGTTCTTTATCGGCCTGATGTTCATCGTGCTCGGCTCCGGCCTGTTCAAGACCTGTATCTCTGTTATGGTCGGTACGCTGTACAAAAAAGGCGATGCGCGACGTGACGGCGGTTTTTCACTGTTCTACATGGGCATCAACATAGGCTCCTTCATTGCTCCATTGATCTCCGGCTGGCTGATTAAAAGCCATGGCTGGCACTGGGGCTTTGGTATTGGCGGGATAGGGATGCTGGTAGCATTGCTCATCTTCCGTATCTTTGCTGTGCCAGCAATGACACGTTACGACAGTGAAGTCGGACTGGATTCCACCTGGAACAGTCCGGTGGTGAAGAGAAAAGGTGTGGGCGCGTGGTTGCTGGCACTGGCAGCAGGTGTGGCAATTGTTGTTACGTTGATCGCCCAGGGCGTGATTGTGATTAACCCGGTCGCAGTAGCCAGCATGCTGGTGTACGTGATTGCGGCATCCGTTGCCCTCTACTTTATCTACCTGTTCTTCTTTGCCGGATTGAACCGTAAAGAGCGTGCCAGACTGCTGGTTTGCTTTATTCTGCTGATTTCTGCTGCATTCTTCTGGTCGGCGTTCGAGCAAAAGCCAACCTCATTCAACCTGTTCGCCAACGACTACACTAACCGTATGATTGGCGATTTTGAAATCCCGGCAGTCTGGTTCCAGTCGATCAATGCGCTGTTTATCATCCTGCTGGCACCCGTGTTCAGCTGGGCGTGGCCGAAGCTGGCCAGCATGAACATTCGCCCGAGCAGTATCACCAAATTCGTTATTGGCATTCTCTGTGCTGCGGCGGGCTTTGGTCTGATGATGATGGCGGCGGAAAACGTGCTGAGTAACGGCGGTGCGGGCGTTTCACCTTTCTGGCTGGTGGGCAGTATCCTGATGCTGACTCTCGGCGAACTGTGCCTGAGTCCGATTGGTCTGGCTACTATGACGCTGCTGGCACCAGAAAGAATGCGTGGTCAGATGATGGGACTGTGGTTCTGCGCCAGTGCGCTGGGTAACCTGGCGGCGGGCCTGATTGGTGGTCACGTGAAGGCCGATCAGCTAGATATGCTGCCGGATCTGTTTGCGCGCTGCTCCATTGCGCTGCTTATCTGTGCCGCAGTACTGATTGTTCTCATTGTTCCGGTACGCCGCATGCTGGAGAATGTGCAGACTAAACCGGCAACCAACACCTGATAAAACCTCAACTTTGTCGGGGCAGGTGTTATGCCCCGGCAATTCAATCGATGAGGTGAGTACATGCTGTTAGGGTTTGTTGGGCTTGGCGCAGTGGTTGAAACGGCATATTTGCCCACAATACGAAACCTCTTCGGGAATTCAGCCAGTTGTCTCGGATTTGATGTGCAACCTGTAAAGCAGCCAGAAGGTGTGACACGCTGCTCGTCACTCGCTGAACTTTTAACCCAGCCTCTTGATACGTTGTTTGTCACGACCGCATCCCTTCACCATCTTGAAGTTCTTGAACTGGCGCTGGCCTCACCCATATCACGCATAGTGGTCGAAAAACCGATTGTCGCTACGCTTCCTCAAATAGAAAAACTGAAAACGTTACTTGCGGTGCCCGGCGTCGCGTCTCGTGTGTTGGCGCTCGATCACTGGATGGCACGCACCGGCGCGATGCAACTGGCATTGGGGAAACTCGATCCGCAGTGGCGCGGTGATAACCGCCCGCAGGCTCTTATCTCTCGTTTTTCCGACATCGTCAGAATCGAAGGTTTTTTGCAGGAGCCGAGTGGATTTAACGCAACAGGGGAGCCAATAGCGCTCAACTTTGCTACTGGTGAGCCGGATACACGCGAACTTCGCCATCCGGATGGCGTGATACTGGATATTGGTACGCATGTGCTGGCGATGCTGCGTGAAACAGTGCGTTACCTGGGGGGAAATGACGACATCACGTTGCAAGTTATGAAGGCCAAAGACCGTCCTGGACGTGATATTAGCCAGGGCGATCTGCACACCGCAGAGGGAGAGGCTCATCTCCAGGGGCAAATTAGCGGTATTGCGCTGGATATCTGGCTAAACAAATACGCGGGTCCGGCTGGTGGACAAAAAGGTTTGCGACTTCATTTAAGTGATGGACGAATCATCAGCTATGACCGACGTGGCGTAGAAGATGCACTTGAACTTATTGATGGTGACACTGTGCTGCGCTGGAGTCTTCCAGGTACGATTTACGCTCATTGCCTGGCAGAGCACATTCTGGGGGCGCAAAGTCTGTTTGAACGCAGCCCGCAAGAGGTGGGGCGCACGACACAACGCAGGCTTGAAGAAGTCGAGCACTTGCTAACGTTGCAGCAACAGTTGCGTGGGCCACATTAAGTGTATCGTGTTAATATCAAAGCAATAATGAATTCCCTGTAAGGAGTCTCCATGTCGATTAACTGCCCGGATTGTCATGCTCAACTGGAACCACAAAACGGTGTGGCACACTGTGAGCGCTGCAATAAAGATGTCCAACTGGAGGCGCATTGCCCGGAGTGCCATCAGCCACTCCAGGTACTAAAAGCCTGCGGTGCAGTGGATTATTTTTGCCAGAATGGCCATGGGCTCATCTCTAAAAAACGTGTGGAGTTTATTGCACGTTGACTGAATGATTTTAATCAGATGTCATTATGTCCCGAAATATTCATTTTATGAATATTTCGGGACAAGGATGAATATAATCTTAAAAAACGTGTTTAGTTATTTTTAAGAATTAATTTAGGTTTTCTGAAGTGCATGTTTTCGTAGTTCCATAATATAATATTAATGAGGCTGATTAATTTCATATTAATAATGGAAGCCTTAATTCATAGGGATATATTATGGTGCAATGGATGCGCTTTATTATTTTTATGCTCATTTCTGGTGCGGCATATGCAGTACCGGAGACATCTGCGAACAAGGGTGAGTCCTCTTCTGATAATTCATTTCCCGATTTGGCAAGTGAATCCACGCAGGAAGAACAAGAACACAAAAAAAGTTCACTTAAAGAGCAAAGTGCCGACTATGTCATGGGGTCTGCGACACAGGGATTTACGAACCTTACTCCTGAAGCACTGGAGTCGCAGGCCAGAAGCTATCTGCAAGGGCAGATAACCTCAACGGCTCAATCCTCTCTTGAGGGGCTGATGTCTCCTTATGGTAAGGTGCGAACCAATTTGTCTGTTGGAGAAGGCGGTGATCTGGACGGTTCTTCAATCGATTATTTCGTTCCCTGGTATGAGACCCGGCGTACTGTTTATTTCAGTCAATTTTCAACCCAGCGAAAAGATGATCGTACTATTGGAAATATGGGGTTTGGTGTAAGACATGATTTAAATGAATGGCTGCTGGGTGCAAATATATTTTATGATTATGATTTTACCCGTGGGCATCGTCGACTTGGTTTAGGCGCAGAAGCATGGGCAGATTATTTAAAACTCTCCGGAAATTATTATCACCCGCTTTCAGACTGGAAAGATTCTGAAGATTTGGATTTCTATGAAGAGCGACCGGCGCGTGGCTGGGATGTTCGCGCAGAAGCCTGGCTGCCCGCGTATCCTCAGTTTGGCGGCAACATTGTTTATGAGCAGTACTACGGTAATGAAGTTGCCCTTTTCGGGAGCGACAATTTAGAAAAGGATCCTCAGGCTATTACGCTGGGCCTGAACTATCAGCCTGTTCCATTACTGACCATCAGTACGGATTACAAAGCCGGTACGGGTGACAACAACGATCTCGCCATCAATGCTGCACTGAGCTACCAGTTCGGCGTGCCTCTAAAAGATCAACTCAATGCAGACAATGTGAAAGCATCGCATTCGCTAAAGGGGAGCCGTCATGATTTTGTCGAACGTAACAATTTTATTGTGCTGGAATATCGTGAGAAAGCACCACTAGACGTCACGCTATGGCTGAAAGCTGATGCAACTAATGCGCATCCGGAGTGTGTGATTAAGGATTCCCCGGAAGAAGCCATCGGGCTGGAGAAATGCAAATGGACGATCAACGCGCTTATTAGCCATCACTACAAAATCATAGCTGCATCCTGGCAAGCGAAAAACAACGCCGCGCGTACGTTGGTTATGCCAGTCATCAAAGAAGAGGCGATCACCGAAGGTAACAATAACCACTGGAATTTGACGCTGCCTGCCTGGCAGTACAGTTCTGACGAAGCGGAACAGCAGAGGATCAATACCTGGCGAGTACGGTTGACGCTGGAAGATGAAAAGGGCAACCGACAAAACTCCGGCGTGGTTGACATAACCGTTCAACAGGATCGCAAAATCGAACTTATCGTCAATAATATTTCCAGCGTACCGGATGAGAACAATCACAACCATGATGCCCGTGCTCAGGCAGATGGTGTCGATGGCGTAGTGGTTGATCTTGACGTTACCGACAGTTTTGGTGATGGCACTGACAGCAAGGGGAATCCTTTGCCGGATGATAACCTTAGTCCGGAACTGTATGACGCGAACGATAAAAAAATCAGCCTGGCGAAGAAATCCTGTCCAGGTGAAACGCTCTGTGTATTTATTGCGGCACAAGATAAAGAGAAAGGTACTCTCACGCTGGCCAGTACGCTGGCGGGTACTTTCCGCTGGAAAGTTAAAGCACAGCCTTACAACGACAGTAACTATATCAATGTGACGTTTTTTGATGCCGGCTCAGGGGAATTAAATGCGCTTATTTATCGGATTGGCGCGGCTAAACCTGTGAATTTAATCGGCAGTAAAGAGCCTCTTCTTCTCGATAGTACCTACCGTTTTATTCTTTGGCGCGATGCCAACAAAGATAGTCACTTCCAGCAGTCAGAAAAATTAAGCGACAACGAAATGGCGCAATATGACTACCGTTGGCAATTCACCGGACAGAGCGCGCATGGTGAAACGGGAGCCCAGGCTAATACCGATAATAAAGATATGGTTATTCCTGCCAGCAATCGAGAGGCAGCACAGATGTTTGGTGCGGGGGCCGGTGATGGGGTGCAAGGCTATGGGCTGCGCGTCATGTATCGCAAGAGATGAAATGGGCGTAATGGCCGATCGGCCAGCAGCTGAAGTTTAACTAAGGAGAGTAAATATGCAGCAGGAAACAAAACAGCATTTGACCAAAGTCGCGCTGGCATTGGCTTTAGCGGGTTATTGTGCAGTGCCAGCGATAGCGGCAGATGGGCAACTGAAAGCCGGGCAATGGCAGTCAGTGACAGAGAATACCGGGAGCATTCAAGGGACGGTGCCGTGGATCACCCGAAGCGCGACAGATATTGCCGATACTGATAAAGCGCATGTCACTGTTACTGTTGATCGCGGCAGTCGTACAGTCAGCTCTGAAGGTGACAGGCAGTTCCATGTCGGCGACAAAGTGACGATAAACTGGGCCATTGGCGATGAGCAGGGTGACCTGGATAACAATAACACAGCGACAAAAGCAACCGTGCAGTGGATGAGTTACAGCGATCAGTCTGGTGCAGATCCTCAGGAGATCGGTTCGAAAGGCAGCGATAGCTACACGATTGTAGACGCGGATGCAGATCGCTATATCGGTATCAAAATAACACCGACAACAACCACCGGCGATCCTAATGTGGCACAGGAGATTTTGCTGAACGATTTGTCAGCCAATACGGGGGGGGGATCGGACAGCGATGATATCCCAGAGGGCCCGGTATTTGATGATGCAGTGCATGCTGTTATCTATGAAACCGGCTCAACCACCAATCTGCTTGGCACAACCACCAAACTTAAAACCAATACCACCTATAAGGTCCTGCTGTGGAAAGATAAAGCGGGGGGAACGCCTGATAAATACGATACGGGCGAAGAGGTTACCAACCAGTATAACTATCGCTGGCGGTTCACCGGCACCAGCTTGCAGTTGGGTACAGCGGGTGGGTTGGTCAATCCAGGCAACAACAACCAGGATCTGGTTATTCCGCTTACCAATGCCGAAGCGAAGGCAGCTTTCGATTATACCGGAGATGGCATCACCATTGGCAACGACGGTGTTCAGGGCTACGGTTTGTCTATCGATTTCCAGCGCAAGTAACATCAATAAATGTCATCCCTTATGGGATGGCATTTTCCATACGTTTTGCTTAGCGAAAGCCTCTAATCAAAACGTATTGAAAAAAGATGATGAAAAGGTGGTTTTTACTCATGGATGGGTATCAGAAGCTTGCTAAATGGATGATTTTTTTGTTGCTTACTCCTGCGGTGATATTCCCTTCACAGGCGGCGTTAAAAGGAGGGCAATGGATACAACCAGGGATTTCAACCGGGGTGATCAACGGCACCAGCCCCTTTGCCGATAGTGCCAGCGTGCCGGTCTATCAGGGCAGCGTCCAACTTGATCCCACCACAGAGCACGCGGTCGCTTTTGATGCAATGCCCAGGGACTTTAGCGTGGATGCAACAGCTACCAGTATGGTGCTTATTAACCCGCGCGATACGGAGGGCGACATCTTCGGTAGTCCACCCATGCTACGTTGGGCAAATCAGACTCTGCCCGCTGTTTCACTGGTCTGGACTGAAGCCGCTACGCCGGATGTACCGCTCAACCCGCAACCCCGGCCGGATCGTTCCTTCTGTGCACAAAATCTGGCAGGACATAAACTGGCAGCGATCCCACAGTTTGATCCGAATGAAAGCTTACCCTCACTGGATCTGTTCACGTTGACCGGTACACCAAATCAAGGTCCGGTTGTACTCAGCGAAAAGCTGGTGACGTTGAATATTGCGCCAGCGCAGGGCGATCTGGTTACCGTGAACGTTGCTGGCTATGACGACACGCTTAACGCTGCGAAAGCCAAAGTCGGTGATGCCATTACGTTGATCGTCACCACGAAAGATTGCCAGGGAAATCCCGCGGGCAATATTCCATTTATCATCAAGCGCGGTGATGCAAAAAACCGTCAGGGTGTGGTGAACAATGCCGGGCCGGTAATGCTGGAGACCACGGAGCTGACCACCTCCGAGACGGAATATCATGGCACTACCAATGCCAGTGGTGTGGCGATGGTGAAGGTGACGCAGCAGAATGGTCCGGGGGTTAAAACATCTCTGACTGTCCATTTGCCGGGGATCGCACAGACCAGCGAAACTGCAGTGATCTTCACCGTCCTTACCAGCCCCGATGTATCGCAGGCTAACATGTGGGGCCATATGGAAGACACATTGACGACGCAGCAGTACACCTTTACCCGCCCGAAACTGGCGGCTGAAGTGAGCAATGAAGACGGTACGGTTGAGGATCACAACGAAACCTGGTCGACATTTATCTGGAGCGGGGCTGATAAACACTGCGCTATTCTGCCAGGGATGCGCCAGTTCGGCGCGCTGGCAACGGTGGTTCTAACCTCCATTCAGGAAGTCGCAGGCTGGCCGATGCAGGGTAACTACTACTGGTCATCTCTGGCTGGTATTACCGGGCAGCATCATGCGGCAGACGTGTCTGACCGCAGCGAAGCGCAAAAGCCGGACAGCACAAAGTTTATCGTGAGCTGCGTGGATAAAACGGAGCCTGATGTCGAGCCGGAGCTTACGCTGACGCTGGAACAGTATGATAAGAGTCTACAGGCGACGAAAGTGCAGGTGGGCGAACAGGTTGCCATGCGTCTGTCCATTACCGATAAGAAAGATAACAATCAGCCGCTGTCATACTACTACTTCTCGCTGCATCTGGATGATGGCGTCAACCGCAAGGGCGAAACCAGTCCGGACTGGGAGATTCACCCGGTACAGCTCACGGGCGACAGTAATTTGCGGAAGATGGACGAGCACAACTATGAGGGGATGACCGACGTCAATGGCCAGGCGACTGTGCTGCTGACGAACGCCGGTGGCGCTGGGGTAAAAACGCATATCAGGGCGAAGATGCGCAGCAACTTTACCGCCACGGACGTAAAAGACGTGATCTTCACCGTCGTCACCAGCCCGGACAGCTCATATGCCCGAATGTGGGGACATATGAGCAATGGGATTATGGAAGCGGGTCATCTCTACAAACGCCCACGTTTGGTGGATGAAACGACTAACGAAGTCGGTTCGGTGCGTGAAAATAACGAGGACTGGGCGCTGTTTGATCAAGGCACCAGCATGGAGACAGAATGCGGTGCCGGACATATTCCTGAACAACGCTCTCTGGAAAGCTTATATGCAGACCACCAGGAAAACACCATCAGTACCGAACACGGCTGGCCGACGGCAAAGCAGGATTATCTGACGGCCGTGGCGCAACCTGACACGCATGTCTCCGTTGACCTGGGGAGCGGGGCGGTCGATTCCTATTCAGGGCTTAAGCCAAACTACCTCACCTGTTCTGCCGACGAGCTGATAGCGAAAGTGGTCGTCGATACCGACAAAGATACTGCGCCGGACTCAAAACTTGCCAAAGCGAAGGTCGGTGAAAAAATCACTATGACGGTGCATACCGTCAATGCTGCCAATAATGCGCCAGTCCCTAATGCGGCTTTTACGATTACCAAAGGAATGGGGCTTGATCGGGCTGGTCAGGCGTCAGGCTACACCGATCCGACCAGTGGTGTTATCACCGTGAACGGCACACAGTACGGTACCGGGGAGACATCAACAGTCTATTCCGGCTCCACAGATGCGCAGGGGATCGCTACGATAGAAATTGAACAGCCGCAGGGGGTGGGTTTAAGAACACCGCTTACCGTTATGCCGGTCAATTCCTCCCTGCCGAATACCGTTAATTACTCCGTCGTTTTTACCGTCCCAACCAGCCCGGATGTTTCCGGCGCGCAAATGTGGGGGCATATGGATGACACCATTCATGTCGGCTCCCTGACCTTTGAACGCCCGAAATTAGCCTCAGAAGTGGCAGGCGAGCAGAGTTCGCTAACCGAAAATAATGAAATCTGGGCGCGTGTTGCGCAGGCAGATATCGACGATATCTCTGCAGGCGGTTGCGAACCGAATAAGGTACCGGGCAGAACGCAGCTGGCCGCGCTATACGATGCCAACAGCAATAACGCCATTCAGGCCGTACACGGCTGGCCGACCCAACGCGAGGAATACTGGAGTAGCACACCAGCCGATAAAGTACCGCATCTCTACGCCACCTGGCTGAACAACGGCACGCTGGTAAATAACAACAGCTCACCCGTCTATATGAGCTGTCTGACCACCGCGAATCCCTCTGCTCAGAACATCACCCTGGAGGTGGTGGATCAGGCGCAGTGGAGTAGTTCACTGAACGCCGCGAAGCTAAAAAAGGGCGAAACGTTACAGGTGAAGGTGACGATAAAAGATGCGGCAGGCAATCCGATGCCGGATATGCCATTTACCCTTAATCGTGGCGATGGATATACCCGATCCAATGAAAAACACATTGCCGGTAGCGGTGACGGCATTGTTGCTCCGGTGGTGGTGGAAGGAACTTCGCTGAACGATGTTGCAACGCTCTACACCAGCATAACTGGCAATGATGGCAGCAAAATTCTTACTATTACCCGGCCAGACACCCACGGCACCAAAACGGCTATCACTGCTACGCTTTACTCTGATCCGACCAAAAAAGCCTCCATAGATACTATTTTCACCGTGCCCACCAGCCCGGATACCAGTAAAGCGAAAATGTGGGGCCATATGCCGCAAACGTTAGTGGCAGACGGTATAACTTTTAAGCGCCCAATCTTATTTGCTGAACTTACGGGTAATCCCGGCAATAAACGTAAAGGGCCGGAGGAAGATAACGAAATCTGGGCGCTGTTTACCGAAGCGCAGGCGGAGAAGAGCAGCAATGGTGGCTGCGGGGCGGCATATATTCCCAATGTGGATTCGCTGTCAGGTTTATCAGGTAGCTGGAGAGGGCATGAGGTTGATGGCTGGCCTGTCCTGAAAAACTATGGCTCCAGCTCTGCGAATCCCGCAAATTCAGGGGATCGACGATACAAAAGCGTCCAGCTCAGTAATGCAACCAGTACCGTCCTGTCTGCAAGTGACATGAGATATATGACCTGCCAGACCACAGCTAATTTGATGGTGGCAAAGGTTGAGCTGACTTCGAGTGATACGGTTAAAATTGACGGCTACGATGTGGTTAAAGTCAAAACCGATGAACCAGACAACCATGAGCGCGCAATCTTTAAGGTGACCACGCGTGACAGTAAGGGCAACCTTTTGGGAAATGCGCCCTTCATGATTAATCATGGCGTAACGGTAAACCGCCAGGGCATTGAATGGCATGATTATCAGTCAGTGCTGATTTGGGTCACAGATAATGCCAGTCAGGGTGGGGGGTTGATGACCGATGATAATTTTTACGGTGTTTCCGGCCCCGACGGTACCGTCATGCTGGACGTTTACCAGACTGGCAGGGGGCAGGGTGTCAGAATACCACTGCAGGCGACACTGGATGATGGAAGTACTGCATCGCAAACACTAAGCGCCGTTTTTACCACGCTCACAAGCCCGGACACCCCAGAAGCGAACTTCTGGGGCCATATGCCGGAAACGTTCACCAGTAGCGCTGGCGTGAAGTTCCGACGTCCGCAGCTCAAAGCTGAACTGTCGGGGGCATCCTTTATCACTATTAATCGTGAGGATTGGGTGAAGCCGTCGGGAGTCAATAAATCAGACAGCAGCCAGTCAGGGTGTAACGAGGAGTATCAGCCGCTGCGCAGTGAACTACAGGTTTTGTATAACGATCACCCGAACTCGAAGATAGAAACAGACCTGGGGTTGCCGCTTCTCTCTGGGGCTAACTGGTGGGCGTATGACCAGGTGCAATCGGGAAGTAAATGGGATAACCAGTCTATCAGTTTCATTGACGGTAAGTGGCGACAGGATGTCAGTACGACAATCACAAACCTGATTCTTTGTCTGGTGGATCCACATCCTAAAGCGGAAATGATTGAACTGACCTCGACGGCGTTTGATACAGGTACTCAGGCTGCGAAAGCGAAAAAAGGAGACGCTCTGCCCGTCACCGTAACGGTGAAAGATAGTGCCGGGAAAACGGTGCCAAATGTCGCCTTTACTCTGACGCGTGGTGATGCCTTGCCCCGGAATGTGGGAGAAACGCTGTACGGCGACGTAGATGCGATGGATGATCTCACCGTTCAGCCGCCATCCGGTGCTGCGGTTACACTTGCCGACAGCGGTAACTCAGTAAAAGGTACTACCGGAGCAGACGGTACGGCGACCTTTACGATTAAGCAGAACAATACGCCGGGGTATAAAACGACGCTGAAAGTTACGCTCGATAATAACGCCAGTATTAACGCGACGCTGGACGCCATTTTTACCGTGGTCACCAGCCCGAACGTAGCGTCGGCAAATTTCTGGGGACACATGCCGGATACGGTTACAGTAAATGGCAAACAGTTGCATCGGCCATTACTGACGTCTGAAATGCGCTCAGGCTTTACCGCACCGCTCAGCCTGAATCTGGATAATGAGCACTGGGTGCTGGCCTATACCCACAATACCGGTCAGTACGATTTGGCTGCGCAATGTGGCAGCTTGAGCGATGCACCTGATATCAACGACTTGAACGCCTTGCACAACCAGATGAGTAGCACTGGCTGGCCAACAACGCCGAGCTATCTCTATTTATCTAATACGACGAGTTCGAGTTACTTCTGTGGATACAATGAATCCAACGGGACGGAGAACTGCATTGTTCATCCGGCAACGGACAAAGGTTTCGCCACCTGCATACAGTAACGTTTACGGTCAGTGAATTTAGCTTACTTTGCGCGAACGTGGTTTTTTGAGCGGGGTGATTTTTTTCACCTCGCTTTCCACCCAGCCATCGCTAAGGCGTGTTGTGAGCGTTTCGCCGGGTTTTACCTGCTTCGCTTTTGTCAGAGCCTTTCCGTCCGTTGCGGTAGTGACACTGTATCCTCGCGCCAGCGTTGCCAGTGGGCTGACGGCTTCCAGATGTGTTACCGCATTGCCAAAACGTTCGCGTGTTGCACTCATTTGTGCGCGGACGAGCTCTGCCAGACGATACTCGAGCTGTTGGATACGCGTCTGCCCGCGATGAATACGCGGCTGCGGGTTTTGCTGGTTCAGTCGCTGTGCCAGTCGCTGCTGTTGCTGACTGGCACGTTTGAGCTGGTTTTCCAGCGCAAAACTCATGCGTTTTTGCAGGCGATCCAGCGTGGTTTGCTGACGTGCCAGGCGTAGCTGAGGGTGTTGTTGCTGTAAGCGGTGATGAATCTGGGTAAAGCGACGACTGCGATTAGCGAGAAAATAATCCATCGCCATTTCCAGACGCTGTTGTGCGGACTGCACCTGGCGTAGTAATTCCTGCTGGTTGCGGCTTACCACTTCGGCAGCGGCTGACGGCGTTGGCGCACGCAGGTCACCAACAAAATCGGCGATGGTTACATCGGTTTCATGGCCGACGGCGCTGACTACCGGAATGCGGCTGGCAAAAATTGCCCGTGCTACACGTTCGTCGTTAAAGCTCCATAAATCTTCCAGCGAACCGCCGCCCCGACCAACGATCAATACGTCGCACTCGCTACGCGCATTCGCCAGTTCAATGGCGCGAACAATTTGAGCAGGCGCTTCATCACCCTGAACGGCAGTCGGATAGATGATAACGGGCAGGGAAGGATCGCGTCGTTTCAACACGTGGAGAATATCGTGCAATGCGGCCCCGGTTTTCGAGGTGATCACGCCGACGCAATGGGCCGGAGAGGGCAGAGGTTGCTTATGCTGCTGATCGAACAGCCCTTCAGCCTGAAGTTTGGCTTTGAGTTGCTCATATTTTTGCTGTAACAAGCCTTCACCCGCAGGCTGCATGCTTTCAACAATAATCTGATAGTCGCCGCGCGGTTCATACAACGTAATGTTGGCGCGAACCAGCACCTGCTGTCCGTGCTGCGGGCGAAAGGTTACACGGCGGTTGCTGTTGCGGAACATCGCACAGCGTACCTGGGCACCATCGTCTTTTAAGGTGAAGTACCAGTGACCTGATGAGGGCTGGGTAAAGTTAGATATTTCGCCGCTGATCCATACCTGCCCCATTTCTTGCTCGAGCAGCAGACGCACCGTCTGGTTAAGGCGACTTACGGTAAAAATTGAAGAGGTCTGGGAGGATAACATGTGAGCGGGATCAAATTCTAAATCAGCAGGTTATTCAATCGATAGTAACCCGCCCACAGGGGATCGCAAGGTTTTTTTGCAAAAAAGTGTGGATGCAATCGGTTACGCTCTGTATAATGCCACGGCAATATTTATTAACCACTCTGGTCGAGATATTGCCCATGCTACGTATTGCCAAAGAAGCCCTGACGTTTGACGACGTCCTCCTCGTTCCCGCTCATTCCACCGTTCTGCCGAATACTGCTGATCTCAGCACGCAGCTGACGAAAACCATTCGTCTGAATATTCCTATGCTCTCCGCAGCCATGGATACCGTGACTGAAGCGCGCCTTGCAATTGCACTGGCACAGGAAGGCGGCATCGGTTTTATCCACAAAAACATGTCCATTGAGCGCCAGGCGGAAGAAGTTCGCCGTGTGAAGAAACATGAATCAGGCGTAGTGACTGATCCTCAGACTGTATTGCCAACCACAACTCTGCGCGAAGTGAAAGAACTGACTGAGCGTAACGGTTTTGCGGGCTACCCGGTTGTGACTGAAGATAACGAACTTGTCGGTATCATTACCGGTCGCGACGTGCGTTTTGTAACCGACCTCAACCAGCCAGTTAGTGTTTACATGACGCCGAAAGAGCGTCTGGTGACTGTGCGCGAAGGTGAAGCGCGTGATGTTGTATTTGCCAAAATGCACGAAAAACGCGTTGAGAAAGCGTTGGTTGTTGACGATGGTTTCCACCTGATTGGCATGATCACCGTAAAAGATTTCCAGAAAGCTGAGCGTAAACCTAACGCCTGTAAAGATGAGCATGGTCGTCTGCGTGTAGGTGCTGCAGTAGGTGCTGGCGCAGGTAACGAAGAGCGTGTTGACGCGCTGGTTGCCGCGGGCGTTGACGTTCTGCTGATTGACTCCTCTCACGGCCATTCTGAAGGTGTGTTGCAGCGTATTCGCGAAACGCGTGCCAAATACCCGAATCTGCAAATCATCGGCGGTAACGTAGCGACTGGCGCAGGTGCACGCGCCCTGGCAGAGGCTGGCGTAAGCGCAGTGAAGGTAGGGATCGGTCCTGGCTCTATCTGTACTACTCGTATTGTTACCGGCGTAGGTGTTCCGCAGATTACTGCGGTTTCTGACGCGGTTGAAGCGCTGGAAGGCACTGGTATTCCGGTTATCGCCGACGGCGGTATCCGTTTCTCTGGCGATATCGCCAAAGCTATCGCCGCTGGTGCTGCTGCTGTCATGGTTGGATCCATGCTGGCAGGTACTGAAGAATCTCCGGGCGAGATTGAACTGTACCAGGGCCGTTCTTACAAATCTTACCGTGGTATGGGTTCTCTGGGTGCGATGTCCAAAGGGTCTTCCGACCGTTATTTCCAGAGCGATAACGCCGCTGACAAACTGGTTCCGGAAGGTATCGAAGGTCGCGTAGCCTATAAAGGCCGCCTGAAAGAGATCATCCACCAGCAGATGGGCGGCCTGCGCTCCTGTATGGGCCTGACCGGTTGTGGTACTATCGACGAGCTGCGCACTAAAGCAGAATTTGTACGCATCAGTGGTGCCGGTATTCAGGAAAGTCACGTTCACGATGTGACCATCACCAAAGAGTCCCCTAACTACCGCATGGGCTCCTGATATGTTTCCGCGCCTGGCTATATGCCAGGCGAATTTGTTTCACTTGCCTCGGAATTAGCGTCAATGACAGACAATATTCATAAACATCGCATTCTCATCCTGGATTTCGGATCGCAATACACTCAGTTGGTGGCTCGTCGCGTACGTGAACTGGGCGTCTACTGTGAACTGTGGGCATGGGATGTTACGGAAGCACAAATTCGCGAATTCAACCCAAGCGGTATTATTCTTTCTGGCGGGCCTGAGAGCACTACCGAAGACAACAGTCCGCGCGCGCCGCAGTACGTGTTCGAAGCTGGTGTACCGGTATTTGGTGTCTGTTACGGTATGCAGACCATGGCGATGCAGCTTGGCGGTCATGTAGAAAGCTCAACCGAGCGTGAGTTCGGCTATGCGCAGGTGGAAGTGAAAACCGACAGTGCCCTGATCCACGGCATCGAAGACTCCCTGACAGCAGACGGCAAACCGCTGCTGGACGTGTGGATGAGCCACGGCGATAAAGTGACGGCAATTCCTTCTGACTTCGTCACCGTTGCCAGCACTGAAACCTGTCCGTTCGCTATTATGGCAAACGAAGAAAAACGTTTTTACGGCGTGCAGTTCCACCCGGAAGTTACCCACACTCGTCAGGGCCTGCGTATGCTGGAGCGTTTTGTTCGCGACATCTGCCAGTGTGAAGCTCTGTGGACGCCGGCAAAAATCATTGATGACGCCGTTGCCCGTATTCGTGAGCAGGTTGGCGACGATAAAGTGATCCTCGGCCTGTCCGGCGGTGTTGACTCCTCCGTTACCGCAATGCTGTTGCACCGTGCAATCGGTAAGAACCTGACCTGCGTATTTGTTGATAACGGCCTGCTGCGCCTGAATGAAGCTGAGCAGGTGATGGACATGTTTGGTGACCACTTTGGTCTGAATATCGTTCACGTCCCGGCAGAAGAACGCTTCCTGAGCGCGCTGAAAGGCGAGAACGATCCAGAAGCTAAACGTAAAATCATCGGTCGCGTATTCGTCGAAGTGTTTGACGAAGAAGCCCTGCGTCTGGAAGACGTGAAGTGGCTGGCGCAGGGGACAATCTACCCTGACGTGATTGAATCTGCCGCTTCTGCAACCGGTAAAGCACACGTTATCAAATCTCACCACAACGTGGGCGGTTTGCCGAAAGAGATGAAAATGGGCCTCGTTGAACCGCTGAAAGAGCTGTTCAAAGACGAAGTGCGTAAGATTGGTCTGGAGCTGGGTCTGCCGTACGACATGCTGTACCGTCACCCGTTCCCGGGGCCAGGTCTGGGCGTGCGCGTACTGGGCGAAGTGAAGAAAGAGTACTGCGACCTGCTGCGTCGTGCGGATGCTATCTTCATTGAAGAGCTGCACAAAGCTGACCTGTACAACAAGGTAAGCCAGGCGTTCACTGTGTTCCTGCCGGTTCGTTCGGTTGGCGTTATGGGCGATGGCCGTAAGTACGACTGGGTTGTTTCCCTGCGTGCTGTTGAAACTATCGACTTTATGACCGCTCACTGGGCGCACCTGCCGTATGATTTCTTAGGCCGTGTTTCCAACCGTATCATCAACGAAGTGAACGGTATTTCCCGCGTAGTGTATGACATTAGCGGTAAGCCGCCAGCTACGATTGAGTGGGAATAACACCTACTTTTACCTGATTCTGAACAGGTAGTAACACGCTTAAAGCCCTCTGTTTTTACAGAGGGCTTTTTAATTTCAGCACGGCTTCGTTGCCGTCGTAAGAGCAACGCCACATCGAAATATGAGGAGTAGATTCACAGGGGGTGAGCATTTAGTAACGCTGACGTCTGGTGCTGGTTGAGGCTGAAAGGCGTAACAAAAAAGTGTTCAGGCGGTATTAAGCCGCCAATTTTCTCACGGGGGCAGTCAACAAAAGTTAGCGTTGAGCAGGCGTTTCTACGGAGAGTGAAGACTGTTGCGCTTCTTTTTTATCCTGGTGATGATGCCAGGCACCGATGGCAGAGTAGACGAAGCGTCCGAAGAAGAAGAGAAAACTGATAAGCAATATGATACGGATCATGCGACTGTTAAATCGATGTCGTTTTCGCATACTGGTAGCCTGACTCACAAAAGGTTCCTTCAAATGTACCCAACAGTGTGGGCGATACTTACATTAAGGCACACTGTGAGGGAATGGTCAATTCATCATTATGTAAAATGTAAAAACGCATCGGTTGTTTTATCTTTTTATGTTATGGAACATAATTTTATTATTTGCATTAATAATGAATTAACGAAAATAAAAAAGAAAAAAAGTAATAAATGATTAATGAGGGATATTTTTTTTGATACATATCAAATGCCATCCGTAAGCGATAACTAAAATTGAGGGCCGCTGTGATGAACTAAACATCATTTTTTAAAGTCAGGTGGGATACCTGTCTGAAACTCCTTCAGGATGTGAAGGATCCTACTGAGCATCTATGAAACTCAATAAAAACTATATTCGCATTAGAGATAAATGGTGGGCATTACCTCTCATCTTACCTTCCTTGCTGCTGCCTTTATTGAGCTCAGCAAATACTTACGCACATATTAGTACCGGTAATATTGTCCTTTTTTATCTGCCTTTAGCACTGATGATTAGTCTGATGCTATTTTTTGGCCTGGCAGCATTGCCGGGAATTATCATTGCTATTTTCTGGTCTAAATATTCACAGTTAGGTCTGTCTGAAACGTTTTCAATTATCACGCACTTTATAATCACAGTTGTACTCAGTTGGGGTGGGTATCGGGTGTTTTCCCCACGACGCAACAATGTTGCTCATGGTGACTCTCATCTGATGCTCCCGCGCATGTTTTGGCAGGTTTTCTGCCCGGCTACGTTATTCCTGATACTCTTTCAGTTTGCTGCGTTTGTTGGCGTGTATGAAAGTAAATCTGGCATGATGGGAGTTATGCCTTTTAATATTACGACACTCATTAACTATCAGGCATTGCTGGTGGGGAATCTCATCGGTGTTCCAATGTGTTATTTTATTATCCGAACTGCGCGTAATCCACTGTATTTGCGTAGCTATTTTTCTCAGTTAAAGCTGCAATTTGATACTAAAGTATCAAAAAAAGAGTTCGCTATCTGGTTGATAATATTGGCTGCGTTAATGGTATTGCTGTGTATGCCATTAAATGATAATAGCTCAATATTTAGCACGAATTATACCCTGTCGCTCTTATTGCCTGTTATGTTGTGGGGGGCAATGCGTTACGGTTATAGATTTATTTCGTTAGCTTGGGCTGTAATACTGATTGCCGCAATTCATTATTATCAGCGCTATATGCCTTGGTATCCCGGCTACGATACACAGCTTGCGATCACCTCCTCGAGCTACCTGGTTTTTTCTTTTATCGTATGTTACATGGCAGTGCTGGCGACACGTCAGCGAATTGTCAGCGCTCGGGCCCGCCGTCTTGCTTATCTGGATCCTGTAGTACATATCCCTAATCTTCGAGCTTTAAATCGGGCGTTAAAGAGTACGCCATGGTCAGCACTCTGCTATTTGCGCGTGCCGGGGTTAGAGCTACTCGGGAAAAACTATGGCGTTATGCTCCGCATCCAGTACAAGCAGAAGCTTTCTCACTGGATCACCGAACAACTGGCACCCGATGAATGTGTATACCAGATGTCCGGACACGACCTTGTTTTGCGTCTTACTACCGAATCACACCAGCGACGTATTGAGGCACTTGATAAGCATATTAAGCAATTCCGCTTTATCTGGGATGGTATGGCTCTACAGCCGCAGGTCGGGATGAGCTACTGTTATGTACGCTCTCCGGTCAGTCATATCTACCTGCTATTAGGCGAACTGAGTACCATTGCCGATTTCTCCCTTGTCACCAATGCGCCTGAAAATTTGCAGCGACGTGGTGCCATGAATTTGCAGCGAGACCTGAAAGATAAAGTAGCAATGATGAACCGACTTCAGCAGGCGCTGGAGCATGATCACTTTTTCCTGATGGCGCAGCCGATTTTGGGTGTACGCGGTGATATGTATCATGAAATCTTGCTACGGCTTAAGGGGGAGGAGGGGGAAACCATTCCTCCTGATTGTTTTTTACCCGCAGCTCATGAGTTTGGGCTGTCATCCAGTATTGACCTTTGGGTAATTGAAAACACACTGAAATTTATGGCTCAAAATCGGGAAAGCATTCCAGCCCGTCGTTTTGCTATCAATTTGTCTCCAACATCAGTGTGTCGTGCCCGCCTTCCATCCGATATCGCTAAATTGCTGGAGAAATATCAGATTGAAGCGTGGCAACTGGTTTTTGAGATAACGGAAAGTAACGCCCTAACCAATGCGGAACAGGCCCAGGCAACATTGCTGCAATTACAGGTATTGGGGTGTCAGATTGCGATTGATGACTTTGGTACTGGTTATGCCAGCTATGCGCGGCTTAAAGACGTGAGTGCCGATATCCTGAAGATTGACGGCAGCTTCATTCGTAATATTGTCTCGAACAGCCTTGATTACCAAATTGTTGCTTCGATTTGTCATCTGGCGCGGATGAAAAGAATGATGGTGGTTGCGGAGTATGTCGAAACCGAAGAGCTTCGCAGCGCTGTGATTTCTCTGGGCATTGATTACATGCAGGGCTATCTGATTGGCAAACCGTTGCCGCTGAATGAGATTCTGGAGGAACAGGTGTCAGACGCGCTGACACCTGCTGAAAATTCACGCTGCGATATCGGGTGAGCTTTCTTCCTCGATCTTAAGACGCCAGCCTGTTACGGCTTCCCAGTACTGCTGCTCCTTTTCCAGATCTAGCAGGACGAGCGCGTTCTGGCTGAACCAGTCGTGCGGGAAGCGTAATGTCCAGTGATTTTCGTCAGTTACCAGCGTAAGTGTCGGCGGCGTTGTAGTCGCCTGACGCTGATTATTCAGCAATACACCCAGTCGTAATAGTTGGATCAACGGCAGAAACTGTTTCTTCTTGAACAACGTAAAGCGTGGTAAATCATCCAGCTTTACGGCTTTACGATGGTAGCGAACTAACGTCGCCATCATCAACTGCTGTTCCTGGTTGAAACCCGGCAAGTCGCTGTTTTGCAGAATGTAAGCCGAGTGACGGTGCAGGCCACTGTGATTGATGTTCAGCCCAACCTCGTGCAGCATGGCTGCCCATCTGAGCAATGCTTCCAGTTGCGGATGGGCCAGTTTGGGCTGCTGTGCATGCCACTGGTCGTACATCTGCATGGTGGTTTCCAGCACGCGACGAGCTTGTTCGCTGTCGATATTGTACTGGTTCGCCAGGCTGCTGGCGGTGCGGCTACGTACATCCTGATGGCGAAAACGTCCTTCCATCTCATACAACACGCCTTCACGCAGTGCGCCATCAGAAAGTCGAAGTTCACGGATACCCAGCGCATCAAAAACGCCACACAGGATAGCCAGGCCCGGTACAAAAACAGCTTTTCTGTCCTCGGATAACCCAGGCATACTGAGCGCTTCGAATGAGGAATGTCTCAGCACTTCGCTGGTCAGCATGTCCAGACGTTCGGGGGTGATAAAACCATCTTTTTCACCCATTTCCAGCAGCACTTCGTGCGCCGCTTTGATCGTGCCTGAGGCTCCCAGCGCCACGTTCCAGCCCTGAATACGAAACTGCCAGGTTAACGTTTCAAGTTTTTGCGCGGCCGCCATGCGCGCGCGCTGGAAATTTTCCCGGCTGATTGTGCCGCCAGGGAAATACATTTGAGCAAAACTGACGCAGCCCATACGGCGGCTTTCGACGAGTTTCGGCTCGAAGTCTTCCCCAATAACCAGTTCAGTCGAACCGCCGCCGATGTCGATAACCAGCTTGCGACCTTTCTCCGGCTGTGTGTGCTCAACGCCCATAAATATCAGTCGGGCTTCTTCGTTACCGGAGATAATTTCAATCGGGTAGGGGATGACCTTTTCTGCTCGCTTCAGAAAATCAGTCGCATTCAGCGCCTGGCGCAAAGTGTGAGTTCCCACAATGCATACGCTTGATGGTGGAAAGCCCTGCAGACGTTCCGCGAATAATGACAGACAGCTTAATCCGCGCTCCATCGCCTCTTCGCTCAGCTTGTTGTCTTCGCCGAGCCCATCTGCCAGATGTACGCGTTGTTTCAGGCGTCCGATAATTTGCATCGCACCATCGACCACCCGGGCAATGACCATATGAAAACTATTTGAACCAAGGTCGACCGCAGCAAACTCCTGCGGTCGTGGTGACTTGTCGTGTATTGGCATAGCGTTTATCCGTCATACTTCAAGTTGTGTTTGTGTTGGCTGCTTTCGTACACCCCAGTCACTTACCGGCGTAAGCTCCCGGGGACTCTCTCATTTGCCGCCTTCCCACAACTTGAATTATTTAGGCTAGTGTCAGGTTGCTCGAGTGATTTGATGTAGTCATAAATCGCCAATTGTGACTGAACCTTACGGCGGTTTCCACGTGGCACGTAGCGATTACTTAGTTCTTTATCAATGTAACGGGCTTTCACCGTATCGCTGAACAGGATCTCTATAATATCCAGCACGCGTTGCTTAAGGCGTGGATCGAGAAGCGGTGTGGCAACTTCGATACGATAATCGATGTTTCTCGTCATCCAGTCTGCGGAGGAGAGGTAAACCTGTTTATCACCGCCGTTTTCGAATATATAGACCCGGTCGTGTTCAAGGTAGCGGTCAACGATACTGATGACGCGAATATTGTCACTGATACCTTCCAGATTCGGGATCAGGGAGCACATACCGCGGATCAACAAATTGACCTGCACACCTGAGCCTGATGCCGCATAGAGGCGGTCAACCAGGCCTTTATCAACCAGGTTATTCAGTTTTAACGTGATGCCGGAAGGCTTACCTTGCTGTGCATTGGCAATCTCTTTATCGATCATTCCGTACAGCAGACGTCGTGAGTTTTGCGGGGAAACCAGCAGGTAATCGAAAGTTACCGGACGATACGGATTTTCAATAAAGTTAAATACCCGGCGGACTTCGTTGGTAATGCGCGAATCGGCAGTCAGTAAAGAGTAGTCGGTATACAATCGTGCCGTTTTTTCGTTGAAGTTACCCGTCCCGATATGCGCGTAGCGCACGACTTCATCGCCTTCTTTACGTGAGATCAGGAATAGCTTGGCGTGAATTTTCAGCCCTGGCGCGGAGAAGATAACATGTACGCCTGCTTCGGTAAGACGCTTGGCCCAGTGAATGTTAGCTTCTTCATCAAAACGCGCCTGCAATTCCACCACCACGGTGACTTTTTTACTGTTGTGAGCGGCATGAATCATCGCGTCGATGATGCGAGAGTCTTTTGCCACGCGATAGATGTTAATTTTTATCGCCAGCACGCTCGGGTCGAAGGAGGCCTGTCGCAGTAATTCAAGTACGTGCTCAAAAGTGTGGTACGGATAATAAAGCAGAACATCGCGTTCACGGATCGCGTCAAAGCCGTTACGAAATTTCTCGTTATCAAACCAGATATGGCGCAGCCGGGGCAGCGGTTTGTTCACCAGATTGGCTTTGCCAACGTTAGGGAAGTTAATAAAGTCTTTGAAGTTATGGTAACGACCACCGGGAACTATCGAGTCATAGCGAGAAATGGTCAGTTTTTCACGCAGAACCTCAACCAGCGCATTCGGCATATCGCGTTGATACACAAAGCGCACGGGTTCTGCGGTCAGACGCTGCTTCAGACTGGATGACATGAGTTCCATCAGGCTGGATTCCATCTCGTGCACCAAATCGTATTCGGCATCGCGGGTCATTTTCATCGAATAGGCATTCAGCGCATCGTAATCAAAGAACCCTTTGAAAATATCATCCAAGCAATAACGTAAGATGTTATCCAGCAAAATCATTGGTTTGCGGCGGCGCGGCGTTTCCGGCGGCAAATTCACAAAGCGGGGAACCTTGTCGGACGGAATTTCCAGCAGAGCATAACGAATGGTATCGCCGCGAATAATCTCCACGGCCAGATAGGTATAGTCGTCTTTCAAAAACTGAACTAAATCTGTCTCGCGGTTAATCAGGATCGGCGTGATGTGCTGGCGAAGGTATTGCTTGAAGTAATGGCGTAACCAGCTCTGTTGATTCACTGATAACTGGCGTTCATTGATTAAGAAGATCTGGTTGCGCGCCATCTCCAGCAGTAATTCATTGTACAGGCCGTCAAATTCCTGATCGGCTTTCAATACGCGGGCCTGGATTTTGCCTAACAGATGGCGGGAGTGGGAGTTTGAACCCTGTTCTTCGCTAATAATGATACGGCGCTTCAGTTCGGCAAAACGAACTTTGTAAAACTCGTCAAGATTATTGGAATAGATGCCTAAGAAACGCATCCGTTCAATCAACGGGTTTGATTTATCAGCAGCTTCCTGGAGTACACGTTCATTGAACGCTAACCAGCTGAGTTCTTTCTCGATGTATAGCTTTTCCTGACCCATTACCACTTTTACTCCGTTTCATTCACGGGACACTACCGATTTATTATGGCGAGCTTTGCTCTCAGATGTCCAACTGTGCCAGAAAAGTATGACAATAAACCGTCTGGTAGCAAAGAGAAAGGGGAAGAGTAGATGCGCCATCGGGCAAGCTGGGGCTTCATGGCCGGATGGTGACATCATTGCGTCTTATCCGGCCATGTGGGGGACTTTTATTCGTCAGCGGCATAGCCTTGTGGTGAAAGGCGATTGCCGTCCAGCCAGGCCGCGTTATCGCGCATTTTCAGGCGACCGTCGGTAAACCAGCTCACCACCAGCGGATAAATGGCGTGTTCCTGCGCCTGAACGCGGGCAGTAACATCATCTTCGCTGTCACCGTCAAAAACCGGAACCTTCGCTTGCAGAATAACCGGGCCACCGTCGAGTTCATCGGTCACGAAATGAACGGAGGTTCCATGTTCTTCATCACCGTTTTCCAGCACCTGACGGTGGGTATGCAGGCCGGGATATTTAGGTAACAGGGAAGGGTGGATATTCAGCAAACGTCCGGCATAGTGATCGACAAATGCCGGGCTGAGGATGCGCATATATCCGGCCAGCACCACCACATCCGGTGCATAAGCATCTATCTCTTTTATCAGTTCCCGATCGAATGCTTCTCGGCTGGCAAACTGGCCTGCTTCCAGCGAATGTGCCGGAATATTTGCCTCTCGTGCACGTTCAAGGCCGAACGCGTCGGCCTTGTTACTAAATACTGCACGTATGGTGCCATTGATTTTTTTCTGTTTGCAGGCGTCAATTATCGCCTGCAAATTGCTTCCGTTGCCGGAAATGAGCACCACGATGTTTTTCATTCAATAACCACACGCTGTTCGGAATCAGAAGCTTTGATGATACCGATTCTCCAAGCGTTTTCACCTTTCTCATTCAGCAGGGCGAGTGCTTTTTCCACTTCAGTTTCCGGCAAGGCAATGACCATACCTACGCCGCAGTTGAAGGTACGATACATCTCGTGCTGGCTGACGTTACCTGCGGTTTGCAGCCAGTTGAAGACGGCTGGCCATTGCCATGAGGATTCGTCGATGACCGCCTGCGTGTTATCTGGCAGTACGCGCGGAATATTTTCCCAGAAACCGCCGCCGGTCAGGTGTGCGATAGCATGCACATCGACCTTCTCGATCAGTTCCAGAATGGATTTCACATAGATGCGTGTCGGCGCCAGTAAGTGGTCGGCCAGTGGTTTTCCTTCCAGTTCGGTCGTTTCCGGGTCACAACCGCTGACTTCCACGATTTTACGCACCAGGGAATAACCGTTGGAGTGTGGGCCGCTGGAGCCGAGTGCAATCAGCACATCGCCATCAGCTACTTTTGAACCGTCGATAATTTCTGATTTCTCTACTACCCCAACGCAGAAGCCGGCCACGTCGTAATCTTCGCCGTGATACATCCCCGGCATTTCAGCGGTTTCCCCGCCGACCAGCGCACAACCAGACTGCAGACATCCTTCAGCAATACCGTTAATCACGCTGGCAGCGGTATCCACATCCAGTTTGCCGGTAGCGTAGTAATCGAGGAAAAACAGCGGTTCAGCGCCCTGAACCACGAGGTCGTTAACGCACATCGCCACCAGGTCAATACCAATGGTGTCATGGCGTTTTAGATCCATTGCCAGACGCAGTTTTGTACCTACGCCATCAGTGCCGGAAACCAGTACAGGTTCACGATATTTTTGCGGCAATGCGCACAGCGCGCCGAAGCCACCCAATCCACCCATAACTTCCGGGCGACGAGTTTTCTTCACTACGCCTTTGATTCGATCAACCAGAGCATTACCTGCGTCAATATCAACACCGGCATCTTTATAGCTAAGAGAGGTTTTATCGGTCACTGCTTGGGTCCCCACGCGTTAACTTGCGGTAGCAATTAAATTCGGCGCAATTCTAACAGGGAAAGCAAACGTTTGCGAGCCTGCTCTGCAACGACTTTTTTCTGCTGTTTTTTTCAGCGTTTGACCTTTTCAATAGCACAATAAACCGCAACCCGACGATGCCGGATACGTGTTAACGGGGGTGAGTCTGATGAACAATATTCAGAAAATCTTTTTTGTGGCTTCAATACGTCATACAGACCAGAAGATAATGCTTATATAATTCAATACATTGATACTATTTTCCGTCAAGACTGTGGCCTTGTTTTATACTCATCTCCCGAACGCAAATGACTTTGGTTGATCCATATCAAGCGTATGCAGTGTTGCGCCAGAGAGGAAAAGCGGTATAATCCGGCGATTTTTTTTGTGGTTGCCACTCGTCTGAGGAAAGGAGAAGAGTATGAAGATCGTGGAAGTCAAACACCCACTCGTCAAACACAAGCTGGGACTGATGCGTGAAAATGACATCAGCACTAAACGCTTTCGTGAACTCGCCTCGGAAGTTGGCAGCCTGCTGACCTATGAAGCAACCGCTGGTCTGGAAACCGAAAAGGTAACCATCGAAGGCTGGAATGGCCCGGTTGAAGTAGACCAAATTAAAGGTAAAAAAATCACTGTTGTACCAATCCTGCGTGCGGGCCTGGGTATGATGGAAGGCGTACTGGAAAACGTTCCGAGTGCGCGTATCAGCGTAGTTGGCATGTACCGTAACGAAGAGACTCTGGAGCCGGTACCGTACTTCCAGAAGCTGGTTTCTAATATTGATGAGCGTATGGCGCTGATCGTCGACCCGATGCTGGCCACTGGCGGTTCCGTTATCGCCACCATCGACCTGCTGAAAAATGCGGGCTGCAGCAGCATTAAAGTACTGGTGCTGGTAGCCGCACCGGAAGGTATCGCGGCACTGGAAAAAGCGCACCCGGATGTTGAGCTATATACCGCATCTATCGACCAGGGGCTGAACGAGCAAGGATACATTATTCCGGGACTCGGCGATGCTGGCGATAAGATTTTTGGTACTAAGTAAATGAATAAATAAAAAGAAGCCGACTTTAAGAGTCGGCTTTTTTTTGAATAAAACAACCTAATCACTAATAACAAACAACACTCAGAGGAAAACACTATGACGCGCCGTGCTATCGGGGTGAGTGAAAGACCGCCGCTTTTACAGACGATCCCGCTTAGTTTGCAGCACCTGTTCGCCATGTTTGGTGCAACGGTACTGGTGCCTGTCCTGTTTCATATCAACCCGGCAACTGTCCTGCTGTTTAACGGTATTGGTACACTGCTGTATCTCTTCATTTGTAAAGGCAAAATTCCTGCCTATCTGGGGTCCAGCTTCGCGTTTATTTCTCCGGTATTGCTGTTGCTACCGCTTGGGTATGAAGTGGCGCTCGGTGGTTTTATTATGTGCGGCGTTCTGTTCTGCCTGGTTTCTTTCATCGTTAAGAAAGCAGGGACCGGCTGGCTGGATGTGATGTTCCCGCCTGCGGCCATGGGCGCAATCGTTGCCGTTATCGGTCTGGAACTGGCTGGCGTTGCAGCTGGTATGGCTGGTTTGCTTCCTGCAGAGGGGCAAATGCCAGATTCCAAAACAATTATCATCTCTATGGTAACGCTGGCGGTAACTGTTTTTGGTTCAGTACTGTTCCGTGGCTTTATGGCCATTATCCCCATTCTGATTGGTGTACTGGCGGGTTATGCGCTCTCCTTTGTGATGGGCGTTGTGGATACCACGCCGATTGCTCAGGCTCACTGGTTTGCTCTGCCGACCTTCTACACACCACGCTTTGAATGGGTTGCCATTCTGACCATCCTGCCTGCGGCACTGGTAGTTATTGCTGAACACGTAGGGCATTTGGTGGTAACGGCCAATATCGTGAAAAAAGATTTGATTCGCGATCCTGGACTGCATCGCTCGATGTTCGCCAACGGTCTGTCGACGGTGATCTCCGGTTTCTTTGGATCCACGCCTAACACCACTTACGGCGAAAACATCGGCGTGATGGCCATTACCCGTGTATACAGTACCTGGGTTATTGGCGGTGCGGCTATTTTTGCCATTCTGCTCTCCTGCGTCGGTAAACTGGCTGCCGCGATTCAGATTATCCCGCTACCGGTGATGGGCGGTGTGTCGCTGCTGCTGTACGGAGTTATCGGCGCATCTGGTATTCGCGTGTTGATCGAATCTAAAGTTGATTACAACAAAGCGCAAAACCTGATCCTGACGTCGGTTATTTTGATCATCGGCGTGAGTGGTGCAAAGGTTCACATTGGTGCCGCTGAACTGAAAGGGATGGCACTGGCGACCATTGTCGGCGTATGCCTGAGCCTGATCTTCAAAGCGATTAGCTTGCTGCGTCCGGAGGAAGTTGTCCTCGACGCCAAAGATGCAGAAGACACCCCGCAACACTAAGTCTTTGACCGGGCAGCGACGCTGCCCGGTTCTATCACGACGTATTTCTGTGGTAAACTCAACGCGATTTTATGAAATCCTGGGTTGAGGTATCTCTGAACACACCGGCACAGCTCTCTCTGCCACTTTATCTTCCTGACGATGAAACTTTCGCGAGTTTCTGGCCGGGGGATAACTCCTCTCTACTGGCTGCACTGCAAAACGTGCTGCGTCAGGAACATAGCGGGTATATCTATCTCTGGTCGCGCGAAGGCGCGGGCCGTAGCCATTTGCTGCATGCAGCATGCGCCGAGTTGTCTCAGCGCGGCGATGCGGTAGGTTATGTACCACTGGACAAACGTACCTGGTTCGTACCGGAAGTGCTTGACGGTATGGAGCATCTGTCACTGGTGTGTATTGATAACATCGAATGCGTTGCCGGGGACTCCCTGTGGGAAATGGCTATTTTTGATCTCTACAACCGTATTCTTGAGTCAGGGAAAACCCGGCTGCTGATCACCGGCGATCGCCCGCCAAGACAGCTGAATCTGGGACTACCGGATCTTGCTTCGCGCCTGGACTGGGGACAAATCTATAAGCTGCAGCCGCTCTCGGATGAAGACAAGCTTCAGGCTTTGCAACTACGTGCCAGATTACGCGGGTTCGAACTTCCGGAAGATGTGGGGCGCTTTCTGTTAAAACGACTGGATCGGGAAATGCGCACTTTGTTTATGACACTGGATCAACTCGACCACGCATCGATCACCGCTCAGCGCAAACTAACTATTCCGTTCGTCAAAGAGATTTTAAAACTGTAAGCACCGCAACCGGAAAAGCTGCGGTGTTATTTGATGTTAATCGATGATTTCCAGTACCTGCTCCGGCGGACGACCAATTCTCGCCTGACCGTTTGCCACCACAATCGGGCGCTCCATCAATTTCGGGTTTTTCACCATCGCCTCAATCAACGCATCTTCACTCAAACTACTGTCCGCCAGGTTAAGTGATTTGTAGAGATCTTCTTTCTGGCGCATTAATTCGCGAGCGCTGGACATTCCCAGCATCTGCAGCAGTTCACGCAGGGTTGCTGCGTCAGCAGGTGTCTCCAGATAAAGCACCACTTCCGGTTCTACACCGTTGGACTTCAGTAACTCCAGCGTTTCGCGGCTCTTTGAGCAGCGTGGGTTATGGTAGATTTTAATCGCGTCTGACATTGTGGTTTCCTGTTACATCTTCGTATACGGTTTAAATCGCTCTTGCAACTGGCGTAGCTGGTCGATACGGGCGTCGTATCTGGCCTGTTGCTGGCTTCCCAGTTTCACCTGCGAGCTTGCACTGCTGAGCATAGAGATGGCCTGGTCAAGGCGCCCCGCCAGGGCATAGCCTTCCGCACGTGCCGCCAGCTCCTGATCGCGGTTATTCAGGGTGGCTTCCGTTTGTGCTAACAAATCCCAGCCGTTAGCGTCATCTTTATTGTTAAACGTATAACGATTGAGGATGGTTGCGGCCTCTTTGGCTTGTCCGCCCTGTAAATACGCATTCGCCAGGTTGAGTTGCAATACCGGATTTACGCGCAGGTCGCGCGCATTTTTCAGGCGATTAATGGCATCGCTGGTTTTCTTCTGACCGAGATCGATATCCGTAGCCAGGTCGAGATACCAGGCATTGTTAGGGTCTGCAGCCAGCAGAGGCTGCAGCGCTTTACGCGCCTCGTCATATTTACTGGCTTCCATCGCCTGTAGCGCCCGACCATATTGTGCAGCCCGTTGTTCACGGACATTGCCTTTCGACCAGTTGTCCAGCAGGTCGCTGGTTAGCTGGTTGCGGCCAGAATTATACATCCCCAGGGTTCGTGCTTTTGCCAGATAAAATTCTTCAGACGATTGCACCACGGCTGGACGCATCTGGTTAGCTCGGTTACGTGCATCCGCCAGACGACTTTCTGGCAGGGGGTGAGTCAGCAGAATTTCAGGTGGACGTGTGGAGTAACGAGCCTGGTCGAGCAGTTTCTCCAGGAACGTTGGCATTGCCTGCGGATCAAAACCTGAGCGCTGCAGTACCTGAATACCAATACGATCCGCTTCCTGTTCATTCTGTTGGGTGAAGCTGATCATCCCCTGACGCGTTCCCGCCAGGGTGCCGGTAAGGGCTGCCATCCCCGCCTGCGGACTGGCCATTGCTAATAAAATTGAACCCAGTGCGCCTACCCATGTCAGCGGGGCGGTACGTTTTTGATCTTCCATGGCGCGCGCCAGGTGGCGCTGCGTGACGTGGGAGATTTCGTGCGCCATTACCGAGGCCAGTTGGCTTTCGTTATCGGAATAGCGAAAGAGTGCGGAGTGCAGAACAACGTTGCCGCCAAAAAAAGCAAAGGCGTTAATTTCGTCGTTATTAATCAAAAAGAAATGGAACGGGGTTTTTACTGAGTCTGCGTGGGATACCAGGCGCATCCCCAGAGTATTAATATATTGGGTCAGCAGCGGGTCGTTAATTAACGGCGCACTGCCGCGCAGTTGGCGCACGTAATAGTCGCCCATCTGCATTTCCTGACCGATGGAGAGTGTGCTCCCTGCTGAGGTCCCCATATCGGGTAACGTGTCCGCAGTATCAGCAAATGCGGGCGCGACCTGACCGATAGTTAGTGCAGCAATGAGGGTAGCAACCAGGTTTTTTTTCAACTGCCTGAACATAACCTCTGTCCTGTATTCATGGAGATAGCCATTTTGACCCGTGCTGCGAAGTATCGTTCACACTCCGGCAGCATTCGGAGTGTAACTGCGAAATCCTGCGATGAACACCCAGGAAGAATGTCTTTTCACTTTGCGGAATGAGTCATAAAAAGCGAAGTCTTTTTTGTGACATTTCGATACAATTCGGGATCGCAATCCCGCTATTGAGGTTCATGGAAGGGTTTTATGCTCGAAATGCTGATGCAATGGTATCGCCGCCGCTTTAGCGACCCAGAGGCTATTGCCTTGTTGGTTATCCTGGTTGCCGGTTTTGGTATTCTTTTTTTCTTTAGCGGTCTGTTAGCACCGCTGCTGGTCGCGATTGTGCTGGCTTACCTGCTTGAATGGCCGACAGTGCGTCTGGAAAATATCGGCTGTTCCCGACCCTGGGCGACATCCATTGTGCTGGTGGTGTTTGTCGGTATCTTGCTACTGATGGCGTTCGTGGTGATGCCTGTCGCGTGGCAGCAGGGGATTTATCTGATACGTGATATGCCCGGCATGCTGAATAAGCTTTCTGACTTTGCCGCAACCTTACCACGACGTTATCCGGCGCTGATGGACGCTGGCATTATTGATGCGATGGCGGAGAATATGCGCTCGCGGATGCTCACGATGGGCGACTCGGTGGTGAAATATTCTGTGGCCTCCCTGGTCGGATTACTGACACTGGCGGTTTATCTGGTTCTCGTGCCGTTGATGGTGTTCTTCCTGGTGAAAGATAAAGGGCAGATGCTGAATGCTGTGCGTCGGGTGTTGCCGCGTAATCGCGGGCTGGCGGGGCAGGTCTGGAAAGAGATGAATCAGCAAATCACTAACTACATTCGTGGCAAAGTGCTCGAAATGGTGGTGGTGGGGGTTGCGACCTGGCTTGGCTTCCTGCTGTTTGGCCTCAACTATTCTCTGCTATTGGCGGTGCTGGTCGGGTTCTCAGTCCTGATCCCGTATATCGGCGCCTTTGTGGTGACGATTCCGGTGGTTGGTGTGGCACTGTTCCAGTTTGGTCTCGGGACCGAATTCTGGAGCTGTTTTGCCGTGTACCTGATAATCCAGGCGCTGGATGGCAATCTGCTGGTCCCTGTACTTTTCTCCGAGGCTGTAAATCTGCATCCGTTGGTGATTATTCTGTCAGTGGTTATTTTCGGCGGTCTGTGGGGCTTTTGGGGCGTATTCTTTGCTATTCCGCTGGCGACGCTAATTAAAGCGGTAGTTCATGCCTGGCCGGATGGTCAGACGATTGACGAATCCTAATCAGGATGCTGTAGCGGCGCAATGCCGCCGGGTATCCATATTCTCTATTTGAATTATGCAGGTTGCTGCATGACAAGGAAGGTTATGAACTGTTCGATTCTTAATCTGACGCTGTTCCAACGTGGACACGTTTACGCACCTGAAGATCTGGGACTACAGGATATACTGGTTTCTGATGGCAAAATTGTTGCTGTTGCGCCCACAATCGCTGCAGAAGATTTTCCTGGCTGCCAGTGTATCAATCTTGATGGTGCTATTGTTTGTCCGGGGTTTATCGATCAGCACGTCCATCTGATCGGTGGCGGCGGGGAAGCTGGGCCACATACCCGCACGCCGGAGGTGCGTCTGTCGCGCCTGGTTGAAGCAGGTATTACTTCGGTTGTGGGATTACTGGGAACTGACGGCATCACCCGCCACCCGGAGTCGCTGTTGGCTAAAACCCGAGCTCTGGAGTATGAAGGCATCAGCGCCTGGATGCTAACCGGCGCTTACTCTTTACCTTCGCCGACTATTACCGGCAGTATTGAACGCGATGTGGCATTGATCGATAAAGTGATTGGGGTGAAATGTGCAGTTTCCGACCATCGATCATCTGCCCCGAATACAGCAGTGCTGGCGAATATGGCGGCTCAGTCGCGCGTAGGCGGATTGCTGGGACAAAAACCAGGGATCAGCGTATTCCATATGGGTGACAGTCCGCGCATGCTGGAGCCGTTGTATGACATTCTGAACAGCAGTGATGTACCTGTCACCAAGCTGTTGCCAACGCATGTTAACCGTGCGGAGCCGCTGTTTCAGGCCGCGTTAGAGTATGCCCGCAAAGGCGGTTATATCGACATCACCAGCAGTATTGATGAGCCTGTCTCCCCGGCAATGGCTATTGCTACCGCGCTGCGCCATGAAGTTCCACTGTCGCGTATTACCCTGAGTTCAGATGGTAATGGCAGCCAGCCGGAATTTGATGAACACGGTAATCTGACGGGGATTGGTGTAGCCGGATTCGAATCACTTGCTGATACGGTGCGCCAATTGGTGAAGGTTCATGCCATACCGTTGGAGCTGGCGCTACGTCCGCTGACACGCACAGTAGCGGAGTTCCTTGGGTTTGAGCATAAAGGCCGTCTGGCGGTCGGATGTGATGCGGATATTCTGGTACTAAACGACGAGCTGGAAGTTTATCACCTCTGGGCGAAGGGGGTTGCGGTAGTGAGAGAGAAGAAAGCGTGCGTTAAAGGTACATTTGAGTAGATAGCGGTTGTGCCGGATGGCGGTGTAAAAGCCTAATCCGGCACAATGTACATCAGGCGTTTTCTTTCAACCAGTTCATGACCACATCGTGGTGATTGCTGGTTTTGAAATCATCAAACACGTGTTCGATTTTACCCTCGGCATCAATCAGGAAGCTGATGCGATGGATGCCATCGTAGGTTTTTCCCATAAACGATTTCTCACCCCAGACACCGAACTGCTCGCATACCTGATGATCTTCATCGGACAGGAGCGTGAAGTTAAGCACTTCTTTTTCAGCAAATCGGGAAAGCTTTTCAGGTTTATCGGTGCTGATCCCCAGGACTTCAACACCTGCTTTTTTTAACTGATCCATGTTATCGCGTAAGCCACAGGCTTGCACGGTACAGCCCGGCGTCATGGCTTTCGGGTAGAAATAAACCAGAACACGCTGTCCCTGGAAGTCGGTTAAATTTACTTGTTCTCCGTCTTGGTCCGGCAAGCTAAATTTCGGTGCGATATCACCGGCTTTCAGTGGGTTCATTACTTAACTCCATCCTGTTCATCATGCTGTGAGTAATTGACGACGTTAATACTGCCTTGCGCATTGAGTTCTGTACAGAGTGCTTTAAAGGCATCCTCAATATTTGCCGAATCGTGTGACGCGGGACTATGTGCCGTGATTTGGATAAACAGTTGTGCAGACTTTCCGTTTTCAGCCGGTTGTGTGCGAGAAACCAGTTCCGCGATATTCATTTGGTGACTGTCAAAAAGTGCGGTAAAGCGTTCTATCAGATGGGGAGAGTCGGGGACATCGACCTGCACCCATACCGTGGCGGGCATCGCCGGACGGGGGCGAGCAGTCGTTCGCTTCATCACAATCAATAAATCCAGCTCTGCACCTTTCAACGGCAAGGTTGATTCAATCAGGGTTATGGCATTCCAGGTACCGGATAACAGCATAATAAAAGTAAACTCGTCACCCAGCATGGCCAGTCGGCTGTCTTCAATATTACAGCCACAACTGCTGACATGACGAGTGATGGTGTTCACAATTCCCGGGCGATCAGCACCCAGCGCAGTAATGACCAGATAGTGTTGCGATGACGGTGTCAAACCTGTTCTTCCTTTGAGAGGTGAGGTAATCATAAGGAAAGCATAAAAAAAACATGCATACAACAATCAGAAGGGCTATGGTCGCTTGCTTTTATTGTCGTACCAAACGTACCATTGAGACACTTGTTTGCACAGAGGATGGCCCATGTTCACGGGAAGTATTGTCGCGCTTATTACGCCGATGGATGAGAAAGGTAAAGTCTGCCGGTCGAGCCTGAAAAAACTGATTGATTATCATGTCGCCAGCGGCACCTCGGCGATCGTTTCGGTTGGCACCACCGGTGAGTCCGCCACGTTGAGTCATGATGAGCATGGCGACGTGGTAATGATGACGCTGGAGCTGGCCGACGGGCGTATTCCGGTGATTGCCGGAACCGGCGCCAATGCGACCGCAGAAGCCATTAGTCTGACGCAGCGTTTCAACGACAGTGGTATTGTCGGCTGCCTGACGGTGACGCCTTACTACAACCGCCCAACCCAGGAAGGCCTGTTCCAGCATTTCAAAGCCATCGCTGAACATACTGACCTGCCGCAAATTCTGTATAATGTGCCGTCCCGTACTGGCTGCGATATGCTGCCGGAAACCGTTGGTCGTCTGGCGAAAGTAAAAAATATTGTCGCTATCAAAGAGGCCACAGGGAACTTAAGTCGTGTTCACCAGATCAAAGAGCTGGTTTCAGACGATTTTATTCTGCTCAGCGGTGATGACGCGACCGGGCTGGACTTTATTCAGCTTGGTGGTCATGGCGTGATTTCTGTTACGTCTAACGTAGCGGCACGTGATATGGCTGAAATGTGCAAACTGGCGGCAGAAGGGCACTTTGCCGAGGCGCGGGTGATCAATCAGCGTCTGATGCCGTTACACAACAAACTATTTGTCGAACCCAATCCTATCCCGGTGAAATGGGCATGTAAGGAGTTGGGACTTGTGGCGACCGATACACTGCGTCTGCCGATGACGCCAATCACGGACAATGCTCGTGATATCGTCAAAGCGGCGCTTAAGCATGCCGGTTTGCTGTAAAGTTTAGGGAGATTTGATGGCTTACTCAGTACAAAAGTCGCGCCTGGTCAAGGTTGCGGGTGTTTCGCTTGTTATGTTGCTCGCGGCCTGTAGTTCTGATTCGCGCTATAAGCGCCAGGTGAGCGGTGACGAATCCTATCTGGAGGCTGCACCGCTTGCTGAGCTTCACGCGCCAGCTGGGATGATTCTGCCGATAACCGCAGGTGACTATAATATCCCGGTTACTAACGGCAGTGGTGCCGTAGGTAAAGCGCTGGATATTCGCCCACCGGCTCAGCCGTTAGCATTAGTCAGTGGCGCACGTACCCAGATTGCGGGTGATACGGCAACATTGTTGGTGGAAAATGGCCGTGCCAACACTCTGTGGCCGCAGGTTGTCAGCGTGATTCAGTCTAAAAATTACACTATCACCAAACGCGATGATGCCAGCCAGACGCTGACTACCGATTGGGTTGACTGGAACCGTCTGGATGAAGACGAACAGTACCGTGGACGTTATCAAATCTCGGTTAAACCGCAGGGCTATCAGCAAGCGGTGACGGTGAAGCTGGTTAACCTCGAACAGGCCGGTAAGCCAGTCGCAGATGCGGCGTCAATGCAGCGCTATAGTGCTGAGATGATGAACGTCATTTCTGCGGGTCTGGATAAGAACGCCACCGATGCTGCGAATGCCGCGCAGAACCGCTCTGCAGCAACTATGGATGTCCAGAGTGCTGCCGATGACACCGGGTTACCGATGTTGGTCGTTCGTGGACCGTTCAACGTGGTGTGGCAACGTCTGCCGGCGGCCCTTGAGAAAGTGGGCATGAAAGTGACCGACAGCACCCGTTCTCAGGGCAGTTTCGCCGTGACCTACAAACCACTGTCTGACAGCGGTTGGCAGGAACTGGGCGCAACCGATCCGGGTCTGGTATCCGGTGACTACAAACTGCAGGTCGGTGATTTAGACAACCGCAGCAGTATGCAGTTTATCGATCCGAAGGGACACACCCTGACGCAAAGCCAGAACGACGCGCTGGTTGCCGTCTTCCAGGCAGCTTTCAGTAAGTAAAAATAAAGGGCTGGAGTAATCCAGCCTTTTTTTCTGATATGATACGCAAACGTGTGCGTCAGCAGAAAAGCGCAATATTTATCGTTAATTCACACCCAGGAGTAATAAAGATGCAAAAGCAAGCTGAGTTGTATCGTGGTAAAGCGAAGACCGTATACAGCACGGAAAACCCGGACCTGTTGGTGCTCGAATTCCGCAATGATACGTCAGCAGGGGATGGCGCGCGCATTGAACAGTTTGATCGTAAAGGTATGGTGAACAATAAATTCAACCATTTCATTATGACTAAGCTGGAAGAAGCGGGTATTCCTACCCAAATGGAGCGACTGCTTTCTGATACCGAATGTCTGGTGAAAAAACTGGAGATGGTACCGGTTGAGTGCGTGGTGCGTAACCGTGCGGCAGGTTCTCTGGTGAAGCGTTTAGGCGTTGAGGAAGGTATTGAACTGAATCCGCCTCTGTTTGATCTGTTCCTGAAAAATGATGCAATGCACGACCCGATGATTAACGATTCTTACTGCGAAACTTTTGGTTGGGTGAGCAAAGAGAATCTGGCACGTATGAAAGAGCTGACCTACAAGGCCAATGACGTGCTGAAGAAAATGTTTGATGACGCAGGCCTGATTCTGGTCGACTTCAAACTTGAGTTTGGCTTGTATAAAGGCGAAGTCGTTCTGGGTGATGAATTCTCTCCGGATGGTAGCCGCCTGTGGGATAAAGAAACCCTGGATAAAATGGATAAAGATCGCTTCCGCCAGAGTCTGGGCGGCCTGATCGAAGCCTATGAAGCCGTCGCGCATCGCCTGGGCGTGAAGTTAGACTGATCCCTCCTTCGAGCCGGCGATCGCTCACCGGCTCATCAATCATACCTATTTGATTACTGTTTCTTATGGTAATCCTGTTCCGAACCGCCTACGATCATCATCATAATGAATAAAAAGTTGAGGTGATTATGCGCTGGCAAGGGCGTCGTGAAAGTGACAATGTAGAAGACAGACGTAATAGCTCTGGTGGCGGTCCTTCTATGGGCGGGCCAGGTTTTCGTTTGCCAAGTGGTAAAGGCGGCATCATCCTGCTGATTGTGGTGCTCGTGGCAGGGTATTACGGCGTGGATCTCACCGGATTAATGACAGGCCAACCCGTTTCACAAGAACAATCAACGCGCTCCATCAGTCCCAACGATGATGAAGCAGCCAAATTTACCTCGGTGATTCTGGCGACAACGGAAGATACCTGGGGGCAGCAGTTTGAAAAAATGGGCCGTACCTATCAGCAACCCAGGCTGGTGATGTATCGTGGTTCCATGCGTACCGGTTGCGGAGTGGGTCAGTCCATTATGGGACCGTTTTATTGCCCGGCTGACGGTACTGTTTATATCGACCTCTCATTCTATGACGACATGAAAAATAAGCTGGGCGCTGATGGTGATTTTGCTCAGGGCTATGTCATTGCGCATGAAGTGGGTCACCATGTGCAGAAACTGCTGGGTATCGAGCCAAAGATTCGCCAGATGCAACAGAACGCCTCACAGGCTGAAGTGAATCGACTTTCCGTGCGTATGGAACTGCAGGCGGATTGCTTTGCCGGCGTCTGGGGGCACAGTATGCAACAGCAAGGTGTGCTGGAATCAGGTGATCTGGAAGAAGCGTTGAACGCCGCACAGGCCATTGGCGACGATCGCCTGCAGCAGCAGGGGCAAGGACGGGTGGTGCCGGACAGCTTTACGCACGGGAGCTCTGAACAGCGTCTTACCTGGTTTAAGCGTGGCTTTGATAGCGGCGATCCGGCGCAATGCAATACCTTTGGTAAAGGCATGTAAGATATTGAGGCAGGGATGTCTGACTACATCGCGCTGCGTGCGCTAACTGAACAAATGACCCGGGAAGGGATCCGCCGTTTGCTGATTATCAGTGGCGAGGGACTCTGGTGTCAGGAGCAGGCGTTAGCGCTGCGCGATACATTACCCGGCGACTGGCTGTGGGTTGGTGCAGAGCCTCCCTCAGAGCCGGGCTGTACGCCACAGGCGTTGCAAACGTTACTGGGACGTGAATTTCGTCATGCAGTCTTTGATGCGCGGTCTGGGTTTGACGCCGCAGCGTTTGCCGCATTAAGTGGTACGCTGTATGCCGGGAGCTGGCTGGTGCTGCTGACGCCCCCCTGGAACAGCTGGCAGACATATCCGGATGTAGATTCGCTGCGCTGGAGTGACTGCGCACAACCCATCCCTACGCCACACTTTGTCGAACACTTCAAACGGGTCATCACTCGCGACAGACAAGCTCTGCACTGGCAGCAGAATCAGTTATTTTCATGCCCACATTTCCCTGAACGCGCTGACTGGCAAGCCGCGAATGGGGAGCCTCAACCTGAGCAGGCGGCGATTTTACAACATCTGTTGGCTATGCCCTGTGGTGTGGTAACAGTGACTGCAGCACGTGGTCGGGGTAAATCAGCCTTAGCAGGGCAGTTGATTTCACGCATGAAGGGAACGGCAATTGTTACTGCGCCCGCTAAAGCGGCAACCGATGTGCTGGCACGCTTTGCCGGTGAGCGTTACCGCTTTATGGCCCCGGATGCGCTGTTAGCCGGGACTGAAACCGCAGACTGGCTTGTTGTTGATGAGGCCGCTGCCATTCCCGCACCGTTGCTGCATCAACTGGTTTCGCGTTTTCCCCGCACGTTGTTAACGACTACGGTTCAGGGTTATGAGGGAACCGGCAGAGGGTTCTTGTTAAAATTCTGCGCCCGTTTCCCGGCGCTGCGCCGATATGAGTTACAGCAGCCCGTCCGGTGGGCGCAGGGGTGTCCGTTGGAAAAAGTCGTCAGCGATGCACTGGTATTCGATGACGAAACTTTTATGCATTCGCCTCGGGGAGAGATCCGTTTTTCCACGTTTGAAGCGAATGCCTGGCGCACCAGGCCGAATCTGCCGCTGGCGGTATATCAGTTGCTTTCCGGGGCGCATTATCGCACCTCACCGCTGGATCTTCGCCGGATGATGGATGCGCCAGGTCAGCATTTTCTTCAGGCATCGGCCTCGGACTCGGTGGCTGGTGCCGTCTGGCTGGTGGACGAAGGAGGATTATCCGCAGAATTAAGTCAGGCTGTCTTTGCCGGGCACCGTCGACCAAGAGGGAATCTGGTGGCTCAGTCTCTGGCTGCCCACGGATGTTATCCGCTGGCGGCGACGCTCACTGGACGTCGGGTCAGCCGTATCGCGGTTCACCCCGCGCGCCAGCGGGAAGGTATAGGGCAACAGCTGATTATGCAGGCCCATCGCTATTCCACGCAGTGTGATTACCTCTCCGTCAGTTTTGGTTATACGCAAGAGCTATGGCGTTTCTGGCAGCGTTGTGGCTTTGTGTTGGTTCGTATGGGGAACCACCGGGAAGCCAGCAGCGGGTGCTACACCGCAATGGCTTTACTGCCCATCAGTGAGGCGGGGAGGCGTCTCGCTGAGAGGGAGAACCTGCGCTTGCGTCGTGACGCTGTGATTCTGGCTCAGTGGAATGACGAGGCCATTCCGGTATCCCCACTGAAAGAAACTACGCTTAATGATGATGACTGGGAAGAACTGGCGGGATTTGCCTTTGCACATCGGCCACTACTTACCTCATTGGGTTGTCTGAGTCGCCTGCTTCAGAACAGTACGCTTCCTCTCCCGGCGCTGCGAGGACGTTTACAAGAGCAATGCACTGACGCACAACTGTGCGAGCGACTGAACGTTTCTGGTCGTAAAGCATTGTTACTGCTTCAGCGTGCAGAGGCGGCGCAGGCGTTAGCGCAACTGGATAATGAACGCGAACAACGGCTACATAATCGCATTATGCAATGGTAATTTTTTCACTAACTTCTTCAATTTCCTGGCATGGTCATTGCGATTAAGCGGCGTAGAATGACGCTCATCAGTTAAGGAGATCGCCATGAAACATGACCATTTTGTTGTTCAAAGCCCCGATAAACCCGCGCAACAGTTGCTGCTGTTGTTTCATGGTGTAGGCGATAACCCTGTTGCCATGGGAGAGATAGGATCCTGGTTTGCACCTTTGTTTCCGGATGCGCTGATAGTGAGTATCGGCGGTGCTGAGCCATATGCTGCCACCTCCGGGCGTCAATGGTTTTCCGTTCAGGGCGTAACGGAAGAGAACCGTCAGGAACGTGTTGACGCTATCATGCCGGTATTTATCGAAACCGTTCGCTACTGGCAAAAACAGAGCGGCGTCGCACCTGGGGCAACTGCACTGATAGGCTTTTCGCAGGGGGCTATTATGTCGCTTGAAAGCATCAAAGCCGAGCCTGAACTGGCATCACGGGTTATTGCCTTTAATGGTCGTTACGCCAGTTTGCCGGAAGTGGCAACGACGGCCACGACGGTACATTTGATTCACGGTGGTGAAGACCGGGTGATTGAGTTATCTCACGCCGTTGCAGCTCAGGACGCGTTAATTCGCGCGGGCGGTGATGTGACGCTGGATATCGTTGAAAACCTGGGTCACGCCATTGACGATCGCAGCATGCAGTTTGCTCTCGACCATTTGCGCTTTACTGTGCCGAAGCACTATTTCGATGAAGCGTTAAGTGGGGGAAAACCAAACGATGATGATGTCATTGAGATGATGTAACCCTGTAGGCCAGATAAGCGTAGCGCCATCAGGCGCGGGTGCCGGATGGCAACGCTACGCGTATAATTCGGCCTACGGGTTATTTTTTCGGTTGGTCTTTGTTCGGCCAATCGTCGTCGTCGTCCCATTTATCGTTAAAGTCACGATGCGGGGGAAGCTCCGGTTTATTCGCGAGAAATTTTTTGTGGTCGACGCGCTTGAGATCTTTAATTACATTCAGCAATACGCCTACCAGAAACACCAGCACTAAAATCCACCAATATTTAGCCAGCCAGTCCATGCTCATTTCCTCTTACAGGGCCACTCATCAGGCGACGAGTTGCTCCATGATACGTTGATACATTCGGGCAAGCAGTTGCAGGTCGGCGGCATTAACGCATTCATTTATTTTATGAATGGTGGCATTGACCGGACCAAGTTCAACCACCTGCGCCCCCATGCGGGCAATAAAACGCCCGTCGGACGTTCCGCCTGTAGTCAGTAACTGCGGTTTAATTTCATTATAGTGCTCAATGGCGTTCACCACTGCATCCACCAGTTTGCCACGCTCGGTCAGGAATGGCTGGCCGGAGAGCCACCAGTCAACGGTGTAACGCAACTGGTGCTTATCCAGCAATTCCAGCACCCGGGATTTGATCATCTCGTCATTTAACTCAGTGCTGAAACGGAAGTTGAACTGGATAAACAGTTCACCAGGGATAACATTGTTGCTGCCGGTTCCTGCCTGAATATTGGCAATTTGCATGCTCGTTGCCGGGAAGAATTCATTGCCCTGATCCCACTCGATCGCCACCAGTTCATTCAGCATTGGCGCTGCGCGGTGAACCGGGTTATCGGCCAGATGCGGGTAGGCTACGTGACCCTGCACGCCGTGAATGGTCAGGTTGCAGGTCAGTGAACCCCGACGCCCATTTTTAACCACGTCACCGACGATTTCCGTACTGGACGGCTCGCCGACCAGACAATAGTCCAGCCGCTCGTTGCGCGCCATCAGCGCTTCGACCACCTTAACGGTGCCATTTTTAGCGCTGGCTTCTTCGTCTGAGGTGATTAAAAACGCCAGACGGCCTTTGTGGTTAGGGTGTTGGGCGACGAAGCGCTCGGCTGCGACAACCATCGCCGCCAGCGAGCCTTTCATATCGGCAGCGCCACGCCCGAACAGCAGACCGTCGCGGATCGTCGGTTCAAATGGCGGATTAATCCAGCGATCAACATCGCCAGCGGGCACTACGTCGGTGTGACCGGCAAATGCCAACGTCTCACCTTGTCCGCGCCATGCCCAAAAATTCTGTGTGTCACCAAAATCCATACGCTCAACGGTAAAACCTACCGCGCGCAGGCGTTCAATCATTAACGCCTGGCACCCGGCATCATCCGGGCTCAGGGAAGGACGGCGAATAAGCTGCTGTGTCAGCTCAATAACCGGGCACGACATAGACTACACCTCATTAAAAAACTGCATATAACTGGATTCACTGAAACCCAGCAGCATAGGCTTACCCGGCGCGCAGAGCAATGGGCGTTTGATAATTGCTGGCATTTCAATCATCAACGAGGCGGCGGCATCCGCATCGGTAATTTGATTACGCGTTGCTTCATCGAGTCTACGCCATGTGGTCCCACGCGTATTGAGCAGTGACTCCCAACCTAACTCGCTGATAAAGGATTGTAATAGCGCGTTGTCGAGGCCATCGACGCGATAATCATGGAAACGATAGTCGATCCCGTGAGCTTCCAGCCAGCGCCTGGCTTTTTTAATGGTATCGCAATTCTTAATGCCGTAGAGGGTGATCATTTGAATCCTTATTAACGTAATTTGAATATTTATTCTTGTGCTTTGTGATCCCTGATAATACATATTGTCATTCAATCGTTATAGAAAAATATAACATTGTTGAACAACAGTGAATAATGATTCCTGAAAGTTCCGAAACTCTCACTGAACTGGAATTCAGATTTTACCTCTTTGCATCAGACTGTTTTTCCATCAGAATTGCCAGAGTAGTAGATGATGTATGAATATTTCAAAATATTGCAGTAAGTCACATAAAATTTATGGGTATGGCGCATAGTGATGACATGACCCCCAGCACTGGAGAATGTAATCACAACTATCGATTAAATTATCTTCTTTGAAAGAGAATGATTTTGTAGAATATCCATAATAATAAGAGAGGTTGTTATGATTGAACGTGAACTGGGGAACTGGAAAGACTTTATCGAAGTGATGCTTCGTAAATAAATTTCTGGCAGACAATCCTGAAAAGGATAAAAAAAGGCGACTTATTGTAAGTCGCCTTTTTTGTGTGTTATTCCGGTTTTGGCTTCAGAGGGAAGCGCCTGCGCACCAGTACAAAGAACAGTGGGACGAAGTAAATAGCCAGAATTGTGGCTGAAATCATTCCGCCCATCACGCCGGTACCAACCGCATGTTGACCGCCGGAGCCTGCACCGCTGCTGATGGTCATCGGTAACACCCCGAATATAAATGCCAGAGAGGTCATCAAAATCGGACGCAGGCGCTGGCGGCACGCATGCAGCGTGGCGTCGAGCAAATCGTGCCCTTTTTCATTCATCTCATTGGCGAATTCAACAATCAAGATCGCGTTTTTGGCCGAAAGCCCGATAACTGTTAATAACCCGACCTGGAAATACACATCGTTTTCCAGACCCCGCGCCCAGGTTGCCAGCAGGGCGCCAATCACCCCCAACGGTACGACCAGCATGACGGAGAATGGAACAGACCAGCTTTCATACAGCGCGGCGAGGCACAGGAATACCACCAGCAGTGAAATGGCATACAGAGCAGGGGCCTGGGAGCCAGAAAGTCGTTCCTGATATGACATTGCCGTCCATTCGAGGCCGAATCCAGTCGGCAACTGATGGACCAGGGATTCCATTACGTCCATTGCTGTACCGGTACTGACGCCGGGCGCGGCTTCCCCTACGATCTCGACGGCAGAGTAACCGTTATAGCGTTCCAGGCGCGGCGAACCTGTCTCCCAGCGCGAGGTGGCAAATGCTGAGAAGGGCACCATGCCGCCGCTATTATTGCGCACGTACCAGAGATTGATGTCATCAGGAAGCATGCGATATTTTGCTGCCGCCTGTACATAAACCTTCTTCACGCGCCCCCTGTCCATAAAGTCATTGACGTAACTGGAGCCCCAGGCCGTCTGCAATGTATCGTTGATATCATCAATCGAAACCCCCAGCGCCTGGGCTTTACGCTGGTCGATATCAATTTGCAACTGCGGGCTGTCGTCCAGACCATTATGGCGTACGCGGGTCAGGGAGGTGTCTTTAGCTGCAAGCTCAATCAGCTTGTCACGCGCCGCCATTAACGCATCATGACCCGCACCGGCATGATCCTGTAATTCCATATCGAAACCGGCAGAGCTACCGAGGCCGCTAATAGCCGGAGGGCTACTGGCGAAGACACGGGCCTCTTTAATCTGGTTAAAGGCTTTGGTGGCGCGCTCGATAATGGCAAATGAGGTTCCGGTAGTGGTACCACGCTCATCCCAGTCTTTTAAGCGGACGAACATTCGCGCTACGTTTTGTCCATTTCCGCCAGGGCCGGAACCGACCGTGGAGAAGACTGACATAATGTTGTCTTTTTCATGGGTGAAGTAATACTTCTCCACTTCTTCCACCACTTTTAACGTCTGCTGCTGGGTGGAGCCGCTGGGCAACTGTACTGAAGTGGTGAACATACCCCTGTCTTCCAGCGGCAGGAAAGAGGTTGGCAGCCGCAGGAACAGGAACACCATTCCGCCGAGCAGCAACACGTAGATCAGTATCCAGCGCAGGCTGCGATGTAAGATTCTGGCGACACCTTTCTCGTAGCGTTCGGCGTTGTGGTTAAACATGCGGTTAAACCAGCCGAAGAATCCGGTTTGTCCGTGGTGTTCGCCCTTATGCAGCGGCTTGAGTAGCGTGGCGCACAGAGCAGGAGTCAGGATCATCGCCACCAGTACCGAGAGCACCATCGCTGAGACAATCGTAATCGAGAACTGACGGTAAATTGCCCCGGTCGTGCCGCCGAAGAAGGCCATCGGGATAAACACTGCCGACAACACCATGGCGATACCAACCAACGCCCCCTGAATCTGCCCCATCGATTTTCGTGTTGCTTCACGCGGCGAGAGACCTTCCTCGCTCATGATTCGCTCGACGTTTTCCACTACCACAATGGCGTCATCAACCAGCAGGCCAATTGCCAGCACCATTGCAAACATCGTTAATGTGTTAACACTGTAGCCAAAGGCATAGAGCACAGAGAAGGTGCCCATTAAGACGACGGGGACAGCAATCGTGGGAATAAGCGTCGCACGGAAGTTTTGCAAAAACAGGTACATCACCAGGAATACCAGCGCAATGGCTTCCAGCAGCGTTTTCACCACGTCAATAATCGAAGCTTTTACAAAAGAGGTGGTTTCATATGCCACCTTGTATTCCAGACCATGAGGGAAGTACTGAGACAGCTCATTGAGGCGATTGATAACCAGATCGGCCGTTGCCATTTCATTGGCGCCAGAGGCGAGTTTAACGCCAAGACCAGATGCGGGATTTCCGTTAAACCGGCTGAGGTAGTCATACTTCTCGGCCCCCATTTCGACCGTTGCCACATCACTCAGTTTAACCTCTGAACCGTTCTGATTGACGCGCAGCGTAATATCACGGAATTGTTGTGGCGTTTGTAGCAATGACTGAGCATTAATCGTCGCATTCAGCGCCTGCTTGTCCACTGAAGGTGTACCACCAAGTTGGCCAACGGCAATTTGAGCATTCTGTGACTCAATAGCATCGGTCACATCTTTGGCGGTCATCTGGAAGCTGTTAAGTTTGGCCGGGTCGAGCCAGATACGCATGGAGTATTGTGACCCGTAGGCATCAATATCTCCCACGCCGTTAATTCGGCTGAGCGGATCCTGAATATTACTGGCGACGTAGTCTGCAATGTCCTGCTTGTCCATTGAGCCGTCAGTAGAGACAAAAGCGATGGTCAGAATATTGGTATCCCCGGTTTTACGCACGGTTACCCCCTGATCCTGTACCGCCTGCGGCAACTTACGCATTGCCGATTGCAGCTGGTTTTGTACCTGTTGCACGGCTTCATCAGGATCGGTTCCTGCTACAAAGCTAAGCATTACCGTCGCCTGACCCGTCCCGCTGCTTTGTGATGACATATACATCAGATTATCGAGGCCGGTCATGTTCTGCTCGATAACCTGGGTCACGGTGTTTTCCAGAGTTTGTGCTGATGCACCAGGATAATTCGCAGTCACGCGCACGTTTGGCGGAGCGAGATCGGGATATTGCTCAACGGGCAGCGAAAAAATAGCCAGGGTTCCTGTCAGGCACAACAGGATAGCTAACACCCAGGCAAAAATGGGGCGATCGATAAAAAAATTCGCCATTAAAAGGGGACCTCGTGTTTCTGCATATAATAATGGGTATGACTTGCTTCACTGTAGCGGCAAGGTACGGGCCAAACGTGGAGAAAAAAAGAAGATAATGTAAATTATCATGCGCGTTTACAGCGTACCTTTTGTGCCAACGCCGTCTGGCCTGCACCTGGACTATCCGGCGTTTTATCGTTGTTTACATGAGTTGTCTTTCCCTTTATGCCGATCGAAAGCTGATGCTCACCAGCGTTCCGCCTCCGGAGGGCTGGGAGAAGGTCAACGTGCCGCCAAGTCTTTCTGCCCGCTCACGCATAATATTCAAACCGTAGTGTCCTGTAGGCTCATGAGGCTCACCAATTCCGATGCCGTTATCCCGGATATAAACAGTGTGGTTATCATCCGGTGCAGTCACGCAACTGACGGCAATTTCGGTCGCACTGGCATGTTTAATGGCGTTAAGCACAGCTTCACGCACGATCTGCAACAGATGCACCTGCATTTGCGCATCCAGCGCCAGCGTTGGTAATCGGCAATCGAGTGTCAGTTTAGCCGAAGTCTGATTTTGCAGGGTTTCCAGCATTTCATGCAGGGCGGAGGGCAGATCGGCCTGCTGCAAGGTCAGACGGAAGGTCGTGAGCAGCTCGCGCAGTTGGCGGTAAGCATCGTTCAACGCCTGAGAAAAGTCCGCCATGATACTCTGCGCCGGGGCGTTATCTTCCGGGATCGAGCGTTTCAGCAGCGTGAGCTGAATGCGTAAATAGGAGAGTACCTGCGCCAGCGAGTCGTGGAGTTCGCGTGCGATGGTCGCTCGCTCTTCCATTAACAATAACTGCTGAAAATGTTTCTGCGCCTGATTAAAGTACAGCCCGCGCCCCAGCATGGTCGAAACGCTGTTCAACAGCGGTGTGGAGGCATGCACATTGGGGCTTTGCCAGTGAAGTTCACCGTAAACGGTATCCTGCATCATGACCGGCAGGATCTGCATTGGCAGGTCATGGCTTTCCGTCCCCTCGCTGATACGCCAGTTATCACCGACGGTGAGTTCCAGGAAATACGCAGCGTCGTGTTCGCGGACAATTTGTAAAATATGCCGGAAGCAGTGTACATCGATTTGGCTGGTATTCAGCGCCTGAGAACACTGGTACAACACTTCCAGGCGGCGGTTTGCTTCGTGGAGATCGTGCGTTTTCTCAGCCACAGAGGCTTCCAGCGAACGATACAGCTTATGCAACTCACTCGACATCTGGCTAAAGGTCTTAGCCAGCAATCCCAGTTCGTTAGGCAAATCAGTGTCCAGCGACGGGATATCAAACTGACCGTGTTCAATGTGCTGGCTGGCCATCACCAGCTTATTGAGTGGACGAACTACCTGCTGGCGAATACGCCGTAGGGTAAAGAACACCAGAGTAAATATTCCGATCCCGCCCGCCAGTGAAATCCCAAAAACCAGTTTCACTTTACGCTCGGCATAATGCTGTAACGCCAACACGAAGAGGTCAATTTGATCAACATAGTTGTTGATATTGGTTTGATACCATTTCAAATCGCCACTTATCAGTCGGGAGTTCATTTCCAGCCAGTTTGCATGCAGATGTCCATAGCGGCTTTTTACCGTTTGCGGCACATACCAGGCGTTCAGATTTTGTAATGCTGGAGAGTTTAGCGCCTGCTGGAACAACTCACGGTGTGAACTGAGTTGCGGGCTGTTGCTTTGTAGATCGTAACCCAGCCGATAGCTTTGCATGCGTAATGAACCGGCAATATTGATGGCTTCCGCATCTCGCAAGCTGCTGGTCAGTGTGAGCAGTGCAATGCCCGTTGAGAGAATTGACAGCAGCACAATGTAGAAAAAAGCCTTGGCCAGGCTGGCCGATACCGGACGTTTTACCGTCACTTGCGCATCCTCACACAATACATGTAGCGCTTTGATACAGCTAAAACGATTCAATGTATTTGATAAATGTTAATAAAATCGCCTGAAACAGGATGGTAACTGAAACGCAATTTCATATGCGATGAAATAAATTGATCTGCCACAGGTTCTGGATAAATAGTTGTGCTTCCTGGGCAAATGAACATTGCCGCCCTCTTCAGGGTCGGTTAATAACAACAGTCATATAAAGAATAAGGTTTTTGCAACCAAAAAAGAAGGAAGCCATGAATCGTTTTATTATGGTCAATAGCCAACAGTGCCTGGGATGCTATGCCTGCGAAGTCGCCTGTGTCATGGCCCATAATGGTGAGCAGCATGTCCTGAGCCAACGGCATTTTCAGCCCCGAATTACGGTCATTAAACATCAGCATCAACGCAGCGCGGTGACCTGCCACCACTGTGAGGATGCACCTTGCGCCAGAAGCTGTCCAAACGGTGCAATCAGCCATGACAATGACAGCATTCAGGTAAATTCGCAAAAGTGTATCGGCTGTAAATCCTGCGTCGTTGCCTGTCCCTTTGGCACGATGCAGATCGTACTTACTCCCGTTGCGAAAGGAAAGGTGAAAGCGACAGCGCATAAATGCGATCTGTGTCAGGGACGTGAAGAGGGACCGGCCTGCGTGGAAAACTGTCCGGCGCAAGCGCTACAGTTGGTGACGCAAACTTCGCTCACCGGTCTGTCAAAAGCACGTCGACTGCGCACGGCCAGTCTGGAGAGCCAGCCCTGGCATGCCAGGGCGACCGATTTTACCTCCCACATGATCACCAAACGCGAGCAGATGCAGGCTACTCCGCCGCGCGGCGAGCCAGATAAGCTGGCGATTGAGGCACGTAAAACCAGTTTTGATGAAATTTATTTGCCATTTCGTACGGCACAGGCCGAGCGGGAAGCCTCCCGCTGCCTGAAGTGTGGTGAACACAGCATCTGCGAATGGACGTGTCCACTGCACAATCATATTCCCCAGTGGATTGAGCTGGTGAAAGCAGGAAATATTGATGCAGCAGTGGAGCTTTCTCACCAGACCAACTGTCTGCCGGAAATTACCGGGCGGGTATGTCCTCAGGATCGGCTCTGTGAAGGGGCATGTACGGTGCGTAACGAGCATGGTGCGGTCACTATCGGGAATATTGAACGTTACATCTCTGACCGGGCGCTGAGTAAAGGATGGCGGCCTGATTTAGGCGATGTGCAAAAAGTGGATAAGCGTGTCGCTATTATTGGCGCAGGGCCTGCCGGTCTGGCTTGTGCGGATGTGTTAGTGCGCAACGGCGTCAGCGTCACCGTGTACGATCGCCATCCTGAAATTGGTGGCTTACTGACGTTTGGTATTCCGGCCTTCAAACTGGATAAATCGTTACTGGTGCGTCGTCGTGAAATTTTCAGCGCTATGGGGATTAATTTCCAGCTTAACTGTGAAGTGGGTAAGGACGTAACGCTGGCATCACTACTGGACGATTATGACGCCGTGTTTGTGGGCGTAGGGACCTATCGTTCTATGAAAGCGGATCTGCCGAACGAAGACGCGCCGGGCGTTTATGATGCGTTGCCGTTTCTGATTGCTAATACCAAGCAGGTGATGGGGCTGGATGAACTACCGGAGGAGCCGTTTATTGATACCGCCGGGCTGAACGTTGTGGTGCTGGGAGGCGGTGATACGGCGATGGATTGCGTACGTACCGCGCTACGCCACGGTGCAAGCCAGGTGACTTGTGCTTATCGTCGTGATGAAGCCAACATGCCTGGCTCGAAAAAAGAGGTAAAAAACGCACGCGAAGAGGGGGCTAACTTTGAATTTAACGTCCAGCCCGTTGAGCTGATGCTGAATGCCGATGGGGGCGTCAGTGGCGTACGTTTCTTACGCACACAGCTCGGCGAGCCTGATGCGCAGGGACGTCGCCGCCCGGTACCGATCGCGGGAAGTGAATTTGTGATGCCCGCTGATGCAGTCATTATGGCGTTTGGTTTCCATCCGCATGGTATGCCGTGGCTGGAGGCTCATGGTGTGAAGGTTGATGACTGGGGCCGGATTGCTGCTGATGTCGAGAGCGCTTATCGTTATCAAACGACTCATCCGAAGATCTTTGCTGGTGGTGATGCGGTACGTGGTGCGGACCTGGTGGTCACTGCAATGGCAGAAGGGCGACATGCAGCGCAGGGGATCGTCGACTGGCTGGGCATATACCCTAAATAATTCGAGTTGCAGGAAGGCGGCAAAAGAAGAAATCCCCAGATGCATAGAGAGCTATGTGACCGGGGTTTCTGAGTACAGCCAACAAACCCGTCGCTTGAAGTATGACGGATATAAAATCAGTCAAATCTCACTAGCCTGGGGTCAAGACAAACCCGGTTTCACGGCGTAGTATTATTTCTCACTTCTCGCCGTGGAGCCGGTATGTCGCAACAAATTACCCTCATCAAAGATAAAGTCCTTTCTGATAACTACTTCATCCTGCGCAATATTACTTACGATCTGACCCGCAGCAATGGCGAGGTGATTCGTCACAAACGCGAGGTTTATGATCGCGGTAATGGCGCCACTATTCTGCTGTATAACCCGGAGAAAAAAACCGTCGTGCTGATTCGTCAGTTTCGCGTCGCCACCTGGGTGAACGGTAACGAAAGCGGACAACTGATCGAAACCTGCGCCGGGCTGCTGGATAACGATGAACCTGAAGCCTGTATTCGCAAAGAAGCGATCGAAGAGACCGGATATGAAGTTGGTGAGGTGCGTAAACTCTTTGAGCTCTACATGTCGCCAGGCGGCTTGACGGAATTGATCCACTTTTTTATCGCGCAGTACAGTGACAACCAGCGTGCCAATGCGGGCGGGGGCGTTGAAGACGAGGATATCGAAGTCCTGGAACTACCATTCACCCGAGCGCTGGAGATGATCACAACCGGGGAGATCCGTGACGGCAAAACGGTGCTATTGCTTAACTATCTGCAATCGTCGCATCTGATGGATTAGGTTACGGGGTTTATATTTCTTTACAAAATAACAGTCCAATCCGACGATTCTTATTGAGCCTCATCAGTAGCGCAAGGAAGATACCGATTAGGCTGTCTGTTTTGATTTCGGGGTTGTACCGTCCATGCGCTATCGCGTTATTTTCATCTTTCTGCTTGGTCTGCTACCGGCCCACTTTCTGTGGGCGGCACCTGCACAGCAGGTATTTTCCGACTGGCAGGTAACCTGCAATAACCAGAATTTTTGCGTGGCGCGAAACACCGGTGAACATCATGGCCTGGTGATGACCCTCAGTCGGAGTGCCGGAGCGCATACCGATGCGGTTTTGCGTATTGAGCTGGGCGGTCTGGATACCCCTGATGCCAAAGAAGCTGATATTGCGCCGCGCCTGCTGATGGACGGCCAACCGCTACCGCTGACTGGCGAACACTGGCGCATTTCCCCCTGGCAACTCATGACCGATGATCCTGCCACCATTAGCGCCTTTTTACAGACAGTTCAGAACGCCCAGGCGATTACTCTGCAAAAAGGCGTGCAAACCATTTCGCTGGCAGGGCTGAAAGCCGCGCTGTTGTTTATTGACGCCCAGCAAAAACGCGTTGGAAGTGAAACTGCCTGGATCGAAAAGGGTAACGAGCCGCCGCTTAGCGTACCTCCGGCTCCGGCCCTGAAAGGGGTAGCCGTCGTCAACCCAACACCAACACCGCTTTCTCAACAAGAGCGCAGTGAACTGCTGGATTACGGGAACTGGCGGATAAACGGTATCCGCTGTTCGCTCGACCCTATGCGCCGTGAAGTGCGGGTTTCGGCATTAACCGATGACAAAGCTCTGCTGATGATCGGCTGTGAAGCGGGTGCATATAACACTATCGATCTGGCATGGATTGTTTCGCGTACAAAGCCGCTGAGTTCGCGCGCGGTACGTCTGAATTTGCCTTTCAGGACGGACGCTGAAAGTAACGATATGGAGCTGACGAACGCTGTTTTTGATGAAAAATCGCGCGAACTGGTCACTCTCGCTAAGGGACGTGGAATGTCGGACTGTGGGATCCAGACGCGCTGGCGTTTTGACGGCCAGCGTTTTCGTCTGGTGCGCTATGCGCAGGAGCCCAGCTGTGATAACTGGCATGGACCAGATGCCTGGCCCACGCTGTGGATCACACGTTAAGTACGCGGTGCGCCTTTTCGACAATGTTATCGACCGTAAAGCCGAAGAAGGGGAATAACTTGTCCGCCGGCGCGGATTCTCCGTAGCCGCTCATGCCGACAATCGCACCTTTCAGACCGACATACTTGTACCAGTAATCCGCAATTCCTGCTTCCACCGCCACGCGCGCGCTCACGCTTGCAGGCAGGACTGATTCCCGGTACGCCTCATCCTGGGCGTCGAAAATATCTGTTGAGGGAAGGGAGACGACACGAACGTTACGGCCTTCTCCCGTCAGTTTTTCTGCTGCCAGTAGCGTAATTTCCATTTCTGAACCGGTGGCAATCAGGATCACATCCGGTTTACCGCCGCTGTCTTTCAGTATGTAGCCACCGCGGGCAATTTCTTTTACCTGTTCAGGGGTACGTTCAACCTGTGCCAGATTCTGCCTGGAGAGGATTAGCGCCGTTGGGCCATCATGGCGCTCTACCGCCAGTTTCCAGCCGACTGCCGCCTCAACCTGATCGCATGGACGCCAGGTGCTGAAATTAGGCGTCAGGCGCAGGCTGGCAAGCTGCTCGACGGCCTGATGGGTGGGACCATCTTCCCCCAGCCCAATGGAGTCATGGGTATAGACCATGATTTGCCGCGCTTTCATCAGCGCAGCCATTCGTGCCGCATTACGGGCATATTCAACGAACATCAGGAAGGTCGCGGTATATGGGACAAAACCACCGTGGTGGGCAATACCGTTGGCAATGGCGGTCATACCAAATTCGCGCACGCCGTAGTGAATGTAGTTCCCGGCTGGATCGTCTTTCAGGGATGTCGAACCTTTCCAGATGGTCAAATTGCTGGGGGCCAGATCTGCTGAACCGCCAAGCAGTTCAGGCAACATCGGGCCGTAAGTATTCAGGGTATTTTGCGACGCCTTCCGGGTTGCGATTTTGGCCGGGTTAGCCTGCAATTCCGCGATGTATTTCTGAGTGGTTTTTTCCCACTCTTTTGGCAGCCCGCCACTCATCCGGCGGGTAAACTCTGCGGCCAGTTCCGGGTGGGCTTGTTGATAGGCGGCGAATTTCTCGTTCCAGCTCTGCTGTGCTTTTTCACCTTTTTCGCGCGCGTCCCAGGCCCGGTAAATCTCTTTAGGGATCTCAAAAGCAGGATGATGCCAGCCCAGCTTCTGACGGGTCAGCGCAACTTCTTCTTCCCCCAGTGCTGCGCCGTGTGCTTCTTCTTTTCCGGCCTTATTCGGTGAGCCAAAGCCAATGATAGTCCGACAGATTATTAGTGACGGCTTATCGGTTACGCTTTGTGCTTCCTGAATGGCTTTCTTCACCGCCTCAGGATCGTGACCGTCTATCTCGTGTATGACATGCCAGTGATATGCTTCGAAGCGCTTCGCAGTATCATCGGTAAACCAACCTTTGGTTTCACCATCAATAGAAATACCGTTGTGATCGTAAAAGCCAATCAGCTTGCCAAGTCCCAACGTTCCCGCCAGTGAACACGCCTCATGAGAAATCCCCTCCATCAGGCAACCATCACCCATAAAAACCCAGGTGAAGTGGCTGACAATCTCATGATCCGGCTGATTAAACTGTGCCGCCAGCGTACGCTCGGCTATCGCCATCCCGACCGCGTTTGCTAATCCCTGACCCAACGGTCCGGTGGTCGTTTCCACGCCCGGCGTATAGCCAATTTCCGGGTGGCCTGGTGTCTTTGAGTGCAGTTGTCGGAAGTTTTTTAACTCTTCTAACGGCAGGTCATAGCCGGAAAGATGCAGCAAGCTGTAAAGCAGCATTGAGGCGTGGCCATTCGACAGGATAAATCGGTCACGATCGTACCAGGTGGGATCGGTTGGGTTATGTCGGAGAAAATCGTTCCACAGTACTTCGGCAATATCGGCCATACCCATCGGCGCGCCGGGATGGCCAGAGTTAGCTTTTTGGACGGCATCCATACTCAGCGCACGAATGGCATTGGCAAGCTCTTTACGGGTCATAGGAAATACTCCTTGAAAAGTAAAGCGTTAGATGCGTGTGTTAATTCACACTTTTGGGAAAATTGCGGGCGAATACGCAAAAAGCATAGCAGACAAGCATGGTATTGCTGGTTTAAGCAGGTAACATGGTTGTTATAAATTGATAACAAATTCTTTCTTTGAGTAGTGAGAGTTTGGCGACCTTCAAAGTTTATGCCGCTGACTGAGGCGATAATGTGCGGCTCAATATACCCGTCATACTTCAAGTTGCATGTGCGTTGGCTACGCTCGCTCACCCCAGTTACATAGTTCGCTATGCTCCTGGGGATTCACTCCCTTGCCGCCTTCATGCAACTTGAATTATTTAGGGTATAGAAGGGTTACCTGCGCCACTTTTTTGATCGATACGTGAAAGGAACAACAAGATGGATGACCAGTTAAAACAAAGCGCCCTCGATTTCCACCAATTTCCAGTACCAGGTAAAATTCAGGTTTCTCCGACCAAACCTCTTGCCACCCAACGTGATCTTGCGCTGGCCTACTCGCCAGGTGTTGCAGCTCCGTGTCTGGAGATTGAAAAGGATCCGCTAGCGGCCTACAAATATACCGCGCGCGGCAACCTGGTCGCGGTTATCTCCAACGGTACTGCGGTACTGGGGCTGGGCAATATTGGTGCGCTGGCTGGCAAACCAGTGATGGAAGGTAAAGGCGTTCTCTTTAAGAAATTTGCCGGAATTGACGTGTTCGACATTGAAGTCGATGAACTCGACCCGGACAAATTTATCAACGTGGTGGCAGCCCTTGAACCGACGTTTGGCGGCATCAACCTCGAAGACATCAAAGCACCAGAGTGTTTTTACATTGAGCAAAAGCTGCGTGAACGCATGAATATTCCGGTGTTCCATGACGATCAGCACGGAACGGCGATCATCAGCACTGCAGCCATCCTGAACGGCCTGCGGGTGGTGGAAAAGAATATCTCTGATGTGCGCATGGTGGTGTCTGGCGCAGGTGCCGCGGCGATTGCCTGTATGAACCTGTTGGTTGCGCTGGGTATGCAGAAGCACAACATCGTGGTCTGCGACTCCAAAGGTGTGATTTATAAAGATCGCGAACCGAATATGGCGGAAACCAAAGCAGCTTACGCGGTGGTGGATGACGGTAAGCGTACTCTTGATGATGTGATCGACGGCGCAGACATTTTCCTCGGATGCTCCGGCCCGAAAGTGCTGACGCAGGAGATGGTCAAGAAGATGGCGCGTGCGCCAATGATCCTTGCGCTGGCAAACCCGGAACCGGAAATCCTGCCACCACTAGCAAAAGAGGTGCGTTCCGACGCCATCATTTGCACCGGTCGCTCCGACTACCCGAACCAGGTCAACAACGTACTGTGCTTCCCGTTCATCTTCCGCGGTGCGCTGGACGTCGGGGCTACCGCCATCAACGAAGAGATGAAGCTGGCCGCTGTACATGCCATTGCTGAACTGGCGCATGCCGAGCAGAGCGAAGTGGTGGCTTCCGCCTATGGCGATCAGGATTTGAGCTTTGGCCCGGAATACATTATTCCTAAACCGTTCGACCCGCGTTTGATCGTCAAGATCGCACCGGCGGTGGCGAAGGCGGCGATGGATTCTGGTGTCGCAACGCGCCCGATTGCCGACTTTGACGCTTATATCGACAAGCTGACCGAGTTTGTCTACAAAACCAACCTGTTTATGAAGCCGATTTTCTCTCTGGCACGCAAAGCGCCGAAGCGTGTTGTGCTGACCGAAGGGGAAGAGGCTCGTGTTCTGCATGCAACGCAAGAACTGATCACTTTAGGTCTGGCGAAGCCGATCCTGATCGGTCGTCCGAGCGTGATCGAAATGCGTATCCAGAAGTTAGGACTGCAGATCAAAGCGGGTGTCGATTTTGAGATCGTCAATAATGAATCCGATCCGCGCTTTAAAGAGTACTGGAGTGAGTATTACCAGATCATGAAGCGTCGTGGAATTACTCAGGAGCAGGCGCAACGTGCGGTGATCGCCAACACCACGGTGATCGGCGCGATCATGGTGCAACGCGGTGAAGCGGATGCGATGATTTGCGGAACAATCGGCGACTATCACGAGCATTTCAGCGTGGTGAAAGCGGTGTTTGGTCACCGTGATGGTGTTCATACGGCAGGTGCAATGAACGCGCTGCTGTTGCCAAGCGGTAACACCTTTATCGCTGATACGTACGTCAACGATGACCCGACGCCGGAGCAACTGGCGGAAATTGCAGTTATGGCGGCAGAAACAGTGCGTCGGTTTGGCATTGAACCGAAAGTGGCGCTGCTGTCGCACTCCAACTTTGGTTCGTCAAACTGTCCGTCGGCCAACAAAATGCGTGAAGCGCTCGAGCTTATTAAATCGCGCGCACCCGATCTGATGATTGACGGTGAAATGCACGGCGATGCTGCACTGGTGGAAAGTATTCGTAATGACCGGATGCCGGACAGCCCGCTGAAAGGCTCCGCTAATATTCTGGTGATGCCGAATATGGAAGCCGCGCGTATTAGTTACAACTTACTGCGTGTTTCCAGCTCTGAAGGCGTGACGGTAGGACCGGTGCTGATGGGTGTAGCCAAACCGGTACATGTTTTAACTCCAATCGCCTCTGTTCGTCGTATCGTTAATATGGTGGCGCTGGCAGTAGTCGAAGCTCAAACACAACCGTTGTAATTTCACTTTAATTATTTTCGGCGCGGGTTTCTCCCGCGCCTTCATACTCTAAATAATTCGAATTCCAGAAAGGCGACGATGCAGCGAATACCATGAACTTACTAAAGTAAGTGGCTGGTATGAGTAAGAAAGCCACCGAACCTGTAATTTGAAGTGTGACGGGTATTTTTATTTCTCTTCTCTTAGTGATCTACTTCACCTTTTAAACCACCTTGCCGAATTTTGTTATTTACTCTGACGAAAAATTGCTACGATGAGGACAGTTTCAGCAGAGGCGGTGAGCAATGGAAAAAGAACGCATCATTCAGGAATTTGTGCCGGGGAAACAGGTCACGCTGGCGCATCTGATTGCGCACCCAGGCGAAGAACTGGCGAAAAAGATCGGCGTTCCCGAAGCGGGCGCTATCGGCATTATGACCTTAACGCCAGGAGAGACGGCAATGATTGCCGGTGATTTAGCCATGAAGGCCGCAGATGTACACATCGGTTTTCTCGATAGATTTAGCGGCGCACTGGTGATCTACGGCTCGGTAGGCGCGGTGGAAGAGGCATTATTGCAGACAGTGAGTGGTCTGGGCCGGTTATTAAATTTCACTTTGTGCAACCTGACAAAAAGTTAATCAGAGGCGGCAATGAAACGTATTGCTTTTGTCGGTACGGTTGGGGCGGGGAAAACAACGCTCTTCAATGCGCTACAGGGAAATTATTCTCTCGCCAGGAAAACGCAGGCCGTTGAGTTTAATGAAAACGGCGATATCGATACGCCGGGAGAATATTTTAGCCATCCGCGCTGGTATCACGCCTTAATTACCACGCTGCAGGATGTTGATACGTTGATTTATATACACGCGGCAAATGATCAAGAAAGTCGCTTACCTGCCGGGCTGTTGGATATCGGCGCCAGTAAACGACAAATCGCCGTTATCAGTAAAACGGACATGCCGGATGCCGACGTCGCCGCAACGCGACAGTTACTTCGCGGGATAGGGTTCCAGGAGCCGATTTTCGAACTCAATAGCCATGACCCGCGCAGCGTGCAGCACCTGGTGGATTATCTGACTGAGCTCAGCCAAAAGGAGGAAAGGGCAGGTGAAAAAACTCATCACAGCTAATGATATTCGTGCGGCCCACGCACGCGGCGAACAGGAAATGTCGGTTGTTCTGCGCGCCAGCATCATCACCCCAGAGGCTCGCGAAGTCGCGGAGCTGCTGGGAGTCACAATCACTGAATGCGACGAATCCGCTCCGGCAGCCTCGCCTGCACCCGCTTCGGTGGATGATGGCAAAACGGAAAGCCAGCGCATTCGCGAGACCATCATTGCGCAACTGCCGGAAGGGCAGTTTACCGAAAGCCTGGTCGCGCAGTTGATGGACAAAGTCATGAAGGAAAAACAGTCGCTGGAGCAGGGCGGAATGCAGCCAAGTTTTACCTCGGTTACTGGCAAAGGCGGCGTAAAAGTCATTGATGGCAGCAGCGTGAAGTTTGGTCGTTTTGATGGCGCACAGCCGCATTGCGTCGGCTTAACCGACTTAGTGACCGACAAGGACGGAAGCAGCATGGCCGCTGGCTTCATGCAGTGGGATAACGCTTTTTTCCCATGGACGCTGAACTACGACGAAATCGACATGATTCTGGAAGGCGAACTGCACGTTCGTCATGAAGGCGAAACCATGATTGCCAGGGCCGGGGATGTGATGTTTATTCCGAAAGGCTCCAGCATTGAGTTCGGTACGCCATCAACGGTGAAATTCCTGTATGTGGCATGGCCTGCGAACTGGCAGTCCTGCTAAGGCGGATGTATGAAGGATTTCATTACCGAAGCATGGCTCAGAGCGAATCATACGCTCAGCGAAGGGGCAGAAATTCATCTCCCCGCTGACGCTCGCCTGACGCCATCTGCCCGGGAATTGCTGGAAGGCCGACATCTGCGGATTAAGTTTATCGACGAGCAGGGAAGCCTGTTTATTGATGGCGAAGAACAGCAACTGCAACCGGTGCATGGTTTAACCAGCAGTGATACGCACTCACTGGCGAGTTGTGAACTGTGTCATCAACCGGTGGCGAAGAAACCTGACACGCTGACGCATCTGACGGCGGACAAGATGGTCGCCAAAAGTGACCCGCGCCTGGGATTTCGCGCGGCGCTGGACAGCACCATCGGTCTGGCGGTGTGGTTACAGATTGAACTGTCTGAACAGTGGCAGCCGTGGCTGGCGGATATTCGCTCGCGTCTGGGCAACATTATGCGCGCAGACGCCATGGATGAGCCGCTGGCAGCACAAGCCATTGTTGGTTTAAGCGATGAAGATTTGCACCGGCTTTCGCATCAGCCGCTGCGCTATCTCGACCACGACCATCTGGTGCCTGAAGCCAGCCACGGTCGTGATGCTGCGCTGCTCAATTTGCTGCGAACCAAAGTCCGTGAAACAGAAACAGTGGCGGCCCAGGTATTTATCACCCGCAGTTTTGAAGTACTGCGACCGGACATTCTGCAAGCGTTGAACCGCCTGTCGAGCACGGTCTACGTGATGATGATCCTGAGCGTGGCGAAGCATCCGCTGAGTATCAGCCAAATCCAACAGCGACTGGGGGAGAAGCAATGATCATTGAACGTGCTCGCCAGCTCGCCTTGCGCTCACCTGCGCGGGTGGTGTTCCCGGATGCGCTGGATGTTCGGGTGCTGAAAGCTGCGAATTACCTGCATCAGCACGGTCTGGCACATCCCATTCTCGTCGCCAGTCCGTTTGCGTTGCGCCAGTTTGCTCTCAGCCACCGCGTGGCAATGGATGGCATTCAGGTAATCGACCCGCAAAGCAACCTGCAAATGCGTGAAGAATTTGCGCTGCGCTGGCTGGCGCGTGCTGGTGAAAAAACGCCGCCGGATGCGCTTGAGAAACTCAACGATCCGCTGATGTTCGCTGCCGCAATGGTTAGCGCGGGTAAAGCCGACGTCTGTATTGCGGGCAACCTCTCGTCAACAGCGAACGTGCTGCGTGCGGGGTTACGCATTATCGGATTACAGCCGGGTTGTAAAACGCTGTCGTCAATTTTCCTGATGCTGCCGCAGTATCTCGGACCGTCATTAGGATTTGCTGATTGCAGTGTCGTGCCGCAACCCACTGCAGCCCAGTTGGCAGATATTGCCATCGCCAGCGCGCAGACCTGGCAAGCGATTACCGGCGAAGAGCCGCGCGTCGCAATGCTCTCGTTTTCGAGTAATGGCAGTGCCCGTCACCCCAACGTTGCTAACGTGCAGCAGGCTACGGACATTGTTCGTGAACGTGCACCAGAGCTTACCGTTGATGGTGAATTGCAGTTTGATGCCGCTTTTGTACCGGATGTTGCGGCGCAAAAAGCACCGGCCAGCCCGTTGCAGGGCAATGCCAATGTGATGGTTTTTCCATCGCTTGAGGCAGGCAATATTGGTTACAAAATCGCCCAGCGTCTGGGAGGGTATCGAGCAGTAGGGCCTCTGATTCAGGGGCTTGCCGCACCGCTCCATGATCTCTCCCGCGGCTGCAGCGTACAGGAAATTATCGAACTGGCGTTGGTGGCAGCAGTGCCGCGCCAGACTGACGTGAGTCGTGAACGCGCCTCACAAACACTGGTTGTTTAGGTCCCGTTCTGGACCCCTTCTACTAAGAGGAAAGCACAATGGAAGCATTAGGAATGATTGAAACCCGGGGCCTGGTTGCACTGATTGAGGCTTCTGACGCAATGGTTAAAGCGGCACGCGTGAAACTGGTTGGCGTGAAGCAGATTGGCGGTGGCCTGGTTACCGCAATGGTACGTGGCGATGTGGCGGCCTGTAAAGCCGCAACGGATGCCGGTGCTGCCGCTGCCCAGCGCATTGGTGAACTGGTTTCTGTACATGTTATCCCGCGTCCGCATGGCGATCTGGAAGAAGTGTTCCCGATCAGCTTTAAAGGCGACAGCAACGACATGTAAGTAGCCCATGTGACGCCACTGCATGATTGATAAAAGCTGGCGTCACCCTCTCTCCTTTTCACATTACCTTCTGCGGAGGGTAGGGGGAGGTTTTACCTGAAATATGCCACGGAGGCGGGTATGAAACTGGCAATCGTCACAGGACAAATTGTTTGTACCGTACGCCATCAGGGGCTAGCGCACGACAAATTGCTGATGGTGGAAATGATTGACGCCTGCGGAAATCCCGACGGGCAGTGTGCTGTTGCTATCGACAGCATCGGGGCGGGAACCGGAGAGTGGGTGCTGTTGGTCAGCGGAAGCTCAGCCCGTCAGGCGCACCGCAACGAATCATCGCCTGTCGATCTGTGTGTTATTGGCATTGTCGATGAAGTGGTGGCCGGTGGTCAGGTGATCTTCCATAAATAAGGCAGAAAATCATGAATCAACAGGATATTGAACAGGTCGTGAAAGCGGTACTGCTGAAAATGAAAGACAGCAGTCAGCCCGTCAGCGCGGTTCAAGAAATGGGCGTCTTTGCCTCCCTGGATGACGCAGTGGCGGCAGCAAAACTGGCCCAGCAGGGGTTAAAAAGCGTCGCTATGCGCCAGTTAGCTATTCACGCCATTCGTGAAGCAGGCGAAAAACACGCCAGAGAATTAGCGGAACTTGCCGTCACTGAAACCGGCATGGGACGCGTTGAAGATAAATTTGCCAAAAACGTAGCGCAGGCACGCGGCACGCCGGGCGTGGAATGCCTCTCTCCACAGGTATTGACCGGCGATAACGGTTTAACGCTGATTGAAAACGCGCCGTGGGGCGTGGTGGCTTCGGTAACACCGTCCACCAACCCGGCAGCAACCGTAATTAATAATGCCATCAGCCTGATTGCCGCAGGCAACAGCGTGGTATTTGCGCCACATCCGGCCGCAAAAGGCGTTTCTCAGCGCGCTATAACTCTGCTTAACCAGGCGGTTGTTGCCGCTGGTGGCCCGGCAAACCTGCTGGTTACCGTTGCCAATCCGGATATCGAAACCGCTCAGCGTCTGTTCAAGTACCCAGGCATTGGCCTGCTGGTCGTTACCGGTGGCGAAGCGGTGGTTGACGCTGCGCGTAAACACACCAATAAACGCCTGATTGCGGCTGGTGCGGGTAACCCGCCGGTGGTGGTTGATGAAACCGCCGATCTGGTACGCGCCGCGCAGTCCATCGTCAAAGGTGCATCGTTTGATAACAACATTATCTGCGCCGACGAAAAAGTGCTGATCGTGGTGGATAGCGTTGCCGACGAACTGATGCGTCTGATGGAAAGCCAGCATGCGGTAAAACTCACTGCGGCCCAGGCTGAGCAACTTCAACCAGTGCTGCTGAAAAATGTCGACGAGCGCGGCAAAGGCACGGTTAGCCGTGACTGGGTTGGACGTGATGCGGGAAAAATCGCAGCGTCAATTGGTCTGAATGTACCAGACCAGACCCGCTTGTTATTCGTCGAAACCTCCGCCACCCATCCGTTTGCCGTAACTGAACTGATGATGCCGGTGCTGCCGGTGGTGCGGGTTGCCAACGTCGATGAGGCCATTGAACTGGCGGTAACGCTTGAAGGTGGTTGTCACCATACGGCGGCGATGCACTCACGCAATATCGACAATATGAACCGTATGGCTAACGCCATTGATACCAGCATCTTCGTCAAAAATGGACCGTGCATTGCGGGTCTCGGACTTGGCGGTGAGGGCTGGACCACCATGACCATTACTACGCCGACCGGGGAAGGGGTGACCAGTGCGCGCACGTTTGTGCGTCTGCGTCGCTGTGTGTTGGTGGATGCGTTCCGCATCGTTTAAGAGCGCTCTAAGGAGATAAAGAGATGGCGCACGACGAACAACTTTGGCTCACACCCAGACTGCAAAAAGCGGCAACGCTATGTAACCAGACGCCCACAGCCAGCGACTCACCGCTGTGGCTGGGTGTTGATTTGGGGACGTGTGATGTGGTGTCGATGGTTGTCGACAGTGACGGACAGCCGGTTGCGGTCTGCCTGGACTGGGCCGATGTCGTGCGTGACGGCATCGTCTGGGATTTCTTCGGTGCGGTGACCATTGTCCGTCGCCATCTCGATACGCTTGAGCAACAGCTGGGTTGCCGCTTTACCCATGCGGCAACCTCGTTCCCGCCGGGAACGGACCCGCGTATTTCCATCAATGTGCTGGAATCAGCAGGACTTGAAGTGAGCCATGTGCTGGACGAACCAACCGCTGTGGCAGATCTGCTGAAACTGGATAACGCAGGCGTAGTGGATATCGGCGGGGGCACGACCGGTATTGCTATTGTGAAGCGGGGTTTAGTGACCTATTCCGCCGATGAAGCTACCGGCGGGCACCACATTTCTCTGACCCTTGCGGGGAATCGTCGTATTCAGCTTGAAGAAGCCGAGCAGTACAAGCGCAGCAATGGAAAAGAAATCTGGCCGGTGGTCAAGCCGGTCTACGAAAAGATGGCGGAAATCGTCGCTCATCATATTGCAGGGCATGGAGTAACAGATTTATGGCTGGCCGGTGGTTCCTGTATGCAACCGGGTGTCGATGAGCTGTTCCGTAAGCGTTTCCCGGAACTGCAGGTGCATTTACCACAGCACAGTCTGTTTATGACCCCGCTGGCAATCGCGAACAGTGGGAGAGAAAAAGCGGAGGGAATCTATGCAAGCTGAATTGCAAACGGCGCTCTTTCAGGCATTCGATACCCTGAATCTGCAACGCGTAAAAACATTTAGCGTTCCACCAGTCACGTTATGTGGACTTGGGGCGCTCAGCACCTGTGGACAGGAAGCGCAAATGCGCGGACTGACGCATATGTTCGTGATGGTCGATAGCTTCCTGCATCAGGCCGGAATGACCGCCGGACTTGAACGTAGCCTGGCGATGAAAGGCGTGGCGATGACGTTGTGGCCGTGCCCGGTTGGTGAGCCGTGTATCACGGACGTTTGCGCGGCGGTAGCGCAACTGCGTGAATCAAAGTGTGATGGCGTTGTGGCCTTTGGTGGCGGTTCTGTACTGGATGCCGCCAAAGCGGTGGCATTGCTGGTGACTAATCCGACGCAGACGTTGGCCGATATGACGGAACACAGCACGTTACGCCCGCGTCTGCCGCTGATTGCCGTACCAACCACCGCCGGAACAGGTTCGGAAACTACCAACGTTACGGTGATTATTGACGCCGCGACTGGACTGAAAAAAGTGCTGGCTCACGCCACGCTGATGCCGGATGTGGCCATTCTTGATGCCGCATTGACGGAAGGGGTGCCTGCGCATGTTACGGCGATGACCGGAATCGATGCGTTGACCCACGCCGTTGAGGCTTATAGCGCCCTGAACGCAACGCCATTTACCGACAGCCTGGCGATTGGCGCGATTGCGATGATTGGCAAATCGTTACCGAAAGCGGTGGGCTACGGTCACGACCTGGCTGCGCGGGAAAGCATGCTGCTGGCTTCCTGTATGGCGGGGATGGCTTTCTCCAGCGCGGGGCTGGGCTTGTGTCATGCGATGGCTCACCAGCCGGGCGCGGCGCTGCACATTCCGCACGGACAGGCTAACGCCATGCTGCTACCGACAGTAATGGGGTTTAACCGCATGGTTTGCCGTGAACGCTTTAGCCATATCGGCAGGGCATTAACCAACAAGAAATCAGACGATCGTGACGCAATCAACGCTGTCATCGAGCTGATTACCGAAGTGGGCCAGACAAAACGACTCGCTGACGTGGGGGCGAAGCCTGAGCAATACAGCACATGGGCGCAAGCTGCGATGGACGATATTTGTATTCGCAGCAATCCACGAACCGCCACGCAGGCAGAAATTATCGCGTTGTATGCGGCGGCACAATAAATACACAAATGACAGGGAGTGAAGGGTATGGGAATTAACGAAATCATCATGTACATCATGATGTTCTTTATGCTGATTGCCGCCGTGGACAGGATCCTGTCGCAGTTCGGTGGTTCAGCGCGCTACCTCGGTAAGTTTGGTAAAAGCATCGAGGGATCGGGTGGTCAGTTTGAAGAAGGTTTTATGGCGATGGGCGCGCTCGGTCTGGCAATGGTCGGTATGACTGCGCTGGCGCCGGTATTAGCAAAAGTGCTCGGGCCGGTGATTATTCCGCTGTATGAAATGTTGGGCGCGAACCCGTCGATGTTTGCCGGAACGCTGCTGGCGTGTGATATGGGCGGCTTCTTCCTGGCGAAAGAACTGGCGGGCGGTGATGTTGCGGCATGGTTGTACTCTGGCTTGATTCTGGGTGCGATGATGGGGCCGACGCTGGTCTTCTCCATCCCGGTAGCACTGGGGATTATTGAACCCTCTGACCGTCGTTATCTGGCACTGGGCGTACTGGCTGGTATTGTCACGATCCCAATTGGCTGTATCGCGGGTGGTTTGGTAGCGATGTATTCCGGCGTTGAAATCAACGGACAGCCGGTGGAATTTACCTTCGCGCTGATCCTGATGAACATGATCCCGGTGCTGATCGTTGCCGTACTGGTGGCGCTGGGGCTGAAATTCATCCCGGAAAAAATGATCAACGGCTTCCAGATCTTCGCTAAGTTCCTGGTGGCATTGATCACAATCGGGTTGGCCGCTGCGGTTATCAAATTCCTGCTCGGCTGGGATCTGATCCCGGGTCTCGATCCTATCTTCATGGCGCCTGGCGATAACCCTGGTGAAGTGATGCGCGCCATCGAAGTTATCGGTTCTATCTCCTGCGTACTGCTCGGCGCTTATCCAATGGTTCTGTTACTGACCCGTTGGTTTGAAAAACCGCTGATGCGAGTTGGTAATCTCCTGAAAATCAACAATATGGCAGCTGGTGGCATGGTCGCAACGTTGGCGAACAATATTCCGATGTTCGGTATGATGAAGCACATGGATACCCGCGGCAAAGTGATTAACTGTGCGTTCGCCGTCTCTGCTGCCTTCGCTCTGGGTGACCACTTAGGTTTCGCTGCCGCAAACATGAACGCCATGATCTTCCCAATGATTGTCGGCAAGCTGATCGGCGGTGTAACGGCAATTGGTGTGGCTATGCTGCTGGTACCAAAAGACGAAAACGTTCCGGCAGAAGTGGAAGCCGAAACAGAAACGAAAGCGGAGGCGCAATCGTGAATACTCGCCAGCTATTGAGCGTCGGTATCGATATCGGCACCACCACCACTCAGGTAATCTTCTCCCGCCTTGAGCTGGTTAACCGTGCGGCAGTGTCGCAGGTGCCGCGTTACGAATTCATCAAACGTGAAATTAGCTGGCAAAGCCCGGTCTTCTTTACCCCCGTTGATAAGCAAGGCGGGTTAAAAGAGGCCGAACTTAAGGCGCTGATTCTGGCTCAGTATCAGGCAGCAGGTATTGAGCCACAGAGCGTTGATTCTGGCGCAATCATTATTACCGGGGAAAGTGCGAAAACCCGCAATGCCCGTCCGGCGGTGATGGCGCTCTCCCAGTCGCTGGGTGACTTCGTGGTTGCCAGCGCAGGTCCACATCTTGAATCGGTCATTGCCGGTCACGGCGCGGGTGCGCAAACCCTGTCTGAGCAGCGACTGTGCAGCGTACTGAATATCGATATCGGCGGTGGTACGTCTAACTATGTTCTGTTCGACGCCGGAAAGGTTAGCGGTTCAGCCTGCCTGAATGTTGGTGGGCGACTGCTGGAGACCGATAGCCAGGGGCGTGTAGTTCATGCGCACCAGCCAGGGCAGATGATTGTCGATGATGTTTTTGGCGCAGGTACAGATGCCCGTTCGCTTAATGCGGCGCAACTGATTCAGGTGGCGCGACGGATGGCTACGCTTATCGTCGAGGTTATTGACGGCAAACTTTCGCCGCTGGCTCAGGCGTTGATGCAAACCGGTTTATTGCCTGTGGGCATTAAGCCAGAGGTGATTACGCTTTCGGGTGGGGTGGGTGAGTGCTACCGCAACCAGCCTGCCGATCCATTCTGTTTTTCTGACATAGGACCGCTGTTGGCAACGGCGCTACATGAACATCCGCGTCTGCGTGAGATGAACGTGCAGTTCCCGGCGCAAACAGTACGTGCCACGGTCATTGGCGCAGGAGCACATACGCTATCGCTTTCAGGCAGCACCATCTGGCTGGAAGGCGTTGCGCTTCCGCTGCGCAACCTGCCGGTGGCTATCCCGGTTGATGAAGCTGATCTGGTCGCGGCCTGGCAGCAGGCGCTGATGCAGCTCGATCTCGACCCGAAAACTGACGCCTATGTCCTTGCGCTGCCCGGGTCGCTGCCAGTGCGCTACGCCGCGCTGTTAACGGTCATCGACGCGCTACTGGCCTTTGTCGCACGTTATCCGAATCCGCATCCCCTGCTGGTGGTAGCCGAGCAGGATTTTGGTAAAGCACTGGGCATGCTGTTACGCCCACAGTTACAGCAACACCCGCTGGCGGTCATCGATGAGGTGATTGTTCGGGCGGGTGACTATATCGACATTGGTACGCCTCTTTTTGGCGGATCGGTTGTGCCGGTGACGGTGAAATCACTCGCATTTCCTTCCTGAGGGAACGACTTATGAAACTAAAGACCACATTGTTCGGCAATGTTTATCAGTTTAAGGATGTAAAAGAGGTGCTGGCAAAAGCCAACGAACTGCGTTCGGGGGATGTGCTGGCTGGTGTGGCCGCGACAAGCTCGCAGGAGCGCGTGGCTGCTAAACAGGTGTTGTCGGAAATGACGGTAGCGGATATCCGCAACAACCCGGTGATTTCCTATGAAGAGGACTGCGTCACGCGTCTGATTCAGGATGACGTCAACGAAACGGCCTATAACCGCATCAAAAACTGGAGCATCAGTGAGCTGCGCGAGTACGTGTTGAGTGATGAAACCTCTGTCGATGACATTGCGTTTATGCGCAAAGGGTTAACGTCCGAAGTGGTCGCAGGCGTTGCAAAAATTTGTTCCAACGCGGACCTGATCTACGGCGGCAAAAAAATGCCGGTGATCAAAAAGGCTAACACGACTATCGGTCTGCCGGGCACCTTCAGTTGCCGTTTGCAGCCGAACGATACCCGCGACGACGTGCAGAGTATTGCCGCACAAATCTACGAAGGGCTTTCCTTCGGTGCGGGCGATGCCGTTATCGGTGTTAACCCGGTGACAGATGACGTGGAGAACTTAAGCCGCGTGCTCGATACCGTGTATGGCGTGATCGACAAATTCAATATTCCTACACAGGGCTGCGTGCTCGCGCACGTCACTACCCAGATCGAAGCGATTCGTCGCGGCGCGCCGGGCGGACTGATTTTCCAGAGCATCTGCGGTAGCGAAAAAGGGCTGAAAGAGTTTGGTGTCGAGTTGGCGATGCTGGATGAGGCACGCGCAGTGGGTGCTGAGTTCAACCGTATTGCCGGTGAAAACTGCCTGTACTTTGAAACCGGGCAAGGTTCTGCGCTTTCCGCAGGCGCTAACTTCGGTGCCGATCAGGTGACGATGGAAGCGCGTAACTACGGTCTGGCGCGTCACTACGATCCGTTCCTGGTGAACACCGTGGTGGGCTTTATCGGGCCGGAGTATCTCTACAACGACCGTCAGATTATTCGCGCCGGTCTGGAAGACCACTTCATGGGCAAACTGAGCGGCATCTCAATGGGTTGTGACTGCTGTTACACCAACCATGCTGACGCTGACCAGAACCTCAATGAAAACCTGATGATTTTGCTCGCCACCGCTGGCTGCAACTACATCATGGGCATGCCGCTCGGTGACGATATCATGCTCAACTATCAGACCACCGCGTTCCACGACACCGCGACCGTGCGCCAGTTGCTGAACTTGCGTCCGTCGCCGGAGTTTGAACGTTGGCTGGAAAACATGGGCATTATGGCAAACGGTCGCCTGACCAAACGGGCGGGCGATCCGTCACTGTTCTTCTGATGACGCGGGGATGACACACGATGGATCAAAAACAGATTGAAGAAATTGTACGCAGCGTAATGGCGTCAATGGGCGAGTCACAGCCGCAGGCTCAAGCGCCGTCACCGGAAGCGAAATGCAGCACCACACAGTGCGCCGCACCGACGGGGGAAAGCTGTGCGATGGACCTGGGTTCACCGGAAGCCAAAGCGTGGATTGGCGTTGAAAATCCGCACCGTGCTGAAGTGTTGACAGAGTTGCGTCGTAGTACTGCAGCGCGCGTATGCACCGGTCGTGCCGGTCCACGTCCACGCACTCAGGCGCTGCTGCGCTTCCTGGCTGACCACTCTCGTTCGAAAGACACCGTGCTGAAAGAGGTACCGGAAGAGTGGGTGAAAGCACAAGGGCTGCTGGAAGTCCGTTCAGAAATCAGTGACAAAAATCTGTACCTGACTCGCCCGGACCTGGGTCGTCGTCTGAGTGCGGAAGCGATAGAAGCACTGAAATCACAGTGCGTGGCCAACCCGGATGTGCAGGTGATCGTTTCTGATGGCCTGTCTACAGATGCTATTACTGCGAACTATGAAGAGATCCTGCCGCCGTTGTTGTCTGGTTTAAAACAGGCCGGACTGAAGGTGGGTACGCCGTTCTTTGTACGCTATGGCCGCGTGAAAATTGAAGATCAGATTGGCGAACTTCTGGGGGCGAAGGCGGTGATTCTGCTGGTGGGTGAACGTCCGGGCTTAGGCCAGTCGGAGAGTCTTTCCTGCTACGCCGTCTATTCGCCACGTGTGGCGACCACCGTTGAGGCCGACAGAACCTGTATTTCGAACATTCACCAGGGCGGCACGCCACCGGTTGAAGCGGCTGCGGTAATTGTGGATTTGGCCAAGCGCATGCTGGAGCAAAAAGCGTCCGGCATCAATATGACCCGTTAAGGAGGCAGCATGCCAGCATTAGATTTGATTAGACCTTCAGTCACCGCGATGCGCGTGATTGCCTCCGTTAACGCGGAGTTTGCACGTGAACTTAAATTACCGCCACATATACGTAGCCTCGGACTCATCACGGCAGACTCTGATGACGTGGCGTATATTGCCGCTGACGAAGCGACAAAACAGGCGATGGTTGAAGTGGTATATGGCCGATCGCTGTATGCGGGAGCCGCGCATGGACCGTCACCGACTGCCGGTGAAGTGATGATCATGCTGGGTGGCCCTAACCCGGCGGAAGTTCGCGCGGGTCTGGATGCGATGGTCGCTAACATTGAAAGTGGCGCAGCGTTCCAGTGGGCGAATGATGCAGAAAACACCGCGTTCCTGGCGCATGTGGTCTCGCGTACCGGTTCGTATCTTTCAGCCACGGCAGGATGCGCGCTTGGCGATCCGATGGCCTATCTGGTGGCGCCGCCGCTGGAAGCGACATTTGGTATTGATGCTGCGCTGAAATCTGCCGATGTACAACTGGTGACCTACGTTCCGCCGCCGTCAGAAACCAACTACTCGGCGGCGTTTTTGACCGGTAGCCAGGCTGCCTGTAAAGCTGCCTGTAACGCCTTTGCTGATGCCGTTCTGGATATTGCTCGTAATCCGGTACAGCGCGCGTAAGAGAGGTTGTGATGATCAATGCACTGGGATTACTGGAAGTGGATGGCATGGTCGCTGCCGTGGACGCGGCAGATGCCATGCTAAAAGCCGCGAACGTGCGTCTGCTAAGCCACGAAGTGCTCGATCCTGGCAGGCTGACGCTGGTGGTGGAAGGCGATCTGGCGGCGTGTCGTGCGGCGCTGGATGCCGGCAGTGCCGCAGCACAGCGTACAGGCCGTGTTATTAGCCGCAAGGAGATAGGGCGGCCGGACGATGACACCCAGTGGCTGATTGGCGGTTTTAAGCGCGCACCGAAGAAACCAGAACAGAAGCCTGAAGTGAAATCTGAAGTGAAATCAGAGCAGATACAGGAAACTCCTGTGGCGACTGAATCCTCTGATGAATTACTGGCACTGTTAACATCGGTCCGTCAGGGAATGACGGCAGGGGAAGTGGCTGCGCACTTTGGCTGGTCACTTGAAAAAGCCAGAAATGCGCTGGAACAGCTCTTTTCTGACGGAGCGTTGCGTAAACGCAGTAGTCGCTATCGCTTAAAAAATTAACCTGTCGGAGGGCCGGGGGCTTCAATGAAGCTTCCGGCTTAAAAGATCATGAAAAAGAAACGTACTGCAAACCTGCACCATCTTTATCATGAAGCATTACCCGAAGACGTTAAACTTACGCCGATAGTAGAGGTGGATAACGTTCACCAGCGGCGAACAACAGATGTCTATGAGCACGCCCTGACTATTACCGCCTGGCAGCAGATATACGATCAGCTCCATCCGGGTAAATTTCATGGCGAGTTCACGGAAATCCTGCTCGATGACATTCAGGTGTTCCGTGAATACACCGGTCTGGCGCTGCGCCAGTCATGCCTGGTCTGGCCGAATTCATTCTGGTTTGGCATTCCGGCTACGCGTGGTGAGCAGGGATTTATTGGCACCCAATGCCTTGGCAGTGCTGAGATTGCAACTCGCCCGGGAGGGACTGAGTTTGAACTGAGTACGCCAGACGATTACACCATTCTTGGTGTGGTTATATCTGAAGAGGCCATTGCTCGTCAGGCTAACTTCCTGCATAACCCGGAACGGGTGCTGCATATGCTGCGTAACCAGTCAGCGCTGGAAGTAAAAGAGCAGCATAAAGCGGCACTGTGGGGATTTGTGCAGCAGGCGCTGGCAACGTTCAGCGAGAATCCAGAGGATCTTCGCCAGACCGCGGTGCGCAAAGTGTTAGGCGATAACCTGCTGTTGGCGATGGGCACGATGCTGGAGGAAGCTCAGCCGATAATAACCGCCGAGAGTATCAGCCATCAGAGTTATCGTCGTCTGCTGTCGCGCGCGCGCGAATATGTGCTGGAAAACATGTCGGAGCCGCTGACTGTGCTCGATTTGTGTAATCAGTTGCATGTGAGCCGCCGTACGTTGCAAAACGCGTTTCACGCGATTCTTGGTATCGGGCCGAATGCATGGTTGAAGCGCATTCGTCTGAATGCCGTGCGTCGGGAGCTTATCAGCCCGTGGTCGCAGAGCTCGACGGTAAAAGATGCTGCAATGCAGTGGGGATTCTGGCACTTAGGGCAGTTCGCTACTGATTACCAGCAGTTGTTTGCGGAGAAGCCGTCACTGACGCTGCATCAGCGCATGCGCCAGTGGGCGTGATGGTATGAGCCTGTGACGTGCCGGATGCGACGCTAACGCGCCTTATCCGGCCTAAGGGTTTTGCCGTTTTGTAGGTCTGACAAGCGTAGCGCCATCAGGCAACTACACCCAGTCGCGGACCTGGATAAACTCGCTAAGGGCAGCTTCCGGGCTGTTCGCTTCCGGCTGCCAGTCGTACTCCCAACGCACCAGCGGTGGCATTGACATCAAGATGGATTCGGTGCGCCCACCGGTCTGCAAACCAAACAGCGTGCCGCGATCCCACACCAGATTGAACTCCACGTAGCGACCGCGACGATAAAGCTGGAAGTTACGTTCACGCTCGCCCCAACTCATCGCCTTACGACGCGCCACAATAGGCAGATACGCGTCGGTATAGCCTTTGCCAACCGCCTGCATAAAGTCGAAACAGTGGTCGAAGTTGGGCGTATTGAGATCGTCGAAGAACAGTCCGCCAATACCACGCTGCTCGTTACGATGCTTCAGGAAGAAGTAGTCGTCACACCACTTTTTATACCGCGGATAGACGTCATCACCGAACGGCTGACACAGATCAAAGGCCGTGCGATGCCAGTGAACGGCATCTTCTTCGTAGCCGTAGTAGGGCGTTAAATCAAAACCACCGCCAAACCACCAGACCGGGTCTGCCCCTGGTTTTTCAGCAATAAAAAACCGCACATTGGCATGGCTGGTAGGAATGTAAGGATTAAGCGGATGCACAACCAGCGACACCCCCATCGCCTCAAAGCTGCGTCCGGCAAGCTCTGGTCGATGTGCGGTAGCTGAAGCAGGCATCGCATCACCGTGAACGTGGGAAAAATTCACTCCCGCTTGTTCAAAAATACCGCCGTTGCGCAATACCCGACTGCGTCCGCCTCCGCCCGCTTCACGCTGCCAGCTATCTTCAACAAAATCAGCACCGTCCACGGCGGATAGCTGCTGGCAAATATCATCCTGCAGGCTGAGCAGGAACTGTTTTACGCGCTGCGTATCGGGCTTCATGATTAACGCTTCTTCGAATGTGCTTTCTGGTTATCAAACCAGTGGAAATAGCTGATGACGCCATTGGCGATAGCGGTGGCGATTTTCTGACGAAATGCCGTTGTCCCCAGCAGCCGTTCTTCTTCCGGGTTGGTAATGAACGAAGTCTCGACCAGCACCGAAGGAATAGAAGGGGATTTTAGCACCACGAAGGCGGCCTGTTCCGTACTGCGACTGTGCAGACGGTGTACTGGCTTGATCTTCTTAAGAATATGCGAACCGAGGGTCAGACTGTTTTTTATCGTGTCGGTCTGTACCAGATCGAACAGTACCTGCTGCAGCAAATGGTCTTTATCAGTGGCTTTTTTCCCGGCAACTTCATCGGCGCGGTTTTCACGATCGGAAAGGTACTTTGCCATGGCGCTACTGGCGCCGCGGTTTGACAGGGCAAAGACCGATGCACCAGCGGCACTGGGATTGGTAAAGCCGTCGGCGTGAATGGACATAAACAGATCGGCACCGTGTTTGTGCGCAATCTCGACGCGATCGTACAGCGGTATAAATGTATCGCCGGAACGGGTCAGCCGCGCATCAATCCCCTGACTGCGCAGGATGGATCGTACGTTTTTGGCAATCGCCAGCACGACGTGTTTTTCCTTCGAACCGTTGCGTCCAATCGCTCCGGTATCAATACCGCCGTGTCCCGGATCGAGTACCACAACACGCTTAGCACCTGCTTTTTTAGCTTTCGGTTTGCTGTGACCATTGCTGGTTTTTAGCGCTTCTTCTTTAGCGATGGCTTGCGACATGCCTGACAGCGTCAGGGCGGCCAGCCCGGCTTTCAGCACCTGGCGGCGCGATGTGAGAGTTTTTAGTGGTTTAAAAGTGCTCATACGGCCTGAGTTGTAAAAAAAGGTTCCAGACGTTATATCGTATCGCGTAGTCCGTTGCGACGGATCGGGATAAGAATTGTTTTACTTTTCATTTCAATACGTGACAGTTCAGTATTATGCCATTTTTTCCGCTGCTTCGCGTCAGATATTGGCTAAATCAGCTGTTCGCGCCATAATCGCTTTTTAACGTCCTGAAAAGGTAACCAATACCATGGAAATACGCGTATTTCGCCAGGAAGATTTCGAAGAGGTGATCACCCTCTGGGAGCGCTGTGACTTGTTGCGTCCATGGAACGATCCGGAAATGGACATCGAGCGTAAAGTAAATCACGACGTCAGCTTGTTTCTGGTCGCGGAAGTGAACGGCGAAGTGGTTGGCACGGTGATGGGAGGTTACGACGGTCATCGTGGTTCTGCCTATTACCTTGGCGTGCATCCTGAGTTTCGGGGGCGCGGCATTGCCAATGCACTGCTCAACCGTCTGGAGAAAAAACTCATAGCCCGCGGTTGCCCGAAGATTCAAATCATGGTGCGTGATGATAATGACGTTGTGCTGGGTATGTATGAACGTCTGGGATATGAACATGCTGATGTACTCAATCTGGGCAAACGTCTGATCGAAGATGAAGAGTACTGAGTTCCATCCTGCCGATTATGATGGTCATGGTCGCTTACGCCTGCCTTTTTTGTTCTGGTGTGTGCTGCTGCTTCAGGCGCGCACCTGGGTGCTGTTTGTGATTGCGGGATCTTCCCGCGAGCAGGGCAACACATTACTGAATCTGTTTTATCCCGATCATGACTCTTTCTGGCTGGGATTGCTTCCCGGCGTTCCGGCAGTGCTGGCGTTTTTGCTCAGCGGGCGACGTTTTGCGTTTCCTTCGTTATGGCGCTGGCTGCGCGCATTGCTGATTTTGGCCCAACTGGTGCTGCTATGCTGGCAGCCTGTTCTGTGGCTGGAAGGAGATCCTGTCAACGGTGCCGGGCTGGCGCTGCTGGTGGCTGATATCGTCGCGCTGGTATGGCTATTAACTAATCAACGTCTGCGTGCCTGTTTTTATGTTGAAAAAGAATAACGGCACTTTTTTTCGAAAGTGAACTCCAAGCAACGTTGATAAATAAGGGAGGAGGTGAAATGAAATCACTGCGTTTGATTTTATGCGCGATGCCGCTGGTACTGACTGGTTGTTCAACGCTGTCGTCGGTGAACTGGTCTGCTGCAAATCCGTGGAACTGGTTTGGTTCTTCGACGGAGGTCACTGAGCAGGGTGTGGGAAAACTCACCGCCGCCACACCGCTGAATGAAAAATCGATTGCCGATGCGCTGGATGGGGACTATCGCCTGCGTAGCGGGATGAAAACCAATAATGGCAATGTTGTACGTTTTTATGAGGTGATGAAAGATAGCAGCGTTGCGATGATTATCAACGGTGATCAGGGAACGATCAGCCGCATTGATGTGCTGGACAGCGATATTTCATCAGCATCCGGTGCAGAAATCGGTACACCGTTTAGCGACCTTTACACTAAAGCTTTCGGTAATTGCCAGAAAGCTACCGGAGATGATAGTGCGGGTGTTGAGTGTAAAGCTGAAGGAAGTCAACATATTAGCTATATTTTTTCCGGCGAGTGGAGCGGACCTGAAGGCATAATGCCGTCTGACGATACGCTGAAAGACTGGAAAGTGAGCAAAATTATCTGGCGGCGTTAATTTGCGTCTGAACAAATCGACGGACTAAAAAAACAGGTAGAATAACGCCTATCAATGCCACGATGTCGTGGCATCTTTTTTTCAGGAGGAACAATGTCTCAGGTTCAGAGTGGCATTTTGCCAGAACATTGCCGTGCGGCGATTTGGATTGAAGCCAATGTTAAGGGCGACGTTGAGGCTTTGCGTGCGGCCAGTAAAACCTTTGCGGATAAACTGGCGACCTTTGAAGCGAAATTCCCGGATGCGCACCTTGGCGCGGTCGTTGCTTTCGGCAACAACACCTGGCGCACACTGAGCGGCGGCGTGGGCGCTGAAGAACTGAAAGACTTTATCCCTTACGGTAAAGGTCTGGCACCGGCGACCCAGTATGACGTGCTGATCCATATCCTCTCGTTGCGTCATGACGTGAATTTCTCCGTTGCGCAGGCAGCGATGGAAGCCTTTGGCGACTGCATAGAAGTGAAAGAAGAGATCCACGGTTTCCGTTGGGTTGAAGAGCGCGATCTTAGCGGCTTTGTGGATGGTACGGAAAACCCGGCCGGAGAAGAAACGCGCCGTGAAGTCGCGGTCATCAAAGATGGCGTTGATGCCGGTGGCAGCTATGTATTTGTACAGCGTTGGGAACATAACCTGAAGCAGCTTAACCGCATGAGCATTCATGATCAGGAAATGATGATTGGTCGCACCAAAGAAGCCAATGAAGAGATTGACGGTGATGATCGCCCGGTGACTTCTCACCTGAGCCGTGTGGATTTGAAAGAAGATGGCAAGGGGCTGAAAATTGTTCGCCAGAGCCTGCCGTACGGTACCGCCAGCGGCACACACGGTCTCTATTTCTGCGCTTACTGTGCGCGTCTGCATAATATTGAGCAGCAACTGCTGAGTATGTTTGGCGATACTGATGGTAAACGTGACGCCATGCTGCGCTTTACCAAACCGGTGACCGGCGGCTATTACTTTGCTCCGTCGCTGGATCGTCTGCTCGCCCTGTGATTATTGCCGGGCGCCTGGACTACAGATAGCAATCGTGCAGGCTCGTTGAGACGAAGCCGCTTTCCGACAAAATCCAGAGAAATAAGCTAATCCCCGCGTCGTCGGGGATTTTTTTTACCTGACATTAACCTGATTTAGTGAGCTATTCCTCAGCACTAATTTGTTATTGCTGTATCTTCTGCGTGAATGAAGCGGATGCTTCATATTCAAAAGGAGAATATTGAAATGGGAAAACTCACGGGCAAAACAGCATTGATTACGGGCGCATCTCAGGGCATTGGCGAAGGTATTGCCAGAACGTTTGCCCGCCATGGCGCGAACCTAATCTTGCTGGATATCTCCGATGAGATTGAAAAACTGGCAGATGAGCTGAGTGGACGCGGTCACCGTTGCACGGCAGTTCATGCAGACGTCAGAGATTTTGCTTCTGTCACGGCGGCGGTAGCACGTGCGAAGAAGATTGAGGGAAAAATCGATATTCTGGTCAACAATGCGGGCGTATGTCGCCTCGGCAGCTTCCTTGATATGAGCGATGAAGATCGCGACTTCCATATTGATATCAATATTAAAGGCGTCTGGAACGTGACGAAAGCCGTTCTGCCGGAGATGATTGCTCGTAAAGACGGACGTATCGTGATGATGTCATCTGTGACCGGTGATATGGTTGCCGATCCGGGCGAAACGGCTTATGCGCTGTCGAAAGCAGCAATTATCGGCTTAACCAAATCCCTGGCGGTGGAATACGCGCAGTCTGGTATTCGCGTGAATGCTATTTGTCCGGGCTATGTACGTACGCCGATGGCAGAAAATATTGCACGTCAGTCTAACCCGGAGGATCCAGAGTCTGTATTAACTGAAATGGCGAAAGCGATCCCGATGCGTCGTCTGGCGTGTCCGCTTGAGGTTGGCGAACTGGCGGCATTCCTGGCGTCCGATGAGTCCAGTTACCTGACCGGCACGCAAAACGTGATTGATGGCGGTAGCACTTTGCCTGAAAGCGTCAGCGTAGGCGTCTGACCGATGCCATCCTCCTCTCTGCGATATGGAGGGGAGGTACCCCTTATTCTCTTTTCAACTTTCAAATCATCAAACGGTATATAAAACCGTTACTCCTTTAGCACTGGTTATAAATATGATGGCCATAAGAAAGTCATTAAATTTATAAGGGTGCGCAATGGCCGTTAATTTCCTGAAAAAAAGCTCTCTGACGCTGGTCGCGTCTCTGCTACTGATAGGTCAGGCGCAGGCAACGGAACTACTGAACAGTTCTTACGATGTTTCCCGCGAGCTGTTTGCCGCCCTTAATCCACCGTTTGAGCAGCAATGGGCGAAGGATAACGGCGGGGATAAGCTGACCATTAAACAATCCCATGCCGGGTCATCAAAACAAGCGTTGGCGATTTTACAGGGGTTGAAAGCTGACGTGGTGACCTATAACCAGGTCACCGATGTGCAGATCCTGCACGATAAAGGCAAGCTGATCCCGGCCGACTGGCAAAGCCGTCTGCCGAATAACAGCTCGCCATTCTATTCTACCATGGGCTTCCTGGTACGTAAGGGAAATCCGAAGAATATCCACGACTGGAATGACCTGGTTCGTTCCGACGTAAAACTGATTTTCCCGAATCCGAAAACGTCCGGTAATGCCCGTTACACCTACCTTGCAGCGTGGGGTGCGGCAGATAAAGCTGACGGTGGCGACAAAGCCAAAACCGAGCAGTTTATGACGCAATTCCTGAAAAACGTTGAGGTATTTGATACCGGCGGTCGTGGCGCCACCACCACTTTTGCTGAACGTGGCCTGGGCGATGTGCTGATAAGCTTTGAATCAGAAGTGAATAACATCCGCAAGCAGTATGAAGCGCAGGGATTTGAAGTTGTTATTCCGAAAACCAATATTCTCGCTGAATTCCCGGTGGCGTGGGTAGACAAAAACGTGCAAGCCAATGGCACAGAAAAAGCGGCTAAGGCCTATCTGAACTGGCTCTACAGCCCTGAAGCACAGACTATCATCACCGACTATTACTATCGTGTGAACAATCCTGAGGTCATGGACAAGCTGAAGGATAAATTCCCGCAGACCGAACTGTTCCGCGTGGAAGACCACTTTGGCTCCTGGCCTGAGGTGATGAAAACGCACTTTGTCAGTGGTGGTGAGCTGGACAAACTGTTGTCGGCGGGGCGTAAGTAAATGTTTGCTGTTTCTTCCCGACGCGTGCTGCCTGGCTTTACCTTAAGCCTGGGCACCAGCTTGCTGTTTGTATGCCTGATATTGCTGCTGCCGCTCAGTGCGCTGGTGATGCAACTGGCGCAAATGAGCTGGGCACAATACTGGGATGTGATTACTAATCCGCAGGTTGTGGCGGCCTATAAAGTGACGCTGATTTCAGCGTTTGTGGCCTCGATTTTTAACGGTGTATTTGGTCTGTTGATGGCGTGGATCTTAACCCGCTATCGCTTTCCAGGCCGCACGTTGCTGGATGCGTTAATGGATTTGCCTTTTGCCCTGCCAACGGCGGTGGCGGGCCTGACGCTGGCGTCGTTGTTTTCGGTCAACGGTTTCTACGGCGAGTGGCTGGCGAAGTTCGATATTAAAGTGACTTACACCTGGCTGGGAATTGCAGTAGCTATGGCGTTTACCAGCATTCCGTTCGTGGTGCGTACCGTTCAACCGGTGCTGGAAGAGTTAGGGCCAGAGTATGAAGAAGCCGCTGAAACACTCGGTGCTACACGGTTACAGAGCTTTCGTAAAGTGGTGCTGCCGGAGTTATCTCCCGCGCTGATAGCGGGCGTGGCACTCTCTTTCACTCGCAGCCTGGGTGAGTTTGGCGCAGTTATCTTTATTGCCGGGAACATCGCGTGGAAAACAGAAGTGACCTCACTGATGATTTTTGTCCGCTTGCAGGAGTTTGACTATCCCGCTGCCAGCGCGATTGCGTCGGTTATTCTCGGGGCTTCATTGTTGCTGCTGTTTTCGATTAACACCCTGCAAAGTCGTTTTGGTCGACGCGTGGTAGGTCACTGATGGCAGAAATTACTCAATTGAAACGCTATGGCGCATCCCGCATCAACTGGGGTAAATGGTTTCTAATCGGCACGGGCATGCTGGTATCAGCATTTATTTTGCTGGTACCGATGATTTATATCTTCGTTCAGGCGTTCAGCAAGGGATTAATGCCGGTATTACAGAATCTGACCGATCCGGACATGCTGCACGCCATCTGGCTGACGGTGCTGATTGCCCTGATTGCCGTGCCGGTGAATCTGGTCTTTGGCGTGCTACTGGCCTGGCTGGTGACCCGTTTTAACTTTCCTGGACGCCAGTTGCTGCTGACGTTACTGGATATCCCGTTTGCCGTGTCGCCTGTTGTGGCTGGTCTGGTGTATCTGCTGTTTTACGGTTCTAACGGCCCATTGGGTGGCTGGCTGGATGAACATAATCTGCAAATTATGTTTGCCTGGCCGGGAATGGTGCTGGTCACGGTTTTCGTTACCTGTCCATTTGTAGTTCGCGAGCTGGTTCCGGTCATGCTGAGCCAGGGCAGTCATGAAGATGAGGCGGCGATTCTGCTGGGCGCATCGGGCTGGCAGATGTTCCGTCGCGTTACTCTGCCGAATATTCGCTGGGCGCTGTTGTACGGCGTGGTGTTGACCAACGCCCGTGCAATTGGGGAATTCGGAGCAGTATCGGTAGTTTCCGGTTCGATTCGTGGTGAAACCCTGTCGCTGCCGTTACAGATTGAATTACTGGAGCAGGACTACAACACCGTCGGCTCCTTTACCGCCGCCGCGTTATTGACGCTTATGGCGATTGTTACCCTGTTTTTGAAGAGCATGTTGCAATGGCGTCTGGAGAACCAGGAAAAACGCGCGCAGCAGGAGGAAAATCATGAGCATTGAGATTGCCAATATTAAGAAGTCTTTTGGTCGCACCCAGGTGCTGAACGATATCTCGCTGGATATTCCTTCGGGTCAAATGGTCGCACTGCTGGGGCCATCCGGCTCGGGTAAAACCACATTGCTACGCATTATTGCCGGGCTGGAGCATCAGTCCAGCGGACATATTCGTTTTCATGGTACGGATGTGAGTCGTCTGCACGCCCGCGACCGTAAAGTCGGTTTCGTATTTCAGCATTATGCCCTGTTCCGCCATATGACCGTATTCGACAATATCGCCTTTGGTCTGACGGTATTGCCACGCCGTGAGCGTCCGAATGCGGCGACTATCAAAGCGAAAGTGACTAAGCTGCTGGAGATGGTGCAACTTGCCCATCTGGCGGACCGTTTCCCGGCGCAGCTTTCCGGCGGGCAGAAGCAGCGTGTAGCGCTGGCACGTGCGTTGGCGGTAGAACCGCAGATCCTGCTGCTTGATGAACCGTTTGGTGCGCTCGATGCTCAGGTACGTAAAGAGCTGCGTCGCTGGTTGCGCCAGCTTCACGAAGAGTTGAAATTCACCAGTGTATTTGTCACTCACGATCAGGAAGAAGCGACGGAAGTTGCTGATCGCGTGGTAGTGATGAGCCAGGGACATATTGAGCAGGCAGATGCGCCGGACCAGGTATGGCGCGAACCAGCAACCCGCTTTGTACTGGAGTTCATGGGTGAGGTTAACCGTCTGCAGGGTACTATTCGCGGCGGGCAGTTCCACGTTGGAGCTCACCGCTGGCCGCTGGGATATACGCCTGCGTATCAGGGAGCGGTTGATCTGTTCTTGCGTCCGTGGGAAGTGGATGTCAGTCGCCGTACCAGCCTGGATTCTCCTCTACCGGTGCAGGTGCTGGAGGCCAGTCCGAAAGGCCACTACACCCAATTAGTTGTGCAGCCGCTGGGGTGGTATAACGAGCCGCTGACGGTTGTGATGCAAGGTGATGATTCCCCTGTTCGTGGTGAACGCCTGTTTGTTGGGTTGCAAAATGCGCGTCTGTATAACGGCGAGCAACGCATTGAAACACGCGAAGCGGAGCTTGCTCTGGCAGAATCAGCCTGATAGCTTAATTTATATGTTTATCACCCGGTGGCGTACTGCTTGCCGGGTCTACAGTCTCTAGTCGTCACTTGTAGGCCGGGTAAGCGTAGCGCCACCCGGCTTTTTTATGAGCAGAAAACGTGAATACATTAGAACAAACGATTGGCAATACGCCTCTGGTCAAACTGCAACGCCTTGCGCCGGATAACGGCAGTGAAATTTGGGTTAAGCTGGAAGGGAATAACCCGGCAGGTTCGGTGAAAGACCGCGCTGCGCTATCAATGATTGTCGAAGCGGAAAAACGTGGGGAAATCAAACCCGGTGATGTGCTGATTGAGGCAACCAGTGGTAATACCGGAATTGCGTTGGCGATGATTGCCGCACTGAAAGGTTATCGCATGAAGCTTCTGATGCCTGACAACATGAGCCAGGAGCGGCGTGCGGCGATGCGTGCCTACGGTGCTGAGCTTATTCTGGTCAGCAAAGAACAGGGGATGGAAGGGGCGCGTGACTTGGCGCTGGAAATGGCCGAACGCGGTGAAGGAAAACTGCTCGATCAGTTTAATAATCCCGATAACCCGTATGCGCATTACACCACGACCGGGCCGGAAATTTGGCAGCAGACGTCAGGTCGCATTACGCATTTTGTCTCCAGCATGGGGACCACCGGCACCATTACCGGCGTGTCACGTTTTCTGCGTGAGCAGGAAAAGCCGGTGACAATTGTTGGTCTGCAGCCGGAGGAAGGGAGCAGCATTCCCGGTATTCGACGCTGGCCTGCGGAATATATGCCAGGAATTTTTAACGCTTCGTTGGTTGATGAGGTCTTAGATATTCATCAGGACGACGCCGAAAACACGATGCGAGAACTGGCGATTCGCGAAGGTATTTTCTGCGGAGTAAGCTCTGGCGGGGCTGTGGCAGGGGCGTTACGCGTGGCGCATGCCACACCGGGTGCGGTGGTGGTAGCAATCATCTGCGATCGTGGCGACCGCTATCTTTCAACCGGAGTCTTTGGCGAAGAACACTTTAATCAGGGGGCAGGGATTTAAGGGTGTTGTTGTAGGGATGCCAATGAGCTTGTAGGCCGGATAAGCGTAGCGCTATCCGGCCTCTCTGTATATTATCCGCGGTGTTTCTCTACCAGCAGATCGAGGAACTGCCAGAGTTTCTCATTCATCTGTTGGTAATCCCACTCGCGCATTTCGGCAACTGAACGGATAAAGCGTTTTCCTTTTGCCTCAGCAAGTTCTTGCTCTGAGTGTTGAATCAGTCCCTCAATCGCTTCGGCGGTAAATTCCATATGGCACTGGAAACCGTAGACAAAGTTACCGTACTGCACGATTTGTCGCGGGCAGCCAACGCTTGTGGCAAGAACTGTTGCCTGGTCGGTTAACCCTGGCATATCGTTGTGCCAGTGGCCGACAATCAGCGGCGATCCAAAGTGGGCAATTAACGGATGCTGTTTGCCAGCCTCAGTCAGCGTAATGGGGTAATGCCCAATCTCTTTTTCCGGGCTCTGACACACTTTTGCGCCCAACGCCTCGCCAATCAGTTGTGATCCCAGACAGATCCCCACTACAATCTTACGTGCAGAAATCGCCTGGTTAATCAGATGCTGTTCGGCCAGAGAGTCAAAGTACGGGCATTCTGCGAGCGTGGTTCGTGGAGACTGCGGGCCACCAAACACGACCAGCATATCGAAGCTATCAGCACTGGCTGGTATTGACTCTCCAGCGTAAACGCACGACCAGGTGATGGTATAACCACGCTCTTCGGCCCATGGCAGGTAAGCGCCAGCAGATTCAAATGACTCATGAATAACAAAATGAACTCGCACGTTTTCTCTCCTGTTAGCGCTTCAGCGTCTGATGAATATCAGCCGCCAGCTTGTTGATGTCGCTGTCTTTCAGCATTGACAACGTAATTCGCAGACCATGTGAAGGCGCATTGACACCAAAAACTTCACCTTCACGTACCAGCCAGCCAAACTTAGCTAGCGCAAAGGCGAGTGGCTGGCTGTGAGTTTCCAGCGGTAGCCAGAAGTTCAGGCCATCACCAGCATGAAGCTCAATACCATGTTGTTTGAGGGCCAGGACGAGCTTTTGTTGCTGAGAGGCGTAAAACTGCTGAGTCAGTGTCAGCGTGCGCTGGTACTCATTGTCACTCAGGCAGGCGCAGGCTAAATCCTGTAGCAGATGGCTGACCCACTGGCTACCGGAGTTAAGCCGTAGACGGAGTTTCGCTGAGGTAGCCGGATCGCTGGCCACGATGGCAAGTCGCAGGTCAGGACCTAATGTTTTAGACATGGATCTGACGACCGCCCAGTGATGTGTCTGTTCCGCAATGACTGGATGCCAGCGGGAAGCGGAAAGCAGGGCAAAGTGATCGTCAATAATCACCAGTGTTTGCGGGTAACGAGCCAGAATATTCTGCAATTCGGTAGCGCGAACTGCGCTCAGACTACACCCCGTCGGATTGTGCGCGCGTGGGGTAAGGATAACCGCCCGGGCCCCTTTTTGTAGCGCCAGTTCCAGCATCTCAGGTTGCATGCCTTCGCTATCCACATTGACTGGGCTGGCGGAAAAACCAGCATAACGCAACATATTGATGCTACTCAAAAAACAAGGATCTTCTACTGCGACGCTATCGCCCGGCAGTAAATGGGCGCACAGTAGTCGTTCGATAGCATCAATTGCGCCACTGGTGATATCAATTTCGCCCGTACAGGGTATGGCATCCTGCATCCATTGTGTCGCCCACGTCTTCAAACCCGGCGATACTGCAGCATCACCATACAATCGCGGAGTCTTATTTATCTTCGCGAAATAACGGCTCAGGTCGGGCAGGAGATGCGCTGCAGGATTGCCGCCGGAAAGGTCGGTCAGAGGGGTATCCGGATTACTGCCCTCCAGCGCGACGGGCGATGATAATCCCTTGATGACGGTACCATTTCGCCCCTGGCTGATTGCCAGCCCGGAGGTGACCAGCCGTTTATATGCCGCTGCGACAGTATTGCGATTGACGTTTAATGCCGCGGCCAGCTCCCTTACCGGCGGCAGCGTTTCGCCAGGCATAAATGTGCCTGTAGCGACATGTTGACGAATACTGTCAAAAATTTCGTTAGCGGTTTTTCCGTCGATCATTATTGACCTATGACAAAATGAATTTTAGCATATGACGATAATAGTGAGGTGAAAGCCCGCTGTCCAGCGAGAGGAGAGGTTTATGGAGCAGGAGAGTGAAATACAGTCAGTGCTCTTCGACGACACGCATCGGGCGTTACAGACCGATATCGTCGCCGTCCAGTCACAGGTGGTGTATGGCAGTGTCGGTAACAGTATCGCCGTGCCAGCCATCAAAGCACAGGGGTTACGGGTGACGGCGATCCCCACGGTGTTGTTCAGTAATACTCCACATTATGAGACCTTTTACGGTGGGATAATCCCTGCAGACTGGTTTAGTGGTTATCTCAGGGCCTTAAATGAGCGTGATGCTTTGCGTGAGCTAAAGGCGGTGACCACGGGATATATGGGGAGCGCGGAACAAATCGCCTTGCTGGCACAGTGGCTGGAAATTGTTCGCGTCACGCACCCGGACCTGTGTATTTTAGTCGACCCGGTGATCGGTGATACGGATAGCGGAATGTATGTGAAGGCCGAAATCCCGGATGCTTACCGCAAACACTTGATGCCGCTGGCGCAAGGACTGACGCCAAATGTGTTTGAGCTGCAAATGTTGAGTGGAAAACCGTGTCGTACGCTGGATGAAGCGATAACTGCGGCAAAATCTTTGCTCACCGAGACGCTAAAATGGGTTGTGATCACCAGCGCACCGGGCGAAACCCCGGAGGTTATCAATGTTGCGGTGGTAACGGCTGATATGGTGGAAGTGTTAACCCACCCCAGAGTAAAGACGGACCTAAAGGGAACTGGCGATTTGTTTTGCGCTGAACTTGTGAGCGGTATTGTTTTAGGGAAACCCCTCACCGCTGCGACACACGATGCCGCACAGCGCGTACTGGAAGTGATGACATGGACGCAACGGTGCGGTTGTGACGAATTAATTCTGCCACCAGCAGGGGAGGCGCGATGAAGAGTTATCGGCTGGTGGTTCGCCAGCATGGACGTATGATTGGACATTTTGATACCAGCGGTACGGAAGCACTGGAAAATATTTGTGTGGCTCGTGCAATGTTCGGTATTGCTGGTGGGTATGATTGCGAATTGCTGGTGTCAGATTCAGAAAGACGCATGCTGGAAAGTGGTCCGGAAGGGATGAAAATCCTGATGCGCGAGGCGTGTTACCGACCGGTGACCTCTGTATTGTAATGCCGGATGAAGTGTATAAAAAAATGGCGCCATCAGGCGCCATTCTTCACTGCCGTAAGAATTACTTCTTGATGCGGATAACCGGGGTTTCACCCACGGTTACGCTACCGGACAGTTTGATCAGTTCTTTGATTTCGTCCATGTTGGAGATAACAACCGGAGTCAGGGTAGACTTGGCTTTCTCTTCCAGCAGAGGCAGATCGAATTCAATAACCGGGTCGCCCACTTTAACGCGTTGACCTTCTTCAGCGATACGCTTGAAGCCTTCGCCTTTCAGTTCAACGGTATCGATACCGAAGTGAACGAACAGCTCAATGCCGCTATCAGATTCGATAGAGAACGCATGGTTGGTTTCAAAGATTTTGCCGATGGTGCCGTCTACCGGGGCAACCATTTTATTACCGGTTGGTTTGATAGCGATGCCATCACCAACGATTTTTTCAGCAAAAACTACATCCGGCACGTCTTCGATGTTGACGATCTCGCCAGAGAGCGGAGCAACAATCTCAATAGTTCCGGTGTCTTTCTTATCATCAGAAACCAGAGATTTCAGTTTATCGAACAAACCCATGATCTTCTCCTAAGCAGTAAATTGGGCCGCATCTCGTGGATTAGCAGATTGTTTTTTCTTCAATGAACTTGTTAACTAAAGCCATTAACTCGTCCGTTGTCGGTTGAGCAAGAGCCTGCTCTGCTAACACCTTCGCATCTTCGAAGTTCGTGTTACGGATAATCTTCTTAATGCGCGGGATAGAAATGGCGCTCATAGAGAATTCGTCCAGACCCATCCCCAGCAACAGAAGTGTAGCACGTTCGTCGCCTGCAAGCTCACCACACATGCCGGTCCATTTGCCTTCAGCATGAGAAGCATCAATAACTTGCTTGATCAGCGTCAGAACAGATGGCGACATCGGTTGGTAAAGGTGTGAAATCATATCATTACCACGGTCAACTGCCAGGGTGTACTGCGTTAAATCATTGGTGCCGATACTAAAGAAATCAACTTCTTTGGCTAAATGACGCGCAATCGTTGCCGCAGCTGGTGTTTCCACCATTACGCCAATCTCGATGCTTTCGTCAAATGCTTTACCTTCGTCGCGCAGTTCCTGTTTATAGATTTCAATCTCTTTGCGCAGTGCACGCACTTCTTCAACAGAGATGATCATCGGGAACATGATGCGCAGTTTACCGAAAGCAGAAGCACGCAGGATAGCGCGAACCTGGTCACGCAGGATCTCTTTACGATCCATAGCGATACGCACGGCACGCCAGCCCAGGAATGGGTTCTCTTCTTTCGGGAAGTTCATGTACGGCAGTTCTTTATCACCGCCAATGTCCATGGTACGTACGATGACAGCCTGAGAGCCACATGCTTCTGCAACGGCTTTATACGCGGCAAACTGTTCTTCTTCAGTCGGCAGCGAGTCACGGTCCATGAACAGGAATTCGGTACGATACAGACCAACACCTTCAGCGCCATTACGCTCAGCGCCTTCAACGTCACGAACGGTACCGATATTGGCGCAAACTTCCACCTGATGTCCATCCAGCGTGATAGCTGGCAGATCTTTCAGCTTAGCGAGTTCCGCTTTTTCGGTCGCCACCTGCTCCTGAACGGCACGCAGTTGCTCGATAACGTCGTTAGTTGGATTGACGTAAACCTGGTTGTTTACGGCATCCAGAATCAGATAGTCGTCGTTTTTAACCTGAGAGGTAACACTACCGGTACCCACGATGGCAGGCAGTTCGAGGGAACGCGCCATAATTGAGGTGTGGGAAGTACGGCCACCTGCGTCAGTAATGAAACCCAGCACCTTGTTCAGGTTCAGCTGTGCGGTTTCTGACGGAGTCAGATCGGCGGCAACCAGGATAACTTCTTCCTGAATGGCGCTCAGGTCGATAATTGCCAGACCCAGGATGTTACGCAGCAGGCGTTTACCGATATCACGTACGTCAGCCGCACGTTCTTTCAGGTATTCATCATCCAGCTCTTCCAGGGCTGTGGCCTGACCTTCGATAATTTCATGCGCAGCTGCGTCAGCCGTCATGTGCTTATCTTTAATCAGGGCTATGATTTCCTGCTCCAGCTCCTCATCTTCGAGCAGCATGATATGCCCTTCAAAGATGGCTTCTTTTTCTTCACCGAACGTTTCACCAGCTTTAGTTTTGATCGCTTCCAGTTGCGCAGATGCCTTGGCACGACCGCTCAGAAAACGTTCAACTTCCTGATCAACCTTGTCGGCAGAAATTTTTTTCCGGTCAATGACGATCTCGTCTTCTTTCAGCAGCAGTGCCTTGCCAAAAGCGATACCCGGGGATGCTAAAATGCCTGAAATCATAACCCTACCTTACTTGTGACTGATATTGAAAAGAACTCGTTGAACTTACTCGAGTTCAGCCATCAGTTTAACCAGATGCTCAACTGCTTTCTGCTCGTCTTCGCCTTCTGCGGAAAGGGTAACAACGGTGCCCTGAGTCAGGCCCAGAGTCTGCAGTTTAAACAGGCTTTTTGCGCTGGCGCTTTTGCCGTTGGAAGTCACAGTAATTTCAGAAGTAAAGCCTTTTGCTTCTTTAACAAACTGAGCAGCAGGGCGAGTATGCAGACCGTTCGGAGCGGTAATGGTAACTTCTTGCTGGAACATTATATTTCCCCAACTTATAGGTTTAGTGTTGTGGAACTAAAGTCTAGCCTGGCGGTTCAACTTTAGCCTGTATTGTTAGCGTCGGCGTAAACAGGACGCGACACAAAAGGAGTTCGGTGCAATCCGTTGCTGGCAACTTCTTGCCGCTGACGTTTCGTTCGTCATTAAACATTATGCCGCGAAAGGAAGAGTTGAACCAAATCATAAAATCGATTCAGCTAGCGCTTTTCCTGTAACGATTAATTTCGCGCATCAAAATAATTAGTTTGGTTAAATACCAGTTCCGGCAGGCTGAATCAATGCCAGGTGGGTTGAAACTTTGAAGCAGGCCACAAAAAAGCACCCAAAAGGGTGCTTTTTTACGCGTTTTTAACATGCTGGCATTACTGTTGCAGTTCTTTCTCAGTAAAGAGATCGGCAAACAGTGCAGTGCTCAGATAACGCTCACCCGATGACGGTAGAATAACCACTATATTCTTATTGGTAAAGGCTTCATCTTCCTGGAGCTTAAGTGCAGCAGCAACCGCAGCACCCGAAGAGATACCTGCCAGAATACCTTCTTCTTCCATCAGGCGGCGCGCTGTAGAGATGGCTTCTTCATTAGTGATCGCCACGACTTTATCGATTAGCTTCAGGTCAAGGTTACCCGGAATGAAGCCTGCGCCAATACCCTGAATTTTGTGCGGACCAGGTTTAAGTTCTTCACCTGCCAGTGCCTGGGCGATAACTGGAGAATCTGTAGGTTCAACAGCAACGGTGATGAGGTCCGTTTTGCCCTTGGTCCCTTTAATGTAGCGTGTTACCCCGGTCAATGTACCGCCGGTACCCACGCCAGAGATAAACACATCAACCTGACCATCGGTGTCTTCCCAGATTTCCGGGCCGGTGGTTTTTTCATGGATTTCCGGGTTTGCCGGGTTGCTGAACTGCTGAAGCAACAGGAATTTTTCCGGATCGCTGGCGACAATTTCTTCCGCTTTCTGAATGGCGCCTTTCATACCTTTTGCGCCTTCGGTCAGTACCAGGTTCGCACCCAGTGCTTTCAGCAACTTACGACGCTCAATGCTCATGGTTTCCGGCATCGTCAGAGTCAGTTTGTAACCGCGAGCGGCGGCGACATAGGCCAGCGCAATCCCGGTATTACCACTGGTTGGTTCGACCAGCTCAACGCCCGGTTTCAGTACCCCACGTTTTTCGGCATCCCAAATCATATTGGCACCGATACGGCATTTGACACTAAAGCTTGGGTTACGTGATTCCACCTTCGCCAGAATGCGTCCGTTACCGATACGGTTCAGTCGAACCAGCGGCGTATGACCGATAGTCAGCGAGTTGTCTTCAAAAATCTTACTCATGGCCTGTCCTTAACTGTATGAAATTGGGATACCGCTTCAGCATACCTGTTGAAAAAGTATGGGGAAGTAAGGAATTCGCATATCTATATGCTGATGAGAAATAATGCGTTCCAGTATGGAATAAGAGTGGATCTAAGCCACTCGTGTTTTACACATATTTGCATTATTTCCATAACGCGTGTTTATCACGATAGCAATCTACCCACATCGCCGTGGCTCCACAAACCGCGACTGGCATGATCACCAGATTCAGTACCGGGATCAGTGTGAACAGACTGGTCAGCGCGCCAAACTGCATATTAGTGACTTTGCGCGTGCGCAGGGCGGTGCGCATCTCTTTGAAAGGAACTTTGTGGTTATCAAAAGGATAGTCGCAGTACTGAATAGCCAGCATCCACGCGCTGAACAAAAACCACAGCACCGGCGCGACAGTCTGACCAATCCCGGGAATGAAATAGAGAAGCAGAAGCACAACGGCGCGCGGAAGATACCATGCCAGCTTTTGCCATTCGCGTTTCATAATGCGCGGCACATCTTTCATTATGCCGAGCACCCCGGTGTCTGGCGGGGTTGCGCCGGTCAGGCGCGCTTCCAGTTGTTCTGCCAGCAATCCATTAAAGGGGGCGGCGATCCAGTTAGCAATCGTGGAGAAAAAGTAGCCAAATACCAACAGTACGGAAATGGTCACAATAGGCCAGAGTAAATAACTGAGCCACTGTAGCCACTGCGGGACATGGCTCATCAGTGCGGGGATCCAGCTATCCAGTTGCGTAAATAACCACCAGAATGCTCCCCCCATCAGCAGAATATTCACCAGCAAAGGCAGGAGAACAAAACGACGGATCCCCGGTTGGGTGATGAGTTTCCATCCCTGAGAAAAGTAATAAAAACCGCTGCGTGATATAACTGCAGATGATGAAACCATAGTCAGGACGTACTCCGTATTATATAAACCCTGGGTAAACTTTACCTATCTTACTCGGTTGTTGAGCGTAGACCAGTTCGGAAATGTTCGAAAAAACAGCAAAAAGCACGATTTTGTTCATCTTTATGCTGTGAAAGTTGAGAGCGCACTTGCACTTGGCGTAATCGACAAATACTCTTAGTAAGTAAATGTTTGCCGTGGTGGCAAGGTGTTAGAACAACAGAGAATATAATGATGCAGGATTTGCGTCTGATATTAATCATTGTTGGCGCGATCGCCATAATCGCTTTACTGGTACATGGTTTCTGGACTAGCCGTAAAGAGCGGTCTTCTATATTCCGCGATCGCCCACTTAAACGCATGAAGTCTAAACGTGACGATGAGGATTCGTTCGACGATAACGTCGAGGAAGACGAAGGTGTGGGCGAAGTTCGCGTTCATCGTGTGAATCATGCTCCCGGCAACGCTCAGGAACATGGGGTTCCTCCTCAGTCGCCGCAACACCAGTACCAGCCGCCTTATGCGTCTGCTCAGCCGCGTCAACCCGCGCAGCAGCCCGCTGAAGCGCCGGTGCCGCCGCCGCATGTTCAGCATCCGCCGCAGCCTGTACAACAGCAACAGCCTGTACAACACCAGCCGGTTCAGCCTCAGCCAGTGGCCCCGCAGGTTCAGCAACCCGTGCAGCAAGCCCCGCAACCTGCACCGCAGACCTTCCAGCCTGTGGAGCCAGCCGTGGAGCATCAACCGCAGCCTGAACCCGTTGTTGAAAAAGAGCCTGTTGCTGAAAAACCGCAGCGTAAAGAAGCGGTCATCATTATGAACGTCGCGGCTCATCATGGCAGCGAGCTTAATGGTGAAGTGCTGCTCAACAGCATTCAGCAGGCCGGCTTCAAGTTTGGCGATATGAATATTTTCCATCGTCATCTGAGCCCGGACGGCAGCGGTCCGTCGCTGTTCAGCCTTGCGAATATGGTGAACCCCGGAACGTTTGATCCTGAGATGACCGGCGATTTTACCACCCCTGGCGTCACCATCTTTATGCAGGTGCCTTCTTATGGGGACGAGCTGCAAAACTTTAAGCTGATGTTGCAGTCCGCACAGCACATTGCTGATGAAGTCGGCGGTGTGGTGCTTGATGATCAGCGTCGAATGATGACGCCGCAGAAACTGCGCGAGTATCAGGACCGCATCCGCGAAGTTAAAGAATCACACGCCTGATCTTCTTCTGGCGTGACATCTCCTTTCTGAACCCCCGCCTGTCGGGGGTTTTTTATCATTGATGGTGCGATATGGAATCAATCGAACAACAACTGACAGAACTGCGAACCACGCTTCGCCATCATGAGTATCTTTACCATGTGATGGACGCGCCGGAAATTCCCGATGCGGAATATGACCGCTTGATGCGTGAACTGCGTGAACTGGAAGCGCAGCATCCGGAGCTGGTTACGCCCGACTCGCCAACTCAACGCGTAGGAGCAGCCCCGCTGGCGGCGTTTAGCCAGATACGCCATGAAGTCCCAATGCTGTCGCTGGATAACGTCTTTGATGAAGAGAGTTTTCTGGCCTTCAATAAACGCGTGCAGGACAGGCTGAAGAGTACCGACAAACTGACCTGGTGCTGCGAGCTGAAGCTGGACGGTCTGGCGGTAAGTATCTTGTATGAAAATGGTGTGCTGGTGAGTGCTGCGACACGCGGTGATGGTACGACTGGCGAAGATATTACCTCTAATGTGCGCACCATTCGCGCTATCCCGCTAAAATTGCGTGGCGAAAATATTCCAGCCCGTCTGGAAGTGCGTGGTGAGGTGTTCCTGCCACAGGCCGGGTTTGAAAAAATCAATGAAGAAGCGCGTCGTACTGGCAATAAAGTGTTTGCTAACCCGCGTAATGCGGCGGCGGGTTCGTTGCGCCAGCTTGATCCACGTATTACGGCGAAGCGACCACTTACTTTCTTCTGTTATGGCGTCGGCGTGCTTGAAGGAGGCGAACTGCCTGATACCCATCTGGGCCGCTTGTTGCAATTTAAAGCATGGGGGCTTCCGGTCAGCGACAGAGTGACGCTATGCGATTCACCAGAAGCTGTTCTGGCGTTCTACCACAAGGTGGAGGAGGACCGTCCGTCGCTTGGTTTTGACATTGACGGTGTGGTCATTAAGGTCAACTCAATGGCGCTGCAGGAGCAACTGGGCTTCGTTGCCCGCGCACCGCGCTGGGCTGTGGCGTTTAAATTCCCTGCGCAGGAACAGATGACCTTTGTGCGCGATGTCGAATTCCAGGTTGGACGTACCGGTGCGATTACGCCCGTTGCCCGTCTTGAGCCAGTACAGGTCGCCGGCGTGCTGGTCAGTAACGCCACACTACATAATGCCGATGAAATCGAGCGTCTTGGTTTGCGCATCGGTGACAAAGTAGTGATTCGCCGTGCAGGTGATGTGATCCCGCAGGTCGTGAACGTGGTACTTTCCGAGCGCCCGGAAGAGACGCGTGAAATAGAATTCCCTACCCAATGCCCGGTATGTGGATCTGACGTTGAGCGTGTTGAAGGTGAGGCTGTTACCCGCTGCACCGGTGGTTTAATTTGTGGTGCACAGCGTAAAGAATCTCTCAAACATTTTGTTTCGCGCCGGGCGCTGGATGTTGACGGCATGGGCGATAAAATTATCGACCAACTGGTTGAGAAAGAGTATGTCCATACGCCAGCTGATCTGTTCCAGTTAACTGCTGGTAAGCTGACCGGACTGGATCGTATGGGGCCAAAGTCGGCGCAAAATGTGGTGAATGCACTGGAGAAAGCGAAAGAAACGACGTTTGCCCGTTTCCTCTATGCGCTTGGTATTCGTGAGGTTGGTGAAGCGACTGCTGCGGGACTGGCTGCTTATTTCGGTACCCTGGATGCGCTGGAAGCAGCGTCCATTGACGAACTGCAAAAAGTACCGGATGTTGGCATCGTGGTGGCCACGCACGTGTTTAACTTCTTTGCGGAAGAGAGTAACCGCGAGGTCATTGGCCAACTGCTGGCACAAGGCATTCACTGGCCCGCTCCTGTTGTTATCAATGCAGAGGAGATAGACAGTCCCTTCGCCGGTAAGACGGTGGTGCTGACCGGAAGTCTGAGCCAGATGTCTCGTGATGATGCTAAAGCCAGACTGAGCGAACTCGGTGCGAAAGTTGCGGGAAGCGTATCGAAGAAAACCGACCTGGTGATTGCTGGCGAAGCGGCAGGATCGAAGCTGGCGAAGGCCCAGGAACTGGGCATTGCCGTGATTGATGAAGCCGAAATGATTCGTTTACTGGGTGCCTGAAATGGAAAAAGAGCAGCTGATTGACATCGCCAATACCGTGATGCCCTTTGGTAAATACAAAGGGCGGCGATTGATTGATGTGCCGGAAGAGTATCTGTTGTGGTTTGCCCGTAAGGATGAGTTTCCACCGGGCAAACTGGGTGAACTGATGCAAATCACGCTGCTGATTAAAACTGAGGGGCTGACGCAGTTGGTGCAGCCCCTGAAACGTCCGCTTTAAGCCTTTGCTGCGCGGCTTTCCCGCTGCGCCTGTAATTCGTCAGTTTGTCGTTTATAGCGACGCGCCAGCACGGCACACACCATGAGCTGAATTTGATGGAAGATCATCAACGGCAGCACCATCATTCCTATCACTGACGTCGGGAACAGGATATTCGCCATCGGGATCCCGTTCGCCAGGCTCTTTTTCGATCCGCAGAAAACAATGGTGATTTCATCGGCTTTGTTGAAGCCGCATTTACGCGCAACAAAGACGTTGATGCCAATCACAATTGCCAGCAATACGATGCTGACCACAACGATAAACAGCAGTGAGCCGACTCCAACTTTGTGCCAGATACCGTTAACGACCGCTTCGCTGAATGCAGAGTAAACCACCAGCAGAATGGAGGACTGGTCGGTTTTAGCGATCCATTTTTTATGGCGTGACACCCAGGCACCAATCCATGGACGCGAGAGATGTCCCAGTACGAAAGGTAACAGCAATTGCAGCATGATCTTACCAACTTGCTCCAGGCTGCCTTCTGCACCATGCATATTCATTACCAGGCCTACCAGTAACGGAGAGAGGAAAATACCCAACAGACTGGAGGCCGAGGCGGAGCAAACTGCGGCAGCTACGTTACCGCCTGCCAGCGATGTAAAGGCGATAGCCGACTGCACTGTGGCCGGCAAAATGCACAGATACAGGAAGCCTGTGTATAGCATCGGATCAACGTTGACCGGTGCCCACCAGGCGAACAAGACACCCAGCACAGGGAAGACCACAAAGGTGCTGCACATTACCCACAGATGTAAACGCCAGTGGCTACCGCCCGCAATAATGGCTTCACGCGAAAGCTTTGCTCCGTGCATAAAAAACAGCAGGGCAATAGCGGCGGTGGTTAGACCTTCAAAGAAGGGCACAAAACCGCCTTCGGCTGGAAAAAAGGATGCCAGTAAAACGACCGTAATAAGCGTCAGGGTGAACGGATCAAGGATACGAAAAAGTTTCATAAAAGCTCCTGGGATTCGGTATCAACATTTTGCGTTTTTCTGTTTGAGAAATAAAATTGATTTATTGCATCCATATATGAATTGAATAAATGAATTACTCACTACGTCAGCTACGCATCTTTGTCACCGTCGCTCAGGCTAAAAGCTTCAGTCGGGCGGGGGAAATTATTGGCTTAAGTCAGTCGGCGGTCAGCCACAGCGTTAAAGAGCTGGAAGGGCAGACAGGTGTCAGGCTATTGGATCGCACAACACGAGAGGTTGTGTTGACGGAAGCCGGGCAACAGCTGGCGGCACGACTGGAGCGCATCCTGGATGAGCTGCACAGCACGCTGCGCGAAGCCGGACGTATGGGGCAGCAGTTGAGTGGTAAAGTTCGGGTTGCCGCCAGCCAGACCATCTCTGCGCATTTAATTCCACAGTGCATTGCTGAAAGCCACCGGCGCTACCCTGATATCCAGTTTGTTCTGCACGATCGCCCACAGCAATGGGTGATGGAAAGCATTCGGCAGGGCGATGTTGATTTTGGGATCGTTATCGATCCTGGTGCGGCGAGCGATCTTCAGTGTGAGTCGATCCTCTCCGAGCCCTTCTTTCTCTTGTGTCATCGCGAACATCCATTTGCAGCGCAGGATTATGTGCCCTGGCAGGCGTTACAGGGCGCGAAGCTTGTATTACAGGATTATGCGTCCGGTAGCCGGCCATTGATTGATGCAGCGCTGGCCCATTTTTCCATAGATGCCAATATTGTGCAGGAGATTGGCCATCCGGCGACGCTCTTTCCGATGGTCGAAGCGGGGATTGGTATTAGTGTGTTGCCCGCGCTGGCGTTACCCTTGCCGCAGGGGAGTCATCTGCAGGTCAAACGTTTGACACCCGTGGTTGAACGACAGTTGATGCTGGCTCGACGCAAAAATCGGTCGTTATCGACCGCCGCTCAGGCTTTGTGGGACGTGGTACGTACACAGGCCAGTGAACTAACCGCGGGTCGAGTCCGCGATCCGCTCTATCAGATATAAACCTCACCTTATAAAAGGGCTGCTGTTGCTCGTGCTTGAGCGCTGTCTGCCATTTCTGGCGGGGAAATAATGTGAGTTCGCACCGATTTAGCCCACGTTATCAATACAGATTTGCTATCGATAGTCGGGGAAAAGTGTATTGGTAATCGATTGCGTAGTCTCGCTATAACATCACAGCACCCTACGATATTTTCGATTACTCAGTTTTAAGGATATCCCATGAACGCCTCACTTTTTTCACAGAATCCCTGGTATAGCGCCGATATCATTCGTGGTTACAAACCTGATTTCACGCCGCGCGTGGCTTTTATCCTCGGTTCTGGCCTTGGCGCGCTGGCAGATCAAATTGAGGACGCGGTGGCGATCTCTTACGAGAAGCTGCCGGGATTCCCGGTTAGTACCGTACATGGCCATGCTGGTGAGCTGGTGCTGGGGAATCTGGCGGGGATTCCCGTTGCGTGTATGAAAGGGCGCGGGCACTTCTACGAAGGTCGCGGCATGACGGTGATGACCGATGCCATTCGCACTCTGAAACTGCTTGGTTGCGAACTGTTGTTTTGCACTAATGCCGCAGGTTCTCTGCGTCCCGAAGTAGGACCAGGTAGTCTGGTTGCGCTTAGCGATCACATCAATACTATGCCGGGTACGCCAATGGTTGGGCTTAACGATGAGCGTTTTGGAGAGCGCTTCTTCTCGCTGGCGAATGCATATGACGCAGACTATCGTGCAATCCTGCAAACCGTCGCGACAGAAGAGGGTTTCCCGCTTAGTGAAGGCGTATTTGTTTCCTATCCGGGACCAAACTTTGAAACAGCAGCAGAAATTCGCATGATGCAAATCATTGGAGGTCATGTCGTCGGGATGTCAGTCGTGCCCGAAGTTATCACTGCGCGTCACTGTGGCCTGAAAGTGGTTGCGGTTGCAGCCATTACGAATCTGGCTGAAGGACTGGGGGATGTGAAATTATCTCACGCGCAGACACTGGCTGCCGCTGAGCTATCCCGGCAGAACTTCATCAATCTGATCTGCGGTTTCTTACGCAAACTGGCCTGAATAAATAATAAAAATGACCCCGCTTGCGGGGTCTTACTTTGAGTGGCAAGGAACGGAAATATGGGTATCGCATCTCGCTTAAAGCTCATGTCGTTTTTGCAATACTTCATCTGGGGAAGCTGGCTGGTGACCCTGGGTTCTTACATGATTAACACCCTGGATTTCACTGGGGCTAATGTCGGTATGGTCTACAGTTCGAAAGGGTTGGCTGCGATTATTATGCCAGGCATTATGGGGATTATCGCTGATAAATGGCTTCGTGCAGAACGTGCCTACATGCTTTGCCATCTGGTTTGCGCAGGTGTGTTGTTATACGCGACAACCGTGACTGACCCTGAGACCATGTTCTGGGTTATGTTAGCTAACGCGATGGCTTATATGCCGACGATTGCGTTATCGAACAGCGTTTCATACTCCTGCCTTGCACAGTCAGGTCAGGATCCAGTAACCGCTTTCCCGCCGATTCGCGTATTTGGCACTATTGGTTTTATTGTTGCCATGTGGACAGTAAGTTTGATGGGCCTGGAACTCAGTAGTGCGCAACTGTATATCGCGGCTGGTGCATCGTTGTTGCTGGCAATGTACGCTTTTACGTTACCGAAAATTCCTGTTGCAGAGAAGAAAACCGCCACGACGCTCGCCAGTAAATTGGGGCTGGATGCTTTCGTCCTGTTTAAAAATCCGCGAATGGCGATTTTCTTTTTGTTTGCGATGATGCTTGGCGCTGTGCTGCAAATCACTAATGTTTTTGGCAATCCATTCCTTCATGATTTTGCTCGTAGCCCCGAGTTTGCTGACAGCTTTGTCGTTAAGTATCCGTCTATTTTGCTTTCGGTTTCACAGATGGCGGAAGTGGGGTTTATCCTCACCATCCCGTACTTCCTGAAACGCTTTGGCATTAAAACGGTGATGTTGATGAGTATGCTGGCGTGGACGCTGCGCTTTGGTTTCTTTGCTTTTGGCGATCCGTCACCGTTTGGTTTTGTTCTACTGCTGCTGTCGATGATCGTGTACGGTTGTGCGTTCGATTTCTTCAACATCTCAGGATCTGTGTTCGTTGAGCAGGAGGTGAGTTCCAATATTCGTGCCAGTGCGCAGGGCCTGTTTATGACCATGGTGAATGGTGTTGGGGCGTGGGTTGGCTCAATCCTGAGCGGTATGGCAGTGGATTATTTCTCTGTTGATGGTATCAAGGATTGGCAGACTATCTGGCTGGTATTTGCTGCTTATTCTCTGCTATTAGCTGTTATCTTTGCGTTGTTCTTCCGCTATAAACATCAGCCGGAAAAACCAGTGCAGAAATCGCTGGCACATTGACCATCATAACGGCAGGCGCTCATGCCTGCCGTTTCATGTTCTGCGATGCAATGTGGTAACTTTGCGCATTATCCTTCGCTTCAGGAGCGCATTACACATGGAACGCACGCACCGTATCGATCTGAAGTTACTGCGTTATTTTCTTGCTGTCGCAGAAGAACTGCATTTTGGACGTGCTGCTGCTCGCCTGAATATGTCACAACCTCCGCTCAGTACTCATATTAAAGAGCTGGAACAGCAACTTGGTACGCTTTTATTTATCCGCCATTCCCGGAGTGTGGCGTTAACCCATGCCGGAAAAATTTTGATGGAAGAGTCACGCCGTCTGTTATCCAGTGCGAATCAGGCGCTGGCAAGAGTTGAACAGATTGGTCGTGGCGAGGCAGGGCGGATCGAGCTCGGCGTTATTGGCACCGCAATGTGGGGAAAAATGCGTCCGGTGATGCGGTGTTTTTTGAAGGATAACCCTAACGTCGAAGTACTGTTTCGTGAAAACATGCCTGCAGTGCAAATGACCATGCTGGAGCGGCGTGAACTGGATGCGGGTGTTTGGCGGATGGCAACTGAGCCTTCTCCCGGATTTACCAGCCTGCGTTTGCATGAGTCTTCTTTTCTGGTGGCTATGCCGGAAGAGCATCCACTTACTGCTTATGATGCAGTACCGCTGGAAGCGCTGCGTAACGAATATTTTGTCACTATGCCTTCAGTTCATACTGACTGGGCATTTCTGCAACGTGTTTGCCAGAGCGCTGGATTCTCTCCGATGATAATTCGTGAAGTGCGGGAACCGCAAACGGTGCTGGCGATGATTAGCATGGGAATTGGTATTACGTTAATTGCAGATAGCTACGCTCAGATGAACTGGCCGGGTGTTGTATTTCGGGCGTTAGAAGAACGTATTCCGGCAGATTTGTATATTGTGTATGACCAACAACAAGCGACGCCTGCGCTGGAGAAACTGGTGGGGGCACTGACGATGTGATATTTCTGCCGGATGGTAGTACGAATGTCTTATCCGGCTTAAAACATATCATTTTGTAGGGATGACTCGCTTCGCTCACCCTCCGGGCCGTCGCCGAAAACGGCTCCGTTGTCTCACTACGTGAGACCCGAACCTGCTGCAGGTTCGAATCTTATAAATCGCAGATAGCAAAAAGGCGCCTTTAGGGCGCCTTTTTACATTGGTGGGGCGTGCAGGATTCGAACCTGCGACCAATTGATTAAAAGTCAACTGCTCTACCAACTGAGCTAACGCCCCGAAGTGGTGGGTGATGACGGGATCGAACCGCCGACCCCCTCCTTGTAAGGGAGGTGCTCTCCCAGCTGAGCTAATCACCCACTTCGGTACTTCATTTTGTTGTAAGAAATCCAGCTGGCGAGAAAGTGGTGGGTGATGACGGGATCGAACCGCCGACCCCCTCCTTGTAAGGGAGGTGCTCTCCCAGCTGAGCTAATCACCCACTTCTCAATTTCTTACATTACACGGCGGAGACTACATAAAGTAGTTGGTGGGTGATGACGGGTTCGAACCGCCGACCCCCTCCTTGTAAGGGAGGTGCTCTCCCAGCTGAGCTAATCACCCCCGCTGTGTGGAGTCGCATTATAGGGAGAGTTGAAAATGAGTCAACGCATTTTCAAAAGAAATTGTTCGTTCGTCGTAAATTTAAACAAAACGATCGCAAAACAGGCCATGCGGCATGATTTGTATACGAAAATGGTAAAGCGTGATGTTCCAACCTGATCAACATTGAGGAATCAGACCACGGTGATAGAATACCACCCTGATAATCTTCCCAGGTTTGCCGGTTGTCGGCATCTTTATAAACGTAAGGCCATTTCATGAAAATCAAAACTCGCTTCGCGCCAAGCCCGACAGGTTACCTGCACGTCGGCGGTGCGCGTACTGCTCTTTATTCCTGGCTTTTTGCACGTAACCATGGCGGTGAGTTTGTGCTGCGTATTGAAGACACCGATCTCGAACGCTCCACACCGGAAGCTATCGAAGCCATTATGGATGGCATGAACTGGCTGAACCTTGAGTGGGATGAAGGTCCGTACTTCCAGACCAAACGTTTTGATCGCTACAACGCAGTTATCGATGAGATGCTGGAAGCGGGTACAGCCTATAAATGCTACTGCTCCAGAGAGCGTCTGGAGCAACTGCGTGAAGAGCAGATGGCGAAAGGTGAAAAGCCGCGTTACGACGGTCGCTGCCGTCATGGTCACGAACATCATGCGGACGATGAGCCTTGCGTGGTACGTTTTGCTAACCCGCAGGACGGTTCCGTTATTTTTGACGACCAGATCCGTGGGCCGATCGAATTCAGTAACCAGGAGCTGGACGATCTGATCATTCGCCGTACCGACGGTTCTCCGACTTATAACTTCTGTGTTGTGGTCGATGACTGGGATATGGAAATCACCCACGTTATTCGTGGTGAAGACCATATCAACAACACCCCGCGTCAGATCAACATCCTGAAAGCGCTGAACGCGCCAGTGCCGGTTTATGCACACGTTTCGATGATCAACGGCGACGACGGTAAAAAGCTCTCCAAACGTCACGGAGCAGTCAGCGTAATGCAGTATCGCGATGATGGCTACCTGCCGGAAGCGCTGCTGAACTACCTGGTGCGTCTGGGCTGGTCCAGCGGCGATCAGGAAATCTTTACCCGCGAAGAGATGATCAAGCTGTTCTCCCTTGGTGCGGTGAGCAAGTCTGCGAGTGCATTCAACACTGAGAAACTGCAGTGGCTGAACCATCACTATATTAACGCCCTGGCTCCGGAATATGTGGCAACGCATCTGCAATGGCACATTGAGCAGGAAAATATCGACACTCGCGTTGGTCCGCAACTTTCCGAACTGGTGAAACTGCTGGGTGAGCGTTGCAAAACACTGAAAGAGATGGCGCAGAGCTGCCGCTATTTCTACGAAGACTTTGCCGAGTTCGATGCTGATGCGGCGAAGAAACACCTGCGTCCGGTTGCACGTCAGCCACTGGAAGTGGTTCGCGACAAGCTGGCTGAAATTAGCGAATGGACGGCTGAAAATGTCCACCACGCGATTCAGGCAACCGCTGATGAGCTGGAAGTGGGTATGGGTAAAGTGGGTATGCCACTGCGCGTTGCAGTAACCGGCGCAGGCCAGTCTCCGGCGTTAGACGTAACAGTGCATGCGATTGGAAAATCTCGCAGCATTGAACGTATTAACAAAGCCCTGGCGTTTATTGCTGAGCGTGAAAGTCAGCAGTAAGGCGGGTTGATACATAGAAAAACGGCAGGAAAATATCCTGCCGTTTTTTTTGTGCTTATTCCGATTCATCAATGCCGAGACGGGCGAGAAAACTGCGGATACCTTCACGTGAAAGAAAAAGCGCCAGCTTTTCTTGTTCCGTCGGGGTCATGTTTTCTACTGCACCAATTATCTGGCGAAATGCAGGGCTGCGAGTAACGTGTGTGTATTCCGCAATAGGTTCTTCTGCCTGATAAAACTCAGGGACTTTGCGAAATGCAGGAATATTGAGAAGAAATTCTCGCACACTGCCATCAATATGAATAAGCCTTGCGCGGCCACCCTTCACGCCGGGAAACTTTTCGGTTTTCCAGTTTTGTTCTCTGATCCAGCGATTGACGGTTTGTTTGGCGACCCCGAGACATTCAGCCAGCTCTTCGGTGGTCATTTTGCTGCGTAATTTTTTCATATTATTTACTGTCGCGGATCCCTAAGCGTTGTAATAAACCCGTAATGCCTTCACGCAGGATCAGTGACGTAAACATTTTCTGTTCTGATGGCGTCATTTCTTTAGCCAGCCTTATCAGCAGCGCTTCGATAGAGGAGTCACCTGATAAAGATAAATTATCTGATAAGCCTTCAGCTGAACGCTCGGCACTGCGGATGTATTCACGAACTTGTTCGGTAACGTGAACCAGACGGGCTTTACCGCCCTGAACGCCTGGTTTGGGTGATGTAGCCCAGCCTTCCTTGCGCACCCATTTATTGATGGTTTGTCGGCTGTAACCGGTCAGATTAGCAAGTTCTTCTGGCGTCATCCGTTCCTTGAACATAACGATTCCCTGAATAGTCGTGGGGTTAATTAGTGGTTCATTTTATAGCACCATTTTAGTCGAAACCGTGACGCGTTTAACTACTGAATGCGAGTTGTTGCGCAATGTTCTTCATTTGACTGCTTTTTCAGCGATTGAATTCTGTGAATTGATTTTGCCGTTGACACATGCGAAGGGAATTCATATGATGCCGCCCGTCAACTCGACAAGCTTTACGTGACGGGGCTATAGCTCAGCTGGGAGAGCGCTTGCATGGCATGCAAGAGGTCAGCGGTTCGATCCCGCTTAGCTCCACCAAATTTAATCCCAATAAATTTGGTACGTAAAAGCATCGTGGGGCTATAGCTCAGCTGGGAGAGCGCCTGCATGGCATGCAGGAGGTCAGCGGTTCGATCCCGCTTAGCTCCACCAAAATTGAAGCCCTCGCTGAAAAGCGGGGGTTTTTTGTTTCTACTTCCAGCCCGATTTCTCTTTTTTCCATTCAGATTGCTGAGTAACAGGCATAAAAAAGCCGGGGAGAATCTCCCCGGCTTTGTCACTGCGTGGCTGTTTACAGCACCAGTGCTGCGATGGAAGCGGACAGTACGCTCACCAGCGTGGAGCCGTATACCAGTTTCAGACCAAAGCGGGAGACCACGTTGCCTTGCTCTTCGTTCAGGCCTTTGATTGCGCCTGCGATAATACCGATTGAAGAGAAGTTAGCGAAGGATACCAGGAACACAGAGAGGATGCCTTCAGCGCGCGGAGAGAGCGTTGAAGCGATTTTCTGCAGGTCCATCATCGCAACGAATTCGTTAGAAACCAGTTTAGTCGCCATGATACTACCTACCTGCAGTGCTTCGCTGGACGGAACACCCATTACCCATGCGATAGGGTAGAAGATGTAGCCCAGGATACCCTGGAAGGAGATGCTGTAGCCAAACCAACCGGTAACGGTGGCGAACAGGGCGTTCAGAGCTGCAATCAGCGCGATGAAACCAATCAGCATTGCTGCAACGATAATCGCCACTTTGAAGCCCGCCAGAATGTATTCCCCCAGCATTTCGAAGAAGCTCTGCCCTTCGTGCAGGTTGGACATCTGGATATCTTCTTCACTGGCATCAACACGGTAAGGGTTGATCAGCGACAGTACGATAAAGGTGCTGAACATGTTCAGAACCAGCGCCGCAACGACGTATTTCGGTTCCAGCATGGTCATGTACGCGCCCACGATAGACATGGAAACGGTAGACATCGCCGTTGCAGCCATGGTGTACATGCGGTTGCGTGACATTTTGCCCAGGATATCTTTATAGGCAATAAAGTTTTCAGACTGACCCAGGATCAGGGAGCTGACGGCGTTGAAGGATTCCAGCTTGCCCATACCGTTCACTTTGGATAACAGGAAACCAATAGCGCGGATGATAACTGGCAGAACACGGATATGCTGCAAAATACCGATCAAGGCGGAAATGAAGACGATCGGGCAAAGCACTTTCAGGAAGAAGAATGCCAGACCTTTGTCGTTCATATTGCCAAAGACAAAGTTTGTCCCTTCATTAGCGAATCCGAGCAGTTTTTCAAACATTTCGGAGAAGCCTCTCACGAAGCCCAAGCCGACATCAGAGTTCAGGAAGAACCATGCCAGTAACACTTCGATAACAAGCAATTGAATAACATAACGAATGCGGATTTTTTTACGGTCACTGCTTGCCAGCAGTGCGAGTACCGCAACGACGGCAAGGGCCAGGACAAAATGAAGAACGCGGTCCATATTTGCTCCAAATATGAGGCAGGTTTAGTTTCCGTGCACATTCTATGTAACAACACCAAAGAAAACGAGATCAAACACACACTATAATAAGGACCTGTGACGAGATTCAAAATTAGTGATCCGCGATACACTTCCGTTATGTTTAGTATGGAAGTGAAAAGTTATGTCATTGTGCTAATCTCATAACAATAATTAAACATCTCGCCGGTATTTCCAGATTTCTTATCAACCCATAGACCAACGCTATCAGAGAAATCAATTCAACCCATCAAAATGAATTTGATAATCATTCTCAATAAGCGTAGCTTAAAACATAGCAAAGGCTATGTTTCTGAGGCACTAAAATGACGAACGATCGCGTTGAGAGTAGCAGTGGACGGGCAGCGCGCAAGTTGAAGCTCGCATTAATGGGACCTGCGTTCATCGCGGCTATCGGGTATATCGACCCGGGTAACTTTGCTACGAATATCCAGGCAGGTGCCAGCTTTGGCTATAAACTGCTGTGGGTCGTTGTCTGGGCAAACCTGATGGCAATGTTGATTCAGGTGCTATCAGCTAAGCTGGGCATTGCCACTGGCAAAAATCTGGCGGAGCAAATTCGCGATCATTATCCGCGCCCCGTGGTCTGGTTCTACTGGGTGCAGGCTGAAATTATCGCCATGGCGACAGACCTGGCCGAATTTATTGGGGCTGCAATTGGCTTCAAGCTGATCCTTGGTGTTTCTCTGTTGCAGGGGGCTGTGCTTACTGGGATTGCGACTTTTTTGATCCTGATGCTGCAACGTCGTGGGCAAAAGCCGCTGGAGAAAGTGATTGGCGGATTATTATTGTTCGTTGCTGCGGCTTACATTGTAGAACTGGTTTTTTCTCAGCCGAACCTGGCACAGCTGAGTAAGGGAATGATTATCCCCAGCCTGCCCAATTCTGAAGCGGTATTTCTGGCGGCCGGTGTGCTCGGCGCCACCATTATGCCGCACGTTATTTATCTGCACTCATCCTTAACCCAGCATCTGCATGGTGGGACACGCCAGCAGCGATACACGGCAACCAAATGGGATGTGGCTATCGCCATGACAATTGCCGGATTTGTGAATCTGGCGATGATGGCGACGGCGGCAGCGGCATTTCACTTTAGCGGGCATACCGGTATTGCTGACCTCGATCAGGCCTACCTGACCCTTGAACCGTTGTTGAGCCACGCTGCGGCGACGGTCTTTGGTTTGAGTCTGGTGGCTGCTGGGCTTTCCTCTACGGTTGTCGGAACACTGGCGGGACAAGTTGTGATGCAAGGGTTTATTCGCTTTCACATTCCGCTTTGGGTACGCCGCACCGTCACCATGATGCCGTCGTTTATCGTTATCCTGATGGGACTTGATCCTACCCGTATTCTGGTGATGAGCCAGGTATTGCTCAGTTTTGGGATTGCACTGGCTCTGGTGCCGCTGCTGATATTTACCAGCGACAGTAAACTGATGGGCGATTTGGTTAACAGCCGTTGGGTAAAACAGGTTGGCTGGGTGATTGTGCTGCTGGTTGTGGCACTGAATATCTGGCTGCTGATAGGGACCGCGATCGGATTGTAGCGGTTATCATTTCCTGCGGTTACCCGGTCGCGCCGGGTAACCATCTCGCTTATTTTTTATTTAAATGGCTACGATAGGTATCAAGTACCACTGCAACGATAATAACGGCTCCTGTGATAAAACGTTTTGTGGGCTCGCTGGCGCCAACTTGCGCCAGCCCTGCTGCCAGTACGGAAATAATCAACGCGCCAAGAAAAGTACAGATAATCGAGCCGCGTCCCCCCATCAGACTCGTGCCTCCAATCACGACAGCAGCAATAACCTGTAGCTCCATCCCCACGCCACTATTCGGGTCTGCGGCCTCGAGACGGGCCACCTGAAAGAGTGATGCCAGACCAGATAATCCACCCATCAGGGCAAAGACTGCGATCTTGTAGGGCCCGGGATTGATGCCTGATAACCGGACAGCTTCTTCATTGGTACCAATACCAATTAAATGGCGGCCAAAAACGGTTCGGGTCAGTACCAAATGTCCGACAATAATGACGACGATCGCGATAATAAAAGAAGGGGAGACGCCAAAGAGAATCGGGTCGGCTAAATAATCATAAATAGAACCGATATAGGCAGTTCGGGAGTCAGTTAACTGGTATGCCGCCCCGCGAGCCATTTCCAGTACGCCCAGTGAGACGATAAAGGCTGGAATACGCCAGGCAACGGTAATCAGTCCCGTCAGTGCTCCAACTAATGTAGCGAGTGCTATGCCAGAAAGCGCGGCCAGCCATGGCGACCATTGGAAATTTAAATAGGTGACGCTGACGACCGCTGCGGCAAGAGCCAGCAACGAGCCAACCGAAAGGTCGATACCGGCAATAATTAAGATAAACGTCATCCCTACCGACATGACGATTAAATCGGGGATCTGATTCGCAATAGTACTAAAGGTATTCATACTCAGAAAATGTGTACTGAGGCATGAAAACAGGACTATCATCGCCAATAATGCTCCGAGCAGCCCGATGTAGCTACTTAATCCTTTCCATGACGTCTGGGCCTTACCTTTCTCTGCTGCTGCTTGTTTTGTCGCAAAGTTGTTTTTCATTTTTTATCCCCGGCTACTCGCTGACGGTATCTTCTGCATGTTGATATGCCGAAAATGCTGCCGCTAAAATGCGATCCTGGCTCCAGTCATCACGCGTAAATGTGTTCACTAACTTGCCATCGGAAATTACCGCAATACGATCGCAAACGAGCATGAGTTCGCGCAGATCACTGGAAACGACAACAACGCCTTTTCCCTTAGACGTCAACGTATTCAGCAACTGGTAAATATCCTGTTTAGCGCCGACATCAATACCGCGAGTGGGCTCATCAAATAGGACAACTTCGCAGTCTCGTTCCAGCCATCGGCTAATCAAAACTTTTTGCTGGTTGCCGCCCGATAAACTCTCCACTGCCTGTGCTGTGTTTGTTGTACGAACCGCTAAACTTTTGATGTGTTTATTTGCTAACGTGGTTTCACTCAATGCGTTAACGACCGACAGATGGCTTATTTTGTCGCTGTTGCCCAATGAAATATTTGCTGCAACCGACTGGGGTAATAAAAGCCCTTCACCTTTACGATCTTCCGTGACTAATGCGATACCGTGTCGAATAGCCTCAGCAGGAGAACGGATCGCTACGGGCTTTAATGGGGAGCCAATCAGCAAGGTGCCACTGTCGATTTTATCAGCGCCGAAAATAGCACGCAGAAGCTCTGTTCTGCCGGAGCCGACCAGACCGCTGATCCCTAACACCTCACCGCTGTACAATGTAAATGACGTATCCCGAATGATTTTCCCACGCTTAAAATTTTCCACTTTCAGGATGGGATGACCTGCCTGACGTCCACTTAAATCAAATGAACTTTCTAAGTCGCGCCCGACCATCAGCGAAACAAGCTGATCGCTGGTATAACGTTTGATATCGTCCACGCAAACCAAATGGCCATCTCGGAGTACGGCAATATCGTCAGCAATTATCGCTAACTCATCGAGACGGTGAGAAATATAAATGATTGAAACCCCACGGGCTTTAAACAGCGCTATCTGTTTAAACAGGAGTTCAACTTCACGACTACTGAGCATGGCCGTCGGTTCATCCAGAATAAGCACCCGACTTTCACCAATTAAGTTTCGTGCGATTTCGATCATCTGTTGATGACCAATACCCAATTCACCTACCAGCGTATTAGGATCGACAGATTGAAGTCCAACCATTGCCATCACCGGGCGAGCCATTTCTGTTAACTTTTTTCGATCGATCCAGCCGAACCGATGGGGAAGTTGTTCGAGAAACAGGTTTTCCGCGACCGACAATGTAGGCAACAAATTGAGTTCTTGCATAACCATGCGAACACCCAACTTTTCTGCTTCTTTTCGGGTAGCGGGGGCGTAAGGTTGATCCTGATAAATCATCTGCCCGGTAGTTGCGCTAGTTAGTCCGCCAATAATTTTTGATAATGTACTTTTCCCGGCACCGTTTTCTCCCGTCAGGGCCAATACTTTTCCTGGATATAATGCTAGCGTCACATCTACCAGGACAGGTTCACTATAGGTTTTACCTACTCCCTGTATTGTGAGGATCTCTTGCCCACTTTTCATATTCTGGCCTTATCCGGTAAGCCGCTCTGATACCCAAATAATTGCAATACCACAGCGGCACACTGTTTTACGGTTATTAACTTATTGTTTAACGATAAGTTTTATTGGCGTTTCAACGTTGCTGGAGAGCTCACTCTGTTTTTTGCCATTTTTTAACGCATCAAGTGCGGCATCAATTCCAAATACGGCTTGTTGCGAAGCAAATTGATCTGCGGTTGCTAAAACACGGCCATCATTTAACATAGGCTTAATCGCTTCGATATTGTCATAACCAACCACCAGAACCTGGCCTTTTTTCCCGGCAGAGCGAATTGCAGAAACTGCGCCTAATGCCATATTGTCGTTATCTGCCAACAGTGCTTTGATATCGGGGTATTCACTCAGCATTGCAGCGGCCACTGCATTAGCGTTGTTAATTTCCCATTGACCAGATTGAACGGAAACCACTTTCATTCCGCCTTGCGCCATTGCGTTCTGGAAGCCGAGGGTACGTTGCTGAGAGTTACTGGAGGTTGGGATACCTTCAATAATACCGACCTGATCGCCTGGTTTAAGGTGCTTCGCTAAATAATCACCAATTTCTTTTGCGCCTTTTTGGTTATCCGGGCCAACAAAAGGAATGTTGAGATTTTTGTCTTTGAGTACACCGTCATCAAATTTATTATCAATGTTGATGACAATGATACCTGCATCAATCGCTTTTTTAATGACAGGCACAAGGGCTTTAGAGTCTGATGGCGCAATGATGATAGCATCGGCTTTAGAGACGATCATTTGCTCTACGATCTGGATTTGATTTGCCGTATCCGTTTCGTTTTTGATGCCGTTAGAAATCAAGTCAAACTTGTCGGCGTTTTTTTTCTGATAATCTTTTGCTCCTGTTTCCATTGTCAGGAAAAACTCATTTGCCAGTGATTTCATGACCAGCGCGACTTTAGGTTTATGTGTCTGCGTATCGGCGGCAAAAGCAGGTACGGTGAAGGTGGCGGAAAGCGCTAAGCCGACAGTTGCACCGATCACACGATAAAACATTTTATTTTTCATGAAATTATCCTATAGGTGTAGGGGGCTGAATAATGCTCTAGACAGTTACTGCATACGATGATAAACGAGCGAATTACTGGGCATGTTTGATGCACCTTTACGTTCAACTTTCAACGATGCAAACGCAGAAGCATATTGCGCTGCATTGATGAGTCCTTTACCGTTTGCAATACATGCAGCCAGTGCCCCGGTAAAGGCATCGCCTGCTCCACTGGTATCGACAACGGCTGATTTATAGGCCGGAATATGAGTATAAGTTTTGCCATCAAAGATCAGACAACCGTCGCTACCTAACGTGATAATGACGCATTTTGCGCCCTGGATATGAATGCTTTTGGCGGCATTTTTTGCTGAATAAATATCAACTATGTTGATACCTGACAACGCTTCAGCTTCAATTTTATTCGGTGTGATAATATCGATTAAATGCAATATTTCTTTGATCTCGGAAACATAGGGAGCGGGATTCAGAACAACCAGAGATTTTCCGAGTTTTGCCTGCATGACGGCAAAGCGAGTGATAGGAAAATTATTTTCCAGTTGGGTTAAAAAAACTTTGCAATTACGAATGGTATCTATATCCAATAAAATATCTTCCTGGGTGAAAGTTTCATTGGCCCCAAGATCGATACTGATCATATTGTCTCCAGTGGCACCTGAAACCCAAACCATTGCAATTCCAGTGGAGGACATTTCATTTTCAAAAAAAGAGAAAGATGAAATTTCAGTGTTCGTTAAGTATCTTTTTGCTTTTTTCGAAAACTCATCTGTACCTAATTTAACAGTAAGATGAACATTGTTATTGATTTTGGCTGCAGCAACCGCCTGGTTTGTACCTTTCCCTCCGGCATAAAAATGGGTTGCAGAGGCGCGTATGGTCTGGCCAATCTGAGGGAACGTTGAAGTTTCAGAGACAATATCTATATTAAATGAACCCAGTATGTAAATGCTTTCATCAATATAGTTATTTTGTTTGGTACGGGTAGAAATCGTTGTGATTTCCTTATGGCTTTTGAACCCGTTCAATATTGTATTTGTGAAAGATTGTTCAAATAAAGATTCATCAGGTGTGTTGTTTAATTGCGCTCCGCCATGGAATAATGAAAAAAGAGTATTCTGACTTAACTCATTTAAGTCATTACGGATCGTGCGAGTCGTAACTGATAATTCCTTTGCTAATTCGCTAACATAAACCTTTTTATCGGTTACCAGCTTAACCCGAATGGCCTTTTGTCTTTCTTGTTTTTTCATTGGCGCTCACCCCAGGTTTTATATTATTAAATTAATGTTAACGTTTATCGCGTAAAGTTCAAAAAAAACACGATTAATCGGAATTTTTTTTTCCGATTTTGTGAATTTGTGAAATGAACCGGAAAGATGGAGGAGGCTCTGGGGGGCTATTGTGGCTGTACGTAATCCAGCGTTTGGGAAAGTGTTACGCAAAAAGGGTCCATGTACAAACATGAACCCTATGTATATCGATGGTTTGTGTGAATACTGCCCCGGATGATGGGGGATTTGTTACATTAATGATGGTGTTTGTGGCCTCGCCCGCGACCACGATGGTCATCACGATCGTTCCAGCCTTCACGATAACCGCGCTCGTAAGCTTTGCGTTTATCCCAGCCACGATGGTAGCCATTGTCATGACGCCACCAACGATTTTTGCGCCACTCATAATTATGGTGCCAGTAATCCCGGTCGCGCCAGCGCCCGCCGTCCCAGTAGTTGCCGTAATTGTCGCGATCGCCAATTTGTAATTTAATCGACGGTAGCAGGGTGATTTCGCCAGCGTTTGCGGCCAGCGGTGCAAAAGCCATTAAGACTGCCGCCAGAATCAGTGACCTGAACATTCTTTCTCTCCTTCACGATCGAGCCGTAGCCGGCCTGTTAACGCAATATTACGGGGCAGTAAAGCCCCGTTTCATCGCCTTAACTCTTAAATCCTGAGAGAGAGCACTTTTTGTTAATAAATGTGTCTTTATTTCAACCGACCCAGAATGGCATCAATCTCTGCACATTCTGCCGGTGAGAAATGACGGTTTGCCAGCATGCCGACAGCGTCTTCAATTTGCGCCGGTTTGCTGGCACCAATCAGCACTGAGGTGACTTTGTCTTCCCGTAACACCCAGGCCAGCGCCATCTGGGAGAGCTTTTGTCCTCGCCGCTCAGCCAGTTCATTCAACAAACGAACTTTGTTTAATTTTTCCGCAGTAATTTGGTCCGGATTAAGAAAACGGCTGCCGCTTGCTGCACGAGAATCCGCAGGAATACCGTTCAGGTAGCGATCGGTTAATTGTCCACCTGCCAGCGGTGAGAAGGCGATACTGCCAACTCCTTTCTCCTGCAGCAGTGAGAGTAAACCTCCTTCAACCCAGCGTTCAAACATGGAATATTTGGGCTGGTGGATAAGGCATGGAGTCCCTAAATCGTTGAGGATTTCAATGGCCTGTCTGGTAAGGTCGGCAGGATAGTTAGACAGCCCGACATACAGCGCTTTGCCCTGCCGGACAATATGATCCAGTGCCTTCATGGTTTCTGTAAGCGGTGTTTCAGGATCGGGACGATGGTGATAGAAGATATCAACATATTCCAGACCCATGCGTTTCAGGCTTTGGTCGAGGCTGGCTATAAGATATTTACGCGAACCCCAGTCGCCGTAGGGACCATCCCACATGGTGTAGCCTGCTTTGGTGGAGATGATGAGTTCATCCCGCCACGGCAAAAAATCTTCCTGCAGAATGCGTCCGAAATTTCGCTCAGCCGAGCCCGGTGGCGGCCCGTAGTTATTGGCGAGATCAAAATGGGTGATCCCCAGATCGAAAGCGCGCTGTAACAGGCTCCGGCTGTTCTCGACTTGCGTGGTGTCACCAAAATTGTGCCACAGGCCAAGAGAGATAACCGGTAGTTTTAACCCGCTTTGACCGCAGCGGCGGTACTCCATTGTCTGATAGCGATTTTCATCAGCGCGATAAACCATGTAGCCCCCATTCCAGATAGTGAGAGTTTCAGTGTATACGTTTACACAAGTCAGGCCTCAATGAAATTTCACCGACGAAACTGTAAATTCAGCTTTCCACCCCCTTCACGGCGAGTTTTCTGGACAGGTATCACAGTTCTTCGATACTCAACATGAGGTTACCGTCAGAAGGATAGCTGTCATGCAAACCCCGTATTCAGTTGCTGATTATCTGCTGGACAGGCTGGCAGGTTGTGGAATTGGCCACCTTTTTGGTGTGCCGGGTGATTATAATTTGCAGTTTCTGGACCATGTGATTGAACATCCCAGCGTGCGCTGGGTCGGGTGCGCGAACGAATTGAATGCGGCTTATGCTGCGGATGGATATGCCCGGGTGGCGGGGGCAGGAGCGCTTCTCACCACCTTTGGCGTTGGGGAATTAAGCGCAATCAATGGATTAGCCGGAAGCTATGCAGAATATGTTCCTGTACTGCATATTGTGGGGGCTCCGTGTAGCAGTGCTCAGCGGCGTGGGGAACTGATGCATCACACCCTTGGTGACGGTGATTTTCAGCATTTTTACCGTATGCACCAGGCGATTACCTCTGCCAGTGCGGTGCTGGATGCACAAAACGCCTGCTATGAAATTGACCGGGTTCTGCGGGCAATGTTGTCCGAGCGCAGACCAGGTTATCTGATGCTACCTGCTGATATTGCCAAACACCCCGCCACGCCCCCGCAAGATATCCTCATTATTCCCCTGAACGAACCGGAAAGCAGCGTGGCTGCCGCGTTTCGTTTTCAGGCCCGCGAACGGTTAATCGACAGTCCGCGGGTGGCGCTGCTGGCTGATTTTCTCGCGCAGCGTTTTGGTTTACAGCCGGTTTTACAGCGCTGGATGGCGGAAACGCCGATGGCCCACGCCACACTATTGATGGGCAAAGGGCTTTTTGATGAGCGTCATCCGGCGTTTGTTGGCACTTACAGCGCTGGGGCCAGCAATGATTATGTACGCCAGGCGATAGAGGATGCCGACACGATCATCTGTGTTGGCACTCAGTTTGTTGACACGTTGACTGCCGGTTTTACGCACCGGCTACCGCAGGAACGCACTATTGAGGTCCAGCCTCATGCTTCGCGCGTAGGAACAAGCTGGTTTAACGTCCCCATGGAACAGGCGGTCACAACGCTACGAGAATTATGCCTGGAATTGTCATTCTCTCTCCCACCTGAACGTCCTCCTGTTAATCGTATTCCGGTTGAAAAGGGGCCGCTGACACAGGAAAACTTCTGGCATACGGTGCAGCATTATCTGGCACCTGACGACATTATCCTCGTAGATCAGGGGACTGCCGCATTTGGTGCTGCGGCGCTCTCGTTACCTTCCGGGGCGGAGGTGCTGGTACAACCGTTGTGGGGCTCTATTGGCTATGCTTTACCTGCCACATTCGGTGCACAAATGGCTTGCCCGGACCGCCGGGTGATCCTGATTATTGGTGATGGTGCGGCGCAACTGACAATTCAGGAACTGGGGTCAATGCTCAGAGAGGGTCAGTCACCCGTTGTTTTACTGCTCAATAACGACGGTTATACCGTAGAGCGTGCTATTCACGGGGCGAATCAGCGTTACAACGATATTGCCGGCTGGAGCTGGACGCAGGTGCCGCAGGCTCTGAGTCGGGAATGTCAGGCGGAATGCTGGCGCGTGGCGCAGGCTGTACAGTTGGAGGAAGTTCTGGCTCGGCTGGCATCACCGCAACGGCTTTCGTTGATTGAAGTGGTGTTGCCGAAAGCCGATCTGCCTGAACTGTTGCGCACGGTGACCCGTGCGCTGGAAGCCCGTAACGGCGGATAGCTATTTATCCGGGCGATTGGCGATCATCATCGGTTTACCTGCCAACAGCAACCAGGCGGGAAGCATAACGATACACAACAGCGGCAGCAGGGTGGTGTCTGGCACCACCACTGCGGCCATAAACAGACTCAGCCAGGCATCGCGTGTGACAACCAAGACCAGCCCCAGAATGGCACAGGAGACGGTGATTGCTGCCGGTACGGTTTCAACATGGGCGTGTAGCATAAGTCCCAGCGCCACACCCACGAATACCGCCGGGAAAATACGCCCACCGCGAAAACCGCTGGCGGCGGCAACCACCAGCGCGGCCAGTTTAATCACCGCGAGCATAAAATAGTCTGAGGCACCCAGAGTCTGGCTAAACGCCATTTGCTGCATTTCATCCAGCCCCTTAAACAAAGTAAGTGGCCCACCAATAACGCCTAATATGCCGAGGATAAATCCCCCAACACCGAGGATCAGCACCGGGTGTTTCAATTGATGCATCAACTGGTGCAAACGTGGCAAACACCAGACCGCCACCATACCTGCCGCAATAGCAATGGCGGCGACAATGGCACCGCTAAAAATATCGGTCAGATGCATCTGTGAGTAGTGTTCAATGGGCAACGAAAAATGAGGATGAAAGAACAGGCTGGTTGTCAGTGATCCCGCTGCTGCGGCCAGCAATGGCGCAAACAGACGATCCCACAAGGGAACATCGTTAGAGTTGTTCAATGTTTGCGAGAACACCAGCGCTGCGGCGACAGGGGTGCCAAACAGCGCGCCAATGGTGCCAGCAGAAGCGAGAATGGTCCAGTCCAGCTTATCAACACGGGGAAACAGCCGAACGCCAATGGCCACTGCCAGCGCGATATTCACGGTCATAATCGGATGCTCTGGCCCCAGACTGACCCCGCCCGCGAGGCCGAGGATCAGTGCGGCCAGCAGGCCCGGCAGTGCTGAAGTTGATACTGGCATACCGATCAGTGGTTCACAGGCCGGATCCGGGCCTGCATGACCCTGGCTGTAGCGAATCACTAAGCCGACCATTATCCCGGTAAGCGTAAGCATGCCGATGATCCAAACCGGAGAGTCATTGGCAATGCCAATACTGACGGGCAGACGCTCCCATAAAAATTGCTGTAAAACAGAGGCCACTTTCATTACTGCGATCAACACCAGACTGGAGGCGATGCCAATAATCAGCGCGGGGGTTGATAATAACAGCATCGTTCTGGCACGCGGATGGAGCATTTTCTATTCCTTCAAACAGAGTCATAGAGGTAGTTTGCACAGCCTGCCTTGTGGCATTGCTGCAAATGGTGCTGAAACGATAAAGTAATTATGTGACCTGGATCGATTTTCCACGGGCATCAGCCTTTGGGGCGTTGTTGTTATGCCCCCATGAATTTACAGTGTGCTAAAGATTTATTCTGACTTTAGCGGAGCAGTAGAAGAATGACAAAATATGCTTTAGTAGGTGATGTCGGCGGCACTAACGCGCGTCTTGCTCTGTGTGACATTGCCAGTGGTGAGATTTCGCAGGCAAAGACCTATTCCGGGCTGGATTACCCAAGCCTTGAAGCCGTTGTGCGTGTTTACCTGGATGAGCATAGCGTTAGCGTTGAAGACGGGTGTATTGCCATTGCCTGCCCGATCACCGGTGACTGGGTGGCAATGACCAACCATACCTGGGCATTTTCTATTGCTGAAATGAAAAAGAACCTTGGCTTCAGTCATCTGGAAATCATCAACGATTTCACCGCTGTATCGATGGCGATCCCCATGTTGAAAAAAGAGCACTTGATTCAGTTTGGTGGTGCAGAACCTGTCGAAGGGAAACCTATTGCGGTTTATGGTGCGGGTACTGGCTTAGGCGTTGCGCATCTGGTGCACGTGGATAAACGCTGGGTGAGCCTGCCGGGAGAAGGGGGGCATGTGGATTTCGCCCCTAATAGTGAAGAAGAAGGCATTATTCTGGAAGTGCTGCGTGCGGAGATTGGTCATGTCTCAGCGGAACGCGTGTTGTCTGGCCCTGGGCTGGTGAATTTGTACCGCGCTATTGTGAAGTCAGATGGGCGCCTGCCGGAAAACCTGCAGCCGAAAGATATCACTGAACGTGCATTGGCCGATTCCTGTATCGACTGTCGCCGCGCGCTGTCGCTATTTTGCGTCATTATGGGGCGATTTGGCGGCGATCTGGCACTAACGCTGGGCACCTTTGGCGGTGTCTATATTGCCGGTGGCATCGTGCCGCGTTTCCTCGAGTTCTTTAAAGCGTCTGGTTTTCGCGGCGGCTTTGAAGATAAAGGGCGGTTTAAATCCTATGTTCAGGACATTCCGGTGTATCTGATTGTACATGATAATCCAGGACTGCTTGGCTCAGGTGCGCATTTGCGCCAGACTTTAGGGCATGTTCTGTAACTACACTGCTATACCCTGCGAAACCGCGCTAATCACGCGGTTTTTTTTCGTCTGTTGCCAGCCATTCCGACGCTCGTCACATTTCCGAATTGCGGGATTATTTATCCAGTAGAAGCATTATTTATCTGGTAACGGTCGTTGCTTTCCTGCATCCATAATTTCACTCGTTAACTATTACAAGGAGTCTGTTATGAGTAAAAAACTGATTGCAGTCTGTGCATGCCCGATGGGGCTGGCTCACACCTTTATGGCAGCTCAGGCGCTGGAAGAAGCGGCGGTTGAAGCGGGATACGAAGTGAAAATTGAAACGCAGGGCGCAGATGGCATTCAAAACCGCCTTACGGCGCAGGACATTGCCGAAGCGACGTTAATTATCCACTCCGTTGCCGTCACCCCGGAAGATAACGAGCGGTTTGAAACACGCGATGTGTACGAAATTACTTTGCAGGACGCAATAAAAAACGCTGCTGGCATCATTAAAGAGATCGAAGAAATGGTTGCCGCAGAACAACAATAATTGTCGAAGGGAAACACGTATGGCCATTAAAAAACGCAGTGCAACCGTTGTGCCTGGCGCATCTGGTGCGGCAGCGGTAATAAAAAATCCTCAGGCCTCCCGCAATAGCTTTTGGGGCGAACTCCCGCAGCATGTAATGTCGGGTATTTCGCGTATGGTACCCACGTTAATCATGGGTGGGGTGATCCTCGCTTTCTCTCAACTGATTGCCTATAGCTGGCTAAAAATTCCTGCTGATACCGGCATCATGGATGCGCTGAATAGCGGGAAGTTCGATGGTTTTAATCTTTCATTACTGAAGTTTGCCTGGCTGTCACAGTCTTTTGGCGGCGTGTTGTTTGGTTTTGCTATACCCATGTTTGCAGCGTTCGTTGCTAACTCTATCGGCGGTAAGCTGGCGTTTCCGGCAGGATTCATCGGCGGGCTGATGTCTACTCAGCCCACGCAGGTGCTGAATTTTGACCCAACCACTCTGCAATGGGCGACGGCCGCTCCGGTACCTTCGACCTTTATCGGAGCGCTGATTATCTCGATTGTTGCCGGATATCTGGTGAAGTGGATGAACCAGAAAATCCAGCTTCCTGATTTTCTGCTGGCATTCAAAACCACTTTTTTACTGCCGATTCTCTCCGCCATTTTCGTCATGCTGGCGATGTATTACGTGATAACCCCGTTCGGAGGTTGGATTAACGGTGGTATCCGTACTCTGCTGACGGCCGCGGGAGAGAAAGGTACGCTGATGTATGCGATGGGCATCTCCGCAGCGACTGCAATTGACCTCGGTGGCCCTATCAATAAGGCCGCAGGATTTGTTGCCTTTAGCTTTACCACCGATCACGTCCTGCCGGTGACTGCACGCTCTATTGCGATTGTCATTCCACCTATTGGTCTTGGGCTGGCAACGCTTATCGACCGCCGCTTAACCGGTAAACGACTGTTTAGTGCGCAGCTTTACCCGCAGGGGAAAACGGCGATGTTCCTTGCGTTTATGGGCATTAGCGAAGGCGCGATCCCCTTTGCGCTGGAAAGCCCTGTTACGGCGATCCCTTCATATATGGTTGGAGCAATTGTCGGCTCGACGGCTGCTGTCTGGCTGGGCGCGGTACAGTGGTTCCCTGAATCCGCCATCTGGGCATGGCCTCTGGTTACTAATCTCGGCGTCTATATGGCGGGGATCTTATTAGGGGCGGTTATTACGGCGCTAATGGTCGTGTTCCTGCGCCACATGATGTATCGCAAAGGCAAACTGCTGATTGAAAGCCTCTGAATATAAGGATTGTCATCATGAGTTTACTTGCCTCATTGCGCGAATGGCTAACGGCGCAAAGGTTGGACGCCGTGCTGCTTTCATCGCGGCAGAATAAACAGCCGCATCTGGGTATCTCCAGCAGTTCTGGGTTTGTGCTTATCAGCCATAAAAAAGCACATATTCTGGTGGATTCCCGTTACTACACCGATATCGCGGCGCGTACATGTGGCTACCAGCTCCATTTACTGGATGGGGCGCAGACGCTGTATTCGCGGGTGAATCAAATCATTGATGACGAAAACCTGGATACGCTGGGCTTCGAAGGAGAGCAGGTTAGCTGGCAAACGGCGCACGTGTGGTCAGGTAAATTGCGCGCCCGACTGGTGAGCGTGGTACCGGATGTTCTTCGGCAGGTTAAAACGACACAGGAGATTGCCTGTATCCGCGAGGCCTGCCGGATTGCCGATCTCGGTGCTGAACACATTCGTCGATTTATTCAGCCAGGCTTCAGTGAACGAGCCATTGCCGCTGAGCTGGAATGGTATATGCGCACACTTGGTGCGGAAAAGATCTCTTTTGACACCATTGTCGCCAGCGGTTGGCGCGGCGCGTTGCCACATGGAAAAGCCAGCGACAAGCTTGTCGAAGCGGGCGAATTTATCACGCTGGATTTTGGCGCACAGTACCAGGGATATTGTTCGGATATGACGCGAACGTTTCGCGTCCCTGGTGCGGGACCGGCAGAAGAAAGCGCTCTGTTTCCCGTTTATCAAATTGTTCTGGCTGCACACCGTGCAGCGGTGGCGGCAATTCGCACAGGAGTGCACTGCCATGAGGTGGATGCCGCCGCTCGCCAGGTCATTACCGACGCGGGGTATGGTGATTACTTTGGGCATAACACCGGACACGCTATCGGTATTGAGGTCCATGAAAACCCTCGCTTCTCCCCGACAGATACGACTTCACTGGCGGTTGGCATGTTGCTTACCGTTGAGCCGGGTATCTACCTGCCGGGGCAAGGGGGAGTGCGTATTGAGGATGTTGTGCTGGTTACGCCAGACGGCGGTGAGGTGCTCTACAGCATGTCGAAAACATTGTTACATACGGGAGAGGCGTAATGGATTTATCGCTGCTGAAAGCGCTGAGTGAGGCGGATGCCATCGCGTCTTCAGAACAAGAGGTTCGTCAGATCTTACTTGATGAGGCTGATCGTCTGCATAAAGAGGTGCGCTTTGATGGCCTTGGCTCGGTACTGATTCGACTCAATGAATCGACAGGTCCGAAAGTGATGATTTGCGCGCATATGGATGAAGTGGGATTTATTGTACGCAGTATCTCCAGCGAAGGGGCGATTGATGTTTTACCGGTAGGAAATGTGCGGATGGCGGCCAGGCAACTGCAACTGGTGCGGATTACCACCCGAGAGGAGAGCAAAATCCCTGGGCTGCTTGACGGAGAACGTAGTGGCAATGATGTTAGCGCGATGCGGGTGGATATTGGCGCGCGCTCATATGACGAGGTCATTCAGGCTGGCGTCCGTCCGGGCGATCGCGTCACTTTTGACACTACTTTCCAGGTTTTGCCACACCAGCGGGTAATGGGAAAAGCCTTTGATGATCGGCTCGGGTGTTATCTGCTGATAGCGCTGTTACGTGAATGGCATGGCGCTGAACTGCCTTGTGAAGTCTGGCTGGTGGCCAGCTCCAGTGAAGAGGTTGGGTTACGTGGAGGACAAACGGCGGCGCGTGCGGTTGCACCGGACATAGCCATTGTGCTGGACACGGCCTGCTGGGCAAAAAACTTTGATTATGGTGCGGCGAATCATCGACAGCTCGGCAAAGGGCCGATGCTGGTGCTGAGCGATAAGTCACTTATTGCCCCACCAAAACTGACAGCATGGGTTGAAAACGTCGCTTATGAAACGGGTATACCGCTACAGCTGGATATGTTCAGTAACGGTGGCACCGACGGTGGGGCTGTTCATGTCAGCGGCACAGGGATCCCGACGGTTGTGCTGGGGCCAGCTACACGCCATGGGCACTGCGCTGCGTCGATTGCAGATTGCCGTGACATCAGCCAAACGCAACAACTGCTGTCGGCTCTTATTTCACATCTTACGCGCGAAACCGTTGTTCATCTGACGGATTTCAGGTGCTGATTTTGCGCTAACCAGGAGTTGTTATGCTCACGATTCAATTTTTTTGCCCGTTACCCAATGGCCTGCATGCACGTCCGGCATGGGAGCTAAAAGAGCACTGTAGCCAGTGGCAAAGTGAGGTGATATTTATCAATCATCGCCAGAATACCCGGGCAGATGCGAAAAGTTCGCTGGCACTGATTGGCACCGGAACGCTGTTTAACGACAGTTGCAGTTTAACCATCACCGGTAGCGATGAAGAACAGGCCAGGCGGGCGCTGGAAGAGTATCTCCAGCACCGGTTTATTGACAGTGACAGTGTCCAGCCCACGTTCTCAGAGCTGGCAGCTCATCCGTTGCCACGTTCGCTGATCCGCCTTAACCCGGATTTGCTGTATGGCAATGTGCTGGCTGGTGGCGTAGGGGCTGGTTCGTTAACACTTTGGCAGAGCGATAATCTGGAAGTCTATCGGGCAATAGCGGCGAGCGCGGAGGATAATACCCGGCTGGAGCATAGCCTGGTGACGCTGGCTGAACAGCTTAATCAGCAGCTGCGAGAGCGTGACGGTGAGAGTAAAACCATACTGAGCGCACACCTGTCCTTGATTCAGGATGATGGTTTTGCCGGCAATATCCGTCGCCTGATGCTTGAGCAGCATCTGGGATTAGGTGCGGCGATTATCGCCAATATGGAACAGGTGTGTGACAAGCTGTCAGCCTCCGGCAATGACTACCTGCGTGAACGGGTCAGCGATATCCGTGATATCAGCGAGCAGTTGCTGCACATCACCTGGCCCGAAAGACGTCCGCGTAATGCACTGATTTTGGAACAACCGACAATACTGATTGCCGAAGACCTGACCCCCAGTCAGTTTTTAAGCCTCAATTTGCAGCATCTGTCCGGCATGATCCTTGAGAAAACGGGCCGCACATCGCATACCCTGATTCTGGCTCGCGCGTCGGCGATCCCTGTGCTCAGCGGCCTGCCTCTGGAGGCGATTAGCCGCTATACGGGTCAGCATGCGGTACTGGATGCCCGCTGCGGTGTACTGGCGATTAACCCAAACGATGCTGTGCGTGGGTATTATGGGATTGCACAAAAGCTGGCGGATGAATGCCAGCGGAGGCAGGCGCTTGATGCCGCACAGCCTGCGTTCACCAAAGATAATCAGCGCATTGATGTCGCAGCGAATATCGGTACTGCGCTGGAAGCGCCAGGAGCGTTTGCTAATGGTGCGGAGGGTATTGGGCTGTTTCGTACTGAAATGCTGTTTATGGACAGAGACAGCGCGCCTGACGAGCAGGAGCAGTTTGAAGCCTACCAGCAGGTGTTACTGGCCGCTGGCGACAAACCGGTCATTTTTCGCACCATGGATATTGGTGGCGATAAAAATATCCGTTATCTCAATATTCCTCAGGAAGACAATCCGTTCCTTGGTTATCGCGCGGTGCGAATTTATCCCGAATTTGCCGGATTGTTCCGTACTCAACTACGCGCCATTTTTCGTGCAGCGGCCTTTGGTAACGCGCAACTGATGATTCCGATGGTGCACAGTCTTGACCAGATCCTGTGGGTGAAAAGTGAACTGCAAAAAGCGATAGCTGAGTTGAAACTTGAGGGATTACGCCATGCCCCGGCCATTCCGTTGGGGATTATGGTTGAAGTGCCGTCAGTGTGTTACATCATCGATCACTTCTGTGACGAAGTCGATTTCTTCAGCATCGGCTCGAACGACATGACCCAGTATCTGTACGCGGTCGATCGTAATAACCCGCGAGTTTCGCCGCTGTATAACCCGATTACGCCGTCGTTTCTGCGGATGCTGCAGCAAATCGTCAGCGTGGCGCACGATCGCGGCAAATGGGTGGGGATCTGTGGTGAGCTAGGCGGAGAAGGGCGCTATTTACCGCTGTTGCTGGGTTTAGGACTCGACGAGTTGAGTATGAGTAGCCCGCGTATTCCGGTCGTGAAAAGCCAGCTACGTGAACTGGACAGCCAGGCGTGCCGGGAGCTCGCTCTGCGGGCCTGCGAATGTCGCAGCGCGCAGGAGATCGAAGCGTTGCTAAATCAGTTTGCACCGCAAAAAGATGTCCGTCCGTTGCTGGCGCTGGAGAACATTTTTGTAGGCGAACCACTGAGCAATAAAGAACAGGCGATTCAGTTCCTGTGCGGCAATCTCGGCGTAAATGGGCGAACGGAACACCCGTTTGAGCTTGAAGAGGATGTCTGGCAGCGGGAAGAGATTGTCACGACCGCCGTTGGTTTTGGCGTGGCTATTCCACATACAAAATCCCAGTGGATCCGTCACTCCAGCATCAGCATTGTCCGGCTTGCGCAGCCGGTCGACTGGCAGTCGGAGATGGGGGACGTTGAACTGGTGATCATGCTAACGCTGGGAGCCGATGAGGGTATTAACCACGTGAAGGTCTTTTCGCAGCTGGCGCGCAAGCTGGTAAATAAGCAGTTTCGCCAGTCACTGTTTGCAGCGCAAGATGCCGAAAGCATTCTGGCCTTGCTGGAGGCCGAATTGACGTTTTGAGTTTGTGATAAATGCCGGGTAGAGACGCAAACGACGTCGAATCCGGTCTACAGACGGGTACGTTTGCAGGCCGGATTCAGCAGGCAGTGGCACATGAAATAGCGTTTAACGACCCATTGATCACATTTCCGCCTTTCAGATACCCAAACGCAGTAAACCATTTCCATTCTACCGCCGATAGTGGCTTCTCTTGCTTGTTATAACCATATAATAACAATGGTCTATACGGCATATTAACCTTATAATAATCATCCCTTTTCATGTCTTAAGTTTAAGCTGGAGGACACATGGAGTTAAGCCGGAGGCAGTTCTTTCGAATCTGCGCGGGCGGTATGGCAGGAACCACTGTTGCATCCCTCGGATTTTTATCATCTTTTTCCGTTCACGCGGAAACCCGTCAATATAAACTCTTAAAAGCAAAAGAGACGCGGAATAACTGTACATACTGTTCAGTGGGCTGCGGCATGTTGATGTACAGCCTTGGCGATACGGCCAAAAATGTCAAAGAAAGCATCTACCATATTGAGGGCGATCCGGATCATCCTGTAAGTCGCGGCTCCTTGTGCCCGAAAGGTGCGGGCGTTCTGGATTATATTCATAGCGAAACGCGCCTGCAGTATCCTGAATATCGTGCACCGGGCTCTGATAAATGGCAGCGAATCAGCTGGGAAGATGCGATTAATCGAATTGCTCGATTAATGAAAGATGACCGTGACGCAAACTTTATTGAGAAAAACCCCCAGGGTGTGACCGTTAACCGCTGGACCACAACCGGTATGTTGTGCTCCTCGGCGGCAAGTAATGAAACCGGAATTCTCGACGGCAAATTTACCCGTAGCCTGGGAATGGTGGCTATCGATTGCCAGGCCCGGCTGTGCCACGGCCCAACCGTGTCTGCGTTGGCACCGACCTTTGGTCGTGGGGCGATGACCAATAACTGGGTCGATATTAAAAATGCCAACGTGGTGCTGATTATGGGGGGCAACGCCGCCGAAGCACATCCGGTTGGTTTTAAATGGGTGATAGAAGCACAAACTAAAAACGACGCTACGGTCGTGGTGGTTGACCCGCGCTTTAACCGTAGCGCCGCTATTGCCGATCTTTATGCGCCGATCCGTGCAGGGTCCGACACTGCATTCCTGCTTGGCGTGATTCGTTATCTGCTGGAAAATGATCGCGTGCAACATGAGTATGTGCGGCACTACACCAACGCCAGTTTGCTCATCCGCGATGACTATCAGTTCAACGATGGCCTTTTTAGCGGCTATGATGCGAAAAAAAGGCAGTACGACAAATCCAGCTGGTTCTATCAACTGGATGAACAGGGCAATGCCCTGCGCGATGAAACTCTGACTCACCCACGCAGCGTGTGGAATTTGCTGAAAAATCACGTCGACCGCTACACACCTGAAATGGTTAACCGACTGTGCGGTACGTCGGTGGCAGATTTCAACCGAATCTGTGAAATCCTCGCCAGTACCAGCGTTCCGAATCGCACCGCGACAATCCTGTATGCGTTGGGCTGGACGCACCATTCCGCCGGAGCGCAAATTATCCGCGCAGCAGCGATGCTTCAGTTGTTGCTGGGCAATATCGGTATGGCGGGCGGCGGTGTCAACGCTTTGCGCGGCCACTCGAATATTCAGGGTTACACCGACCTCGGTTTGCTCTCGACTAACCTTCCTGGCTATATGCCGCTACCTTCCGAAAAACAACCTGACTACCAGACCTATATCTCGCAGGTTACCCCGCCTGCGCTTGGCGTGAATGAAGTGAATTACTGGAAAAATACACCAAAATTCTTCGTCAGCATGATGAAAAGTTTCTGGGGCGATCGCGCTACTGCTGAGAATAACTGGGGCTATGACTGGCTACCGAAATGGGATCGTCTATATGACGTGATGACCCAGGCTGAGCTGATGCTGGAAGGCAAGATTAACGGCTACATCGTACAAGGTTTCAACCCGCTGGCAGCGTTTCCTGATAAAAACAAATCCTCCCGTGCGCTTGCGAAACTGAAATATATGGTGGTTATCGACCCACTGGCGACCGAATCGTCGAACTTCTGGCAGCATCACGGTGAGATGAATGACGTGAAGCCGGAAGATATCCAGACTGAAGTCTTCCGGTTGCCATCATCCTGCTTTGCGGAGGAGGACGGTTCTATTGCCAACTCCGGGCGCTGGCTACAGTGGCACTGGGCGGCGGCAGAGCCGCCTGGCGAAGCATTGCATGATGCAAAAATCCTCGGGCGCCTGTTTATGCGCTTGCGTGAACTTTATCAGCAAGAGGGCGGAGCCAATCCCGAACCGTTGCTGAACATGAGCTGGGACTATAAAGATCCGTACGACCCGCATCCGGAAGAAGTTGCCCGCGAGGGAAATGGGATGGCACTTCAGGATCTCTATGACGATAAAGGGCAACTCATCGCTAAAAAAGGCCAGCAGCTCAGCAGCTTTGCGCAGCTTCGCGATGATGGCTCTACCAGTAGTTTCTGCTGGGTGTACTGCGGAAGCTGGACGGAGCAGGGCAACCAGATGGCTAACCGTGATAACAGCGATCCATATGGTTTGGGGTGTACCCCTGGCTGGGCATGGTCGTGGCCAGCGAACCGCCGTATTCTTTACAACCGTGCGTCTGCCGATCCCGCTGGAAAACCGTGGGATGCAAAGCGTACGTTGCTGCACTGGGATGGCAAAAAGTGGGCAGGTATGGACGTTGCCGATTACAGTCAGGCCGAACCGGGCAGCAATGTCGGGCCGTTTATTATGAATCAGGAAGGCGTCGCGCGTCTGTTTTCTATAGACAAAATGAACGATGGGCCGTTCCCGGAACATTACGAACCCATTGAGTCACCTATTGGCACCAATCCGCTGCATCCTGAGGTTATCTCCAGCCCGGTTGCGCGTATCTACCGTGGCGATATCGACAATATGGGTAAAGCTGACGCCTTCCCGTATGTCGCCACGACTTATTCCATTACTGAACTTTTCCGCCACTGGACCAAGCATGCATTGCTGAATGCTATCGCCCAGCCTGACCAGTTTATCGAAATTGGTGAAACGCTGGCGAGCAAAAAAGGCATTGCAGCGGGTGATACTGTGAAAGTGATGTCAAAACGAGGCTTTATCAAAGCGAAGGCGGTGGTAACTAAACGCCTGCAAACGCTGACGATAGATGGTAAGCAGGTCGATACCGTTGGTATCCCTTGCCACTGGGGATTTGAAGGTGCAACGCGCAAGGGTTTCCTCGCCAACACGTTAACGCCATCTGTTGGTGATGCCAACTCGCAAACGCCGGAATATAAAGCGTTTCTGGTCAACATCGAGAGGGCATAAGGGAAAGAACTCATGGCTATGCAATCACAAGATATTATCAAACGCTCGGCGACCAATAGCATCACGCCGCCGCCGCACGCACGCGATTTCCGTGCAGAAGTAGCAAAATTAATTGATGTCACCACCTGCATTGGCTGCAAAGGCTGTCAGGTAGCCTGCTCAGAATGGAACGATATCCGCGATGAAGTGGGCTATTGCAACGGCGTCTATGACAATCCAACTGATCTCAGCGCCAAGTCATGGACGGTGATGCGCTTTAGCGAAACCACTCATAACGACAAGCTGGAATGGTTGATTCGCAAAGATGGTTGTATGCATTGCGAGGATCCAGGATGCCTGAAAGCATGTCCGTCTGCCGGAGCTATCATTCAGTATGCTAACGGAATTGTCGACTTTCAGTCTGAGCACTGTATTGGTTGCGGCTACTGCATTGCCGGCTGCCCGTTCAACATTCCGCGACTCAATCCAGAGGATAATCGCGTCTACAAATGTACACTGTGTGTCGACAGGGTTAGTGTCGGTCAGGAGCCAGCCTGCGTGAAAACCTGTCCAACCGGCGCTATCCAGTTTGGTACCAAAAAAGAGATGCTCAATGTGGCAGAAACCCGCGTGATGCAGCTTAAAAAACGTGGTTATGCCCAGGCGGGGGTATACAACCCACAATCCGTGGGCGGCACTCACGTGATGTACGTTCTGCACCATGCAGACCATCCTTCGCTCTACCACAATCTGCCGGATGACCCGAAAATTGCCGCGCCGGTGAACCTTTGGAAAGGTATTCTCAAACCACTCTCCGCTGCTGGATTTATCGCCACTTTTGCTGGACTGATTTACCACTACATAGGTGTCGGACCGAACAAAGAGGTTGATGATGAGGAGGATAGCGGTCATGAGTAAAAGCAAAATGATACTTCGTACTAAATTTATCGACCGTGCCTGCCACTGGACGGTAGTAATTAGCTTCTTCCTGGTATCACTCTCTGGTGTTGCGCTGTTTTTCCCGACGTTGCAATGGCTCACCGAAACCTTTGGTACGCCGCAAATGGGCAGGATCCTACATCCATTCTTTGGAGTGGTGATTTTTATCGTGCTGATGTTTATGTTCGTTCGCTTTGTACATCACAACATCCCCGATAAACAGGATCTTCCCTGGATTAAAGGTATTGTTGAAGTACTGAAGGGGAATGAACATAAAGTCGCTGATGTCGGCAAATATAATGCCGGTCAGAAAATGATGTTCTGGAGCATAATGAGTCTGATCTTTGTGCTGTTGGCCACTGGGGTCATTATCTGGCGGCCCTACTTTGCCCACTATTTCCCGATTAACGTTGTTCGCTGGAGCTTACTTATTCACGCTACGGCAGCTATCGTTCTGATCCACGCTATTCTAATCCACATGTATATGGCATTTTGGGTGAAAGGATCTATAGAAGGCATGATCGAAGGAAAAGTCAGCCGACGTTGGGCGAAGAAGCACCATCCACGCTGGTATCGTGAGATAGAGCGTTCAGAGAACCAAAGTGAAGATACAAAATAGAGCCAGTCACTATTTTTAGTGGTTTTTTCATCAGTATCGTTTATGAACAAACCGTAAACAGCCAAAATTACATTGGCTGTTTACGGTATTGGTTAACAACACTGCAAGCATTGCAGTGTCTGATTCTCATCATATCCATTAAGAGATGGATTAATCATGTCAATAGATACTTGATTATTGACCAAGTAAGATACAGATAGAATGCGATCTGTATTGATTGTAATGACCATCGAAAATAACGCCACTGGTAACGCTCTCTGGCGTCGGCTGCCGCGATTGCAGCTACAGAACTTTGTTTTTTTCTTCGTCTTAATAGAAGAGTGCGGAACCAAAGTATCAGAAGGAGTACAAGAAATATTTTTGTAAGCAATGTGCTGTATGTATTGAGATAATTTTCCAAAACACAATTGATATTATTCATTCTTATCTTCCATTTCCTCAACTGGTCGTAGTGGTTATAACAAGCAATGACTTACAAAGCTACTCTAAAGAAAAGTTACTGACGACATCCTCAACTGATTATTTTTATGAAAGCATGACATGCTGATGTTAGCTATGCATCTAATTCTTCTTTTTGCCATCATTATTGATGGCATCCTCCAATAACTTCCTGAAATTCGTCAAAATAAAGTTGAATGATTGTGCTTACATAACCTGGGTAAAAAGATATGGATCAAAAGCTAAACGATCTCGAAAAAAGTCCTTTAAGTATAAAAAAAGTACTGCCACTATGGGTATGGATGTTGTGATGTTTTCGTAAACCAATGCTAAAAATGGAGCTTGATATGGCAAACCTTAGATTGGATACAATTGGAGTCATCAGCATTGAAAATGGCACAGTGGAGTTGGTACTGGAACATAAGTATATTCCTGCCCTCGTTGGCCTTGATGGGTTTAGTCACATACAGGTCCTATGGTGGCTATCCTCCTGTGACAATCCTATGGACCGAAGTAAAATGACAGAGCATCAGCCCTATAAAAATGGTCCTGATGTATTAGGAACATTTGCAACACGGTCTCCTTATCGTCCAAACCCTGTCGCACTCGATTGTTCACAAGTGACATATATAGATCATGATAAAGGAGTCATTGGTTTAGCATGGCTGGATGCTTTTAATGGTTCTCCGATACTGGATATCAAACCTTATATACCGGGTATTGATAGAGTCGAAATTCCAAACGTCCCAGAGTGGTGTCGTCACTGGCCACACTCATATGAAGAATCAGGTGATTATGACTGGGAAAATGTATTTACATCTGACAAGTCATGCTGAAATCTCACCCAATACCCGACTTTAAACTGCAGTTGAGAATCTTTAGCTAAGAATAGGTAGTGAGGGGTAATGTTAAAATTCATTAAAAAACAAAAAAATGCCATCGTTGTTTTGCATGAGATATATGGTGTTAACGATCATATAAAAAAGGTATGTAATGAGTATCATAACAAAGGATTTGATGTTTATTGCCCCTCTCTACTGGAAAATAAAGCACCTTTTTTATACTCACAACAAGATGAAGCTTACAGATACTTTATAAACCATTCTGGGTTTAATCCTTCAGGAGTCGTTTCTTTGCTCAGTACGATTCGCCCATGCTACAGGAAAATCATAGTAATAGGCTTCAGCGTGGGGGCCACAATTGCCTGGTTATCTGCTGAAAGTAAATTGTGTGATGGTGTTGTTTGTTACTATGGCTCTCGCATCAGGGACTATGCTGATATTATTCCACCTTGTCCTTGTTTGGTTATTTTTGCTGAGTTTGAACAGTCTTTTGATCCTGTTTTAGTGCAACGTCAACTGAGCGACAAAGCATCCGTCACATGTCATATACTCAACAGCCACCATGGCTTTAGTGATCCTTACGGGGAAAACTTTGACTGCAGGAACGCGGAAATTGCCAGAGATCTGGTTGCTGATTTTATCAGCAGAATTGTACAGTGAACTTCTTTCAACATTTAATTCGTACCCGAACTACTGAAAACGCGCGCTGTATTCTCCTGGAGTTATGCCAAACTGACGCCGGAACAGGCGGCAAAAATAGTCACTGTCATGATATCCGCACCTCTGTGCCACTTCGCTAATTGGCAGATGATACTTCTGTAAGATGATGCGTGCCTTCGCCATTCTGACCCAGCGGAGATACTCGACAAATCCCATCGTGCCGTGCTGGGTAAACAGCTTGGATAAGTGATTCGGAGTGATGTTGAAAAATTGTGCCACGCTTTCCCGGGTCAACTGTTGAGTATAGTTGTCCTGTACCCAGTTACACATGCTGTGATAGAGAAATTCTGAGCGCGGTCGCTGTGTGTCCGGCCGGGTATTGACCACGCTTCGGCACAGATGCAGCAAGCTGAGCACCAGGGGCTGAATGATATCCTGTGCCTGAGGAGAGCGGCTCAAATGGGTTAATGCAGTAAGCATTGCATCACCTTCACCACGCTGTGGATGTGGCAACTCAATGCGGCGAATCGGACGCAAATGTGAGGCGGTGCGGTTGTCGTAAAAAGACAACCCCAGCCACGCCGGAGAAAACACCAGACTCAACAACATAACCGGTTTATCGCTTCCGGGTAAATTGGCCGCTCTGGCAGGGATAAACAACATGTCGCCTTCCGGCAGACTGTGCTGTTTTTTTTCCAGTTGATTGCTGTACTCCCCACGTAGCACGATATCGAGGCGCGGGAGGTCAATGCACAAACTGCTGGTCGGTAAATTGGCTGGCTGAGTGGCAAACCACACGCGACCCAACCGCTGTGGGTTTAACACCAGGCCGCTGAACAGATCGGCAAAAAACTGTTGGTCTGCGGGCAAGCCTGGTTCTTTCATCACTCTATCTCTGTAGGATAAGCGCTATAAATGCATTAACTGTCTGAACTCTTTCACTTTACTCCGACTGACCGGGATTTCAAATTCCAGATCTTTTAACCGCAGAATGTAGGTGTTATTGAACCACGGTTCGATCTCGCGAATTTTGTTGAGGTTTACGCAGAAGGAACGGTGACAGCGGAAAAAATGTGAAGCGGGCAGTTTGCTGCAAAATTCGGTGATGTTCATCGGCATGACATACGATTCGCGCCGTGTATAGACAAAGGTCATCTTTTCATGGGCTTCAGCGTAATAAATGTCGTTGATTGGAGTCACGATGATCCGCTCATCTTTGATCAGGTTGATCGTGTCATTTTCACGTGTTACGGGACTGGTGAGCGTCGTACCTGCTTGCTGTTGCTGCCAGGCCGCCTCCAGCTTTTGTAGCATGCCAACGATCCGCGATTCCTGGTATGGTTTCAGAATGTAGTCAAACGCTTCAAGCTCAAACGCTTCAACGGCATGCTCTTTCCAGGCGGTAATAAACACAATAAAGGGTTTATGCGCGAACTGGCTGATATTTTGCGCAAGTAGTACGCCATCCAGCGAGGGAATATTGATATCCAGAAAAATAGCGTCGACGCGGTTATGCTGCAGATATTTCAGCACGTCCAGACCATCGTCAAACGTCCCGACAATCTCCATCTGGCTGTGCTCTTTTATCAGCCAGCTAAGTTCCTGTTGGGCCAGGAATTCATCTTCAACAATGATGACTTTCACAACTTCACTCCTGGTTAAAGCAATAAGGTAGCCGGTGCTGCGGCGGGCGAGTGTTGATTGGGCACATAGAATGCTATTTCTGTGCCTGGTTCCAGGCGGCGGATATGTAATCCTTCGCCGTAGAGCAGCTTCACGCGGTGATGTACATTCAACAGACCAATTTTATTGCCCGGCATTTCGTTGGATTCGACCCGTTCAATAACTTTCGGATCAATACCATGGCCTGTATCCCTGACGGCGATCCGGACCCGATTACCGCACTCTGCGACGCTGATAGTAACCACGCCTTTCCCCTTGCAGGGTTGAATGCCATGGACGATGGCGTTTTCTACCAACGGCTGAATCAGCAGGCTGGGGATATAGCAGCTGACCTCTTCATCAATATCATAAATAACAGTCAGCTTGTCGCCAAAACGGGCCTGCTCGATGGCGATGTAATCTTTGATTTGATACAGCTCTTTTTTGATATCAATCTGCTCATCGTCTTTTAATTCAATATTATAGCGAAGATAACGTGACAAATTAAAAATGAGCTGGCGTGCGGTGTCCGGATTTAACCGCACGGATGAGGAAATAGCGTTTAGCGCATTAAACAGGAAATGGGGATTGATTTTACTTTGCAACGCCCGTAGCTCTGCCTTATTTGCCATTTCGCGCAGTTGCTCTGCACGGGATACTTCGAGTTGAGTGGAGATGATTTGCGACAGACCGATTGCCATCTCCTGTAACGAGGAGGTGATCTGGTGAGCGTGACAGTAGTAGATCTTCAGCGTGCCGGTCACAACACCTTTTTCCCATAAAGGGATCACCAGCATGGAGTGTATTTCTGGTGTACGATGTGCTTCATCATTGTTTTTTATGATGATTTTTCCGTAATTTATCGCCTGTTGAGTGGTGGGGCTGACGAAATCATCATTGTCGCGATAGTTTAGTTCCCCAACACCAACGTAGGCCAGAACGTGCTGGGTATTGGTAATTGCGACCGCATCTGCATGAATGTCATGGCGAATAATTTCGCACACCTGACGCAACGATTCGCTGTTCACATGACGAAAGAGTGGCAGGGTTTTGTTAGCGATATCCAGTGCCAGCTTGGCCTGCTTTGCGGCGCTGGCCTCTTTCTCTCCTTCAACGCTTTGTACCAGCATAACAATAAAGCCAATGCAGACGCTGCCAAGGATCATTGGGATACCGATTTTTGAGACAATATCCAGCCCCAGTTCGGTGGTGGGGGCCCATGCGACGACCAGGATCATAGTCAGCGTTTCGCACAGCATCCCGCCTAAAATACCTGCGCGCCAGTGCTGCGCTTTGGGGATCTTACGGTTGATCCAGCCAGCAATACAGCCCGCCAGAATACTGGTAATAAAGCACGGAAGGGCGGTTACGCCGCCAATATCGATCAGGTAGCGATGAATACCCGCGATAACACCTGTAATGATGCCGACCCACGGACCGAACAGAATCCCCCCTGACATTACAGCGATAATACGTACGTTAACCAGAGAACCTTCTACCGGTACGCCGGACCAGGTACTGAACAGAGCAAACATGGAGAAAATCGCGGTAACGGCGAGTAGCTCTTTCGGGGAGTGTGCAGACTTGTGCAACAGTTCGCGGAACAGGCGGATACGAATCAGGAAAAACAGACAAAACAGCATCAGCGCTGCCCGATCAAAGACCGCCAGCAGCATATTGAATATTTCGTGCACGGGTGACTCTTGCGAAAGGATTAAACCTCTATGATAGGTAACCTGAGGCTGGATGACCAGCATACCCGTAAGACCCGTCTAATGAGGAAAAACCATAATATTAAAAGGGGATTGTAAAGAAGAGGTGAGTTTACAATACATATCGAGGATTGGTTGATTTACGAGGTAAAATTTATAACATCAAAATGTTAATGGATGGTGATTTTGTCAATCAGTCAAAACTGTCCATTTCCCTTTTTATTTTTTCAGTTCCTCTTTTACGTCAGTAAAAAATATTTTTGTTTGCCTCTCGACAGATGGAATTTATTCAGGCTATTTTCTAAACGTGCCACCATCGTGGCAGCGTCGCTCGGACGGTCCGGGCGCTAACGTTAATCCTGAGGATATTATGGCTGACTCCCGCCCTGAACGTCGCTTTACGCGTATTGATCGCCTTCCCCCTTACGTTTTCAACATCACTGCTGAACTGAAGATGGCTGCGCGTCGGCGTGGCGAAGATATTATCGATTTCAGCATGGGGAATCCGGATGGGGCTACGCCTCCTCACATTGTCGAAAAATTGTGCACCGTGGCTCAGCGCCCGGATACGCACGGTTATTCAACTTCTCGCGGTATTCCACGGCTGCGTCGGGCGATTTCCCGCTGGTATCAGGAACGCTATGACGTTGATATCGATCCTGAGTCCGAAGCCATTGTGACCATTGGCTCCAAAGAAGGGCTGGCGCATCTTATGCTGGCGACACTGGATCACGGTGATACAGTTCTGGTACCAAACCCAAGTTACCCAATCCATATTTATGGTGCTGTGATTGCCGGAGCACAGGTGCGTTCTGTGCCGTTGGTGGAAGGGGTCGACTTCTTTAATGAGCTGGAGCGTGCGATCCGCGAAAGCTACCCGAAACCGAAGATGATGATTCTGGGTTTCCCGTCCAACCCGACTGCGCAGTGCGTGGAGCTGGAGTTCTTCGAAAAAGTGGTTGCACTGGCTAAACGTTACGACGTGCTGGTGGTTCACGACCTGGCCTATGCTGATATTGTTTATGATGGCTGGAAAGCGCCGTCTATCATGCAGGTTCCGGGGGCGCGTGACGTAGCGGTTGAGTTTTTCACTTTGTCGAAAAGCTATAACATGGCGGGCTGGCGCATTGGTTTTATGGTTGGCAACAAAACGCTGGTTAACGCGCTGGCACGCATTAAGAGCTATCACGATTACGGCACGTTCACGCCATTACAGGTTGCGGCGATTGCTGCGCTGGAAGGCGACCAGCAGTGTGTGCGGGATATCGCTGAGCAGTATAAGCGGCGCCGTGACGTACTGGTCAAAGGGCTGCACGAAGCTGGCTGGATGGTAGAAATGCCAAAAGCGTCGATGTACGTCTGGGCGAAAATCCCGGAGCAATATGCCGCTATGGGGTCACTGGAATTTGCCAAGAAACTACTGAACGAAGCAAAAGTATGTGTTTCGCCGGGGATTGGCTTTGGCGACTATGGCGATACTCACGTGCGTTTTGCATTGATTGAAAACCGAGATCGTATTCGCCAGGCGATCAGAGGAATTAAAGCGATGTTCCGTGCGGATGGCTTACTGCCTGCCGGTACGAAATCAGCAACTGAAAACGCTGACTAAAGATCGTTCAGATACAAAAGCAAACAGGAGCCTGATGGCTCCTGTTTTTTTGCTGCATCTTTTTATTTAGATCATCAGGGCAAAAGTACCGGCCCAAACGATGACCATAAATGAAATGCCCATAAAGAAATATTTCACTTTTCATCTCTCCGCGTACCAAAAGCACGCCTAAATGAACATACACTTACCTGACAGAGAGCTGATGCCACTGTGAGCAAACCAGAGAATACCCCTCGTTTTCTACGCTGCATCACCTCAGAATTCTGAGCTTTAATGCTCCAGACGGCGCTAATGTACGCCTAAAAATGAGGTGAGACAAGAGGCATTTTTTTATTTAATTTTAGTAACTTACGAGTGTCGTGATTCGGCGACAGTTTGATTTCTATCTGTAATGAATTGCTATTGGGCGACGCAATGTTTACTCAGATAATTCTCATATCCCCATGATATAAATGCGGATATTTTTTGCGAAAATTTCGATAAGAAAGGTTAGATATGACCAGACTAATGATGTTAGCACTCATTATTACGCCACTGACGTCGATGGCAGCGGCTCCGCTGGCACTGAATTTCAGCTGTGCAAGTATTGGTGGCGTGAATAGTGACGGTACAGGTAATGTTTGGATTAACGGCGAAAAAGCGATCGTTAAAAAATTCAATGAAAATTACTGGGAGGCAAAAAGCGGTAAAAATACCGTCTCCATTTCCCGTAAAGATGACGGGAACCCGGATGTTTCCTGGACTGGTCCTAATCGTAAACACGGGGTCTGTCTGCCGGAAGATAATAAGAGTTATGCTCCGGTAAAAAAATCATCTAATGCTGGCCCGACCTTTTCATGTTCTGCAGTCGACAAGGGAAGCATGGAAGAGATTATTTGCCACAGCCCGTCACTTTCCGCGATGGATGTGAAGTTGAATGCTGTATACCAGCAGGCGCTGGTTAAATCGAAGAATGATCCGATGTTGAAAGCGGAGCAGCGCGGTTGGATAAAAGGACGCAACGAGTGCTGGAAAGAGCAGGATAAGCCTGCCTGTCTCTCCCGCGAATATAGCCAGCGGATGTCTGAATTACAGAACAAATGGGGTGTCAGGTAATTCCGTCGCAGAAAAAAAGAAAGGCCGAATGGCCTTTCTTTTTAGATATATAACGAAGCTTCGCCCATGGGCCTTGTTTTGAAACGACGGTGGATCCAGAGATACTGCTCGGGTGCTCGCATGATCTCTTTTTCGATAATCTTGTTCATATAAGCCGCCGCCAGGTTCTCATCAGCCGGGTAGCCTTCCATCTCTGGCGTAATAAACAGACGGTAACCGGAGTTATCCTTTTTTCTCACCATCGTGACAGTCAGCATTGCGGCACCGGACAACCGTGACAGTACATAGGTACCATTGGTCGTTGCTACATCTTTCACCGCGAAGAATGGGGCGAACGAACTTCCTTTGCGACCGTAATCCTGATCGGGAGCAAACCATACGGCCTCTCCTTTTTTCAGTGCACCGACAATGCCTCGCAGATTATTTCTGCCGATCATGGCTTTGTTTGAGCGCATACGTCCACGAGTTTGTATCCACTCCATTAACTTATTGTTGTGTGGGCGATAGGTTGCCATCATCGGTTGGCAAAGTCCCATTACGCGACCACCCAGCTCCAGCGACATAAAGTGTACGCCTACTACCATCACGCCACGGTTTTGAGTTTGAGCACGTTTCAGGTTATCCAGCCCTTCAACGTCAAACCATTTACGTACCCGGCTGTCAGGCCAAAACCAGGCCATACCTGTTTCAAGCAAAGCCATCCCGAGTGAGCGAAAGTTTTCTTCGACCAGTTTATCTCTCTCTTGCTGGGATAAATTCGGGAAACAGAGTTCGAGATTTTTACGTGCAATAGATTCACGACGTTTTAAAAACGGGCGTGCAAGCGTACCGGTGCGAGTGCCCAGAAAGCACAAAACCGGATAGGGGAGTTGCACCAGTAACCAGAGCACACCGACACCAAACCATGTGAGCCAGTAACGCGGATGCAAAAACGCGCGTGAAAATTTACATTGGGGGAACATAAGCACCTGCTGTTGATACGAAAATGTTGTATCGCGAAGATTCTTTATCTACAGCGGTACACTCTGATACTGATCGTTAGGCCACCATGAGCGACGATGGTTCCTGTAAAGAGTGTAAAACTGAGTCAGGACAAAACCACGGGGAGCATTAATGATCGGACGTATAATGTACCACCTGGAGATTAATGTCAGCCAGAGATAAATAATCAAGAAGAGTAAATGTTTTCAGGTGGACAAGAAGAACAATGAAGCCAGATATAATACGTTGTTTTTATGATGGTTAAATAAAATACGATAAAACTCCATTCAACAAGGGATGATGCAATCATTGTTACATAATTGTTGCCTGAATTGCGTGCCGATAGGAATTGTCTTAGAATATAAATACAAGGAGCGTAAGGACTTACGTGAAGTTTTACGGCAGACAGGAGGTACCGCTATGCTCTATTTCTGGACCTTTCTCGTATTGTGTATTCTGAGCGTCAGCTGCTACATCTGGCAGGTTATGGGCGTTTGGGCGTCAATCAGTTCTTTTATCGGTATGGCCATCCTTTCGGCATTAATATATTTCGTTACCATGTGGTTGACTACCGGTGATGAAATGGTCACTGGGTTATTTCTTTTTCTTGCCCCAACATGTGGTCTGATCATTCGCTTTATGGTGGGAGACAGTAAGCATTAGCTTGATGCGACACGGTTGAAAATAAAATTAGTATCACGTTGATGGTTTTTCTGATCTTTCATGCGATGATTCTTAAGTGCCAGCATTGCTGGCACTTTTTTTGCCGATCTAAAGTGGATTAGCGGGCATCAGCAAGCTGTAATGACGCTTCTTCTTGCTGGGCATTTTTTCGCTGTTGCTCCAGCTCTAGCGCACCGCGATGAGACAGATAGCAGAACAGGATGCAGCACACTATTCCGCCCATCAGCAGATAAAAACCACCATGCCAGCCCATTTTGTCAACCATCACACCAAACAGGCTGGTTCCCAGTGAAGCGCCAAAAATGTAGCTCATAAATCCGCGTAATCCTACGGCAGAGCCAACTGCGAAGCTGGGGACGATTTCCATGGTTTGCACGGATGCCAGGAACTGTGGAACATAAATCAGGCAACCAACAATTGCGGCAAAAATGGTTACCATCAGCAGGGATTCGCTTTTCCAGTAGCCGATCAGGCAGACGAATATCAGCGCCATACAAATCATTGCCAACGGCATACGACGACCTTTAAACAGTTTATCGGTGAGCCAGCCTGCCAGTAGCGTGGAAGGAATTGCTGCCCATTCGAAAAACAGAAAAGCAACGCTCATTTGTTCTTTCGAAAAATGTTTTTCGGTTAACAGATAAATAGGCAGCCAACTGATCATGCCAAAGCGCACCATGTAGACAAACACGTCAACCAGTGAAACATACCAGGCATTCTTATTACGCAGAACATAGGTACAGAAGATCTGGAAGGCGCTCATATTTTCCGGAGCCTGGGTAACGTGCCGGGTATTGAGCACCACTTTTTCTTCCGGCATCATTTGTTCCAGCGTTGGCAAACCTTCTTCGCGCGGTGAACCTTTTCCCAGCATCAGAACAATAAAGGCAAACAGTACAGCAATGCAGGCAGGGACGATATAACTAGCGCTTTGCCAGTGTTCGCTGCCCAGAATGGCAAAGGCTGCGCCAACAATAGGCGCGACAATACCACCGCCAACGTTATGAGAGATATTCCAGAATGCGCCAACGCGTCCACGTTCTTTACGCGGGAACCAGTTTGCGATGGTAATAAACGATGGGCCAACACCCATCCCCTGGAATAATCCGTTGAAGACAACCAGCGCGGCAAAAATCCAGAATCCGGTGCTGAATCCCAACCCTACATTCACAATCGCGCACAGTATCAGGCCGCATGCCATGAAGACCTTAGGACTGGCCTTATCAGCCAGGCTACTCATAATGCCTTTACTGATCCCGTAAGCAATAAGCATGCAACTACTGAGTAAACCAATCTGCGTTGCGCTGAGATCCAGATGCTCTTTCAGATATGGAGTGGAGAGCGTGAAGTTATTACGTACAATATAGTACGCAAGATAACCGAGAAATACGCTAAGTAGAGCTTGCATTCGGTATCGACTATATGTCTCGTGGATTTTTTTCGTCGGGACTTTATTTGCCGATGGCCCTGTCTTGAATATTGAAAACATATCATCACCTAAATTTATATTGATGTGAATATCAGGGAGGTTCGGCAAGAAGAGTGAAATAGATGATGAAGAAACTCAAGTTGATGAAATGTGTCAATATTGACTCATTTTGTTGGGAATGCGACTGGATTTGACCCATTTAAATTAAGTGGTCTTTATTTTTATTATTTTCAGTTGGTTTTTATTATCAGCGTGTGCGGGTATTAACAAAATTGACAGGTGTTTTAAGGTATTCTTTGCTCATGTTTTAGCTTACTGATTGGTTATTTTGATAACAATCTTATCCTCCCTTCGCGGTGCTATCAAACGGGTAACTTTTGTCTCAATATTATTTTTCGAATATGTTGGTATTTATGAACGGGATCACAAACAGGTTTTTCTGTCGGGGATGGATTTTTGCCATCTCGCTCTTTTTTATATCGTTGTTGGCGGCCAGCCTTGCGCAGGGGAAAGAGCTGGTAATGGCGACAACGTTCTCGCCAGGGGCCACGGCCTGGATTATCCAGCGCTGGCAAACGGAGCCTGGGTCAGTGATGATTCGTACGCTCAACCGGACCAGTTCCTCTCTTGAGCAACTGCTTGATACCGCGAATGCGGAAAATGTCGATCTTATTTTGACTTCATCTCCCATGCTTTTGCAGCATCTTCAGGAGCATCAAAAGCTTGCACCTTGTGATAATGCGCTACCAGAAAGCCAGCGGCTGGTACCAGAGTCGATCCGCTCAACGTCCGTGGCGGTGGCAATATCGGGCTTTGGTCTGCTGATTAACCGTTCTGCGCTGGCTGCGCGACACCTGCCGCCCCCGACTGACTGGGGGGACTTAACGCACCCCAGATATCAGGGGGCATTGCTGATGAGTAGCCCGTCGCGCTCCGATACCAATCACCTGATGATAGAATCACTGCTTCAGCAAAAAGGGTGGGAGCAGGGGTGGGCGACGTTGCTGGCAAGTGCCGGAAATCTGGTGACAATTTCGTCACGGAGTTTTGGTGTCGCAGACAAAATTAAGAGCGGACTGGGCGTCGCTGGGCCGGTCATTGATAACTACGCTAATTTGCTGCTTAACGATCCGCATCTGGCCTTTACCTATTTCCCGCATTCTGCGGTTTCGCCTACTTACGTGGCCGTGCTGAAGAACAGTCAGCACGCGAATGAAGCACGCCGCTTCATTCGCTATCTATTGAGTCCGGAAGGACAAAGGATCCTCGCGGATGCCAATACGGGGAAATATCCGGTAACGCAGCTGGCTGCTGATAACCCGCGCGCGAGTCAGCAGGCGTTCCTGTTGAATCAGTCACCGTTAAATTATCGTCTTATCCTGAAACGACAACAGCTGGTACAGCGGATGTTTGATACCGCTATTAGTTTCCGTCTCGCGCAACTGAAGGATGCCTGGCGGGCGTTATACAGTGCGGAAGCGCGCCTGAAACACCCGCTACCTGAAATTAGAGCGTTGTTGACCAGTGTTCCGATCGATCCGCAGAGTAGCGAAGATGAAGCATGGCTTGCCCGGTTTGATAATAAAAGCTTTGCGGAACAGCAGATGATGGAGTGGCAACTCTGGTTTCTTAAAAATCAGCGTCAGGTCATATCGAAACTGGAAGAATTAAAATGAAAACCGGCTCGATACTACAACGCCTTCGCCAGCTCAGCATCAGCAGCAGTCTGCGAGGCGCTTTCCTGACAGGAGCGCTGCTGACGTTAAGCGTGAGCTGTGTCAGTTTGTATTCCTGGCACGAGCAGAGTTCGCAGATCCGTTATTCGCTTAATGACTATTTTCCGCGTGTCCATTCCGCTTTTTTGATTGAAGGGAATCTCAATCTGGTGGTTGATCAGCTTAATGAGTTCCTGCTGGCACCCAACACAACGGTAAGACTACAACTGCGCAACCAGATAATTCAGCATCTGGATAAGATTGAGGCGTTGAGCCAGGGGTTACAGTCAGAGGAGCAACAGCAACTGGTCGTTATTTTGCAGGACAGCCGTGCTTTGATGGCAGAGCTGGACAGGGTGCTCTACAACATGTTCCTGGTTCGCGAAAAAGTTAGCGAACTTTCCGCGCGCATTGACTGGCTGCATGATGATTTTACGACGGAGCTGAATTCCTTGGTGCAGGATTTTACCTGGCAGCAAGGAACACTGCTGGATCAGATTGAAGCGAAGAACGGTGATGAGGCTCAATATCTGAAACGCGCCAGGGAAGTGCAAAATGAACAGCAGCAGGTCTACACACTGGCGAGAATTGAGAATCAAATCGTTGATGACTTGCGCGACAGGCTGAATGAGCTGAAGTCAGGTAGCGATGATGGAATGCTGGTGGAGACTCACATTCGCTATCTGGAGAATCTGAAGAAAACGGCAGATGAAAATATTCGAACCCTTGATGACTGGCCCAGTACGATAACGTTGCGGCAAACTATCGATGAATTGCTGGAGATCGGGATGATGAAAAATAAAATGCCCGATACCATGCGCGACTATGTCGCCGCGCAGAAAGCACTCGTGGATGCCAGTCACGCCAGAGAAGCTACGCTCGGACGCTTCAGAACGCTGCTTGAAGCACAACTGGGTAGCAGCCATCAGCAAATGCAGATGTTTAACCAGCGGCTGGAGCAGATTGTTCGCGTCAGCGGTGGAATTATTCTGCTGGCGACTCTTCTGGCGCTGCTGCTGGCCTGGGGATTAAACCACTATTTTATCCGCTCGCGACTGGTGAAGCGTTTTACTGCGCTCAATCAGGCTGTGGTGCAAATAGGTCTGGGTAGAACCGATGCGACCATCCCGGTTTATGGGCGTGATGAGTTAGGACGCATCGCGCGTTTACTGCGTCACACGCTGGGTCAGCTTGGGACGCAAAAAAGGCAGCTTGAGCAGGAAGTCGCGGAGCGTAAGGAGATTGAGTCCGATTTACGCGCGACGCAGGACGAGCTTATTCAGACGGCAAAACTGGCGGTGGTCGGCCAGACTATGACCACGCTGGCGCATGAGATTAACCAACCGCTGAACGCGCTGTCGATGTATCTGTTTACCGCGGGAAGGGCTATCGAACAAGGTCAGTTAGCCCAGGCAAGGAGCACCTTAACCAAAGCAGAAGGGCTGATTACCCGTATTGATGCCATTATCCGCTCACTGCGGCAGTTTGCGCGGCGAGCTGAACCGGGAGCTCCGCTACATCCGGTCGATTTGCGCCAAAATCTCAGTGCAGCCTGGGAGCTGTTAGCTATGCGGCATAAGCCACAGCAGGGCACGCTTACACTGCCTGAAGAAACCATATGGGTACTGGGTGATGAAGTGAGAATTCAGCAAGTGCTGGTTAACGTGCTGGCAAATGCGCTGGATGCCTGCCCGATAGCCGCCGAAATTGAGGTGTCCTGGCAAGTGCAGGGCCACACGCTGAGCGTAATTATCAGTGATAATGGTCCCGGCTGGCCTGCGGCGTTGCTGCCGTCTCTTTTGAAGCCGTTCACCACCAGTAAGGATGTTGGACTCGGGATTGGCTTATCGATTTGTGTATCGTTGATGACGCAGATGAAAGGCGAGTTGCGCCTGGCGTCGACGTTGAGGCGCAATGCCTGCGTAGTACTGCAATTCAACCTGACGGATATAAAAGATGTTGAGTGATGAATATTCTGTTCTGCTAATTGATGATGATGCCGATGTACTTGACGCTTACACGCTGTTGCTTGAACAGGCGGGTTACCGCGTACAAGCCTGTAATAATCCCTTTGACGCAAGAAATTGGGTACCGGCTGACTGGCCTGGGGTCGTATTAAGTGATGTGTGTATGCCGGGGTGTTCCGGGATCGATCTGATGACCTTATTTCATCAGGATGATAATCAACTGCCAATTCTGTTGATCACCGGACATGGCGATGTGCCGATGGCGGTGGATGCGGTGAAAAAAGGCGCATGGGATTTCCTGCAAAAACCGATCGATCCCGGCAAACTGCTGGTGCAGGTCGAGGAGGCCTTGCGGCACCGGCAATCGGTGATTGCCCGTCGTCACTATTGCCAGCAAAAGCTACAGGTTGAACTGGTCGGGTACAGTGACTGGGCAAATCAGTATCGGCAGCGTTTACAACAACTGGCAGAAACAGATATTGCCGTTTGGTTTTATGGTGAGCCTGGTACGGGTCGCCTGACGGGTGCACGGTATTTGCATCAACTGGGGCGTAACGCCCAGGGACCATTTATTCGGGAAGAGCTGACATCCGGGAAAGCGGATCAACTTAATGAACTCATCGCCAGGGCGCAGGGAGGGACGCTGGTATTGAGCCATCTTGAGTGTCTGACGCGCGAACAACAACACCATCTGGTTCACCTGCAAAGTCAGGATCAGCGTCCTTTTCGCTTAATTGGCATTGGGGCGACATCGCTGGTAGAACTGGCAGCAACAAACCAAATTGTCGCGGAGCTCTATTATTGTTTTGCCATGACGCAAATTGGTTGCCAGCCACTGTCATTGCGCCCGGACGATATCGAGCCATTGTTTCGCCACTACCTGCATAAAGCCTGCCTGCGGCTGAACCATCCTGTTCCACAGGTAGACACCGAGCTATTGAAAACTATGCGGCGTCGAGCATGGCTAAGTAATGTCCGGGAACTGGCGAATGCCGCGGAGCTTTTTGCCGTTGGATTGCTCCCACTGGCAGAAACCGCCAATCCGCAGATGCACATGTCTGAACCGACACCCCTGGACCGTCGGATCGAAGAGTACGAACGGCAAATAATAACCGAAGCGTTAAATATTCATCAGGGGCGAATTAATGAGGTGGCAGAGTATCTGCAAATACCGCGTAAGAAACTGTATTTGCGGATGAGGAAATATGGACTTAGCAAAGAACACTATAAGTTTTAACGTATTGTTGGTTTGACCTGCCGGTCTCTGGTTCTATCTTCTGGCATATTTTGGTGATCGTTTTAATGATCACCAAAATATGCCAGATTTGCGAATTAATATCTGAGTATTGGGTTTACCACATCAAATCATCAGGCACGACAAAATCAGCGTACGGATCGTCCTCGTCTTTCGCTTCCTGGCTCAATTCGCAATTTAATACAATGTAGCTTGCATCGCGCTGCGCAATCTTATCAGCCACAACTGCTGGTATAATCGCGTATTCGCTATCGCGGTCACTTTCAGCAACCAGACGTGCAATGGCAAGACGTCCTTTGATCAACTGGGTTTGGGTAACCTTGTCAACATATATTTTTTTAATAAGATTATTATCGGTAAAGTTATAGCCAATATCGCCATGAGAAATGGTAATTCTGTTCATCTCAATTAGCTGCTTAATCTGCGCTTTATATTCTTTAGATAAGGCAGCTTGTTTTTGCTGTTCACTAAGCTGTTTATCACGCTCAATTTGCGCTTTTTTATTTTCTTCTACCGCTTCTCTGGCTTCGCGAGCCTGAACACGCGATTTTTTAGCCGTTCTTTGCACTTTCGCCATTTTTTTGCTGGTGACTAAGCCAGCTTTCAGCATCTGCTCTTGTAGGGTGAGTTTTGTCATGTTCGTTTCTGAATCCAATAAAATCGTTGTCAGGATTATAACCTCAACGTTCGACGGGATGCCAGATGCGGTAGCTTCGCCAGTCCGCTTCTGAAGCGAAGGCCAGAGCCAGGTAACCTGCGGATCTTCTCACCTCAATCCCATTTGCCGGAGTACGCTGTCAGGTATGAGGGCGAGTAGGCGTAATTATGTGATTGAGATGACTGGAAACTGAGTGATAAATAAGGCGTGGGATTTGTGAAGGATGCCATACAGTACCCTCTCCCGGTGGGAGAGGGCTAAGGCGGCGGAAACTACACCACCATTTCCATTTCCATCTTCACCGGATGGAAACGGCGTTTAAAGTAAATCAGACCGTGTCCTTGCTGGCCCAGGGTAATGTTCCTGATTTCCACCAGATAGACCAGATGGCTGCCGATGGTCTGCACCTGGCTAATCTCACCCTCGAGGCTCGCCAGCGAGCCTTTCAGAACCGGCTGGCCCAGTGTGCCTTTCTGCCAGCATGAAAGGTTGAAACGGTCTTCCATCGCCATACCGGTCATCCCGGCGAAGTGGCGGGCCATCACTTCCTGTTCGTGGTTCAGCACGTTGATACACAGCTTACCGTTGCCCTGAAACACCGGGTTCATCGCGCTATTGCCGTTGATACAGACCATTAGTGATGGTGGCGTATCGGTCACCGAACAGACCGCTGTGGCGGTGATACCGCAACGGCCCGCCTCGCCTTCGGTGGTGATGACGTTAACGGCGGCCGACAGACTGGCCATGGCATCGCGAAAACGCAGACGTTGTTCATCTAATTGCATTGTGGCCTCCCGCTGCTGGTTACTTCAGCAGTTTATCCAGCATGTTGATATCGGTATTGTTGTGCAGGTGTGGTACTGTCCAGCCGTTCTGGTCGTATTCAGACAGGCAGCGGTCCACCATCGCCATCATTTTGTCCATGTTGCCGGAGCTTTGGGCCTGACGCAGGCACTGCAGACGAATTTCATCCTGGCTGCCGGAGTAGTTGATTTCATACAGCTCATGCCGACCGCCAAATTCGCTGCCAATAGCGTCCCACATCAGTTTGAGGATCTTAATGCGCTCGACGTGATCCATGCCGTTCGAACCGCGCACGTATTTTGCCAGGTATTCGTTTATCTGTGGGTTGTTGAGATCACGTACGCTGGACGGCAGGTAGATCAGACCGCTGGTTACGCTGCGTTCAATAATGTTTTTGATTTTGGCGTAGGCCATCGGCGCCATCACCCGATAGGTTTGCAGCGCAGCATGATCCGGCAGATACGCGCCATTGACCCACGGCGTTGCTTCGGCGCACATCGAATCGCTCAGTGCCCAGAACATATTGCGCCAGGCTACCACTTCGCCAAGCTCGGCTTGTACGCCACGGAACTCCAGGGTACCGGTGCACTCCAGCGAGCGCTTCAGCAGGGCGGTGATAAAATCAAGTTTCACCGCCAGGCGTACGCAGGCCTGTAACGGATACATACGCGCGAAGCCACCTTCCATCGTCCAGCGACGGCAGCGGTCAAAATCGCGATAAATAAGTACGTTTTCCCATGGGATAAGCACGTTATCCATCACCAGGATCGCATCGTTTTCGTCGAAGCGGCTGGAGAGGGGATAATCGTATGGCGATCCGGTTGCTCCGGCCACCAGCTCATAGGAGGCGCGGGAGATAAGCTTGACCCCTTCAGCATCCATTGGCGCGACGAACATCAGCGCGAAGTCCGGGTTTTCGCCCATCACCTGTGCAGATCCGAAGCCAATCATGTTGTAGTGAGTCAGCGCTGAGTTGGTGGCCACGACTTTCGCGCCGCTGACGATGATTCCGGCGTCGGTCTCTTTCTCCAGCTTGATGTAGACGTCTTTCACTTCGTCGGCTGGCTTATGGCGGTCGATAGGCGGGTTGACGATGGCATGGTTAAAGTACAGGCCGGTTTCCTGAATACGGGTGTACCAGTTGCGGGCGTTCTGTTCAAACTGCCCATAAAATCCTGGGTTCGCGCCTAGCGCACAGCCAAATGCGGCTTTGTAGTCCGGGGTGCGGCCCATCCAGCCGTAGCTCAGACGTGACCATTCGGCGATGGCGTCGCGCTGCTGGCGCAGATCGTCGGCGCTTTTCGCGACGCGGAAGAACTTGTGGGTGTAGCCGCCGCTGCCTGTATCGGTACCCCAGCACAGGGTGTCCTGTAACTCGGGTTTATGCAGCGCATCGTACATCTGGGCAACGGAAGCGGCGGCGTTGCGGAAAGCTGGATGTGTGGTCACATCTTTAACGCGTTCGCCGTAGATATAGATTTCGCGACCGTCCTGCAAGCTCTTCAAATACTCTTCACCGGTTAACGGGCGTTTAACGTCTGCACGGAAATTTTCAGGTTTCATAGGGGACCTCTTCAGTATTAATCGGGGTGTTAAATTTATGTTTTATTTTTGTTGCTCAATTAAGGCGGTTAACGAGGTTTTCGTGAAGAGACTTTTAAGTCAACAGTGGGTACTTTTCAGGTGAGATAGCGTTCTGTGATCCGGGTGTCGTTTAGTTTGTTAGGGCGAGGGGAATCACGACACCGGTATTTTTTTTGTTCTGAACGCGCTTGGTGAACAGCCGACAAGACGGTTGAAAAAACGAGCGAAATAAGCCGGGTCTTTAAAACCCAACTGCCAGGCTATCTCGTTTACCGCGCTATCGGAAAACAGCAGCAGCCGCTTGGCCTCGCGCAGCTGCCTGTCGAAAATCAGTCGCTTGGGCGGGCGATTAGCGAAGCGTCGGCAGATATCGGTCAGCCTTGATTCGGTAAGATGCAGCTCACAGGCGTAGGCTGGCACCGTCCAGTGCTGGTGATAGTGGGTATCGATAAGCTGGTTAAAACGCTGGAATAGTTTTAGCTCGCCGCGCATCACGCTGGCGGCATGATCGTCAAGTTTCGCATTACGTAATAGCAGGGTGAACACCGCCTGCGCCAGCAGCGTCAGAGTGTGTTCACGTCCCGGCAGTTGCGAGGTTGATTCGCGTTCAATCAACCGCCAGTAGTGCGCCAGTGCCGCCAGCTCGTCGGGCTTATCGGCCAGCGACAGGCAGATACCCGGCAGGCCGAAAGCTTCCCGCGTGCCGGGGTAAAGTACTTCCAGAAGCGGCCAGACCAGATCCTCCCGCATTGTCAGCACGTGACCGTCGCTATCAGGCTCGGTGATAAAGGCGTGCGGCACCGAGGGCGGCGTCAGGACAAACAGCGGTGCCTGAACCGAGTAACGATGATCGTCGAGCTGCAGTTCAATCTGCCCGGTATCGAGGAAGTGCATCTGAAAATACTGGTCATGACGGTGCGCTTGCATATCGCGGCCGAAGAACTCAGCCATGCGGGCAAACGACTGATAATGCACATCTTCCGTCCCCAGACTCTCATCGTACTCTTTGTTGATATCGATATTGGCGACAGGGCTCTGGCACATAGTGGCTCCTTACGGCGTCGCGCGAGGACGCGATTCTTTCATCGGAATAAGCCAGATAATCACCGAACCAATGACCAGCAGGGCGGCAACGAACCACAAGCCGCTGCTGAAGCTGCCGGTAACATCCTTCAGCCAGCCGATCATCAACGGGCTGATTGCCGATCCGATATTGCCGGTAGCGTTGATTACCGCGATACCGATAGCTCTGGCGCGCAGGCTGATCGACTGATCCGGAGTGGTCCAAAAAATGGCCATTGCGCTAAACGATCCGGTAGAAGCCATCACGATCCCCAGCAATTGGATCAGGTTGTGATCGGTGGCAGAAGCTAACAGCCAGCCCGCAGCGGCAAACAGAAACGGCAGGGCTGTATGATGCTTACGTTCTCGATGTTTATCGGAGTGGCGGCTCCAGTAGATCATCCCGAGGATAGTACAAATCTGCGGGATCGCCGCCAGCAGGCCGATGGTGATATTGCTGCTGCTTTCGTTAAAGCTTTTCAGGATCTGAGGTGTCCAGATACTGATGGCGCTGAGCGTATTGGTCAAACAGAAGTAGGCTAACGTATACATCAACACGATTGGCGTAAACACCTCCCGCCACAGGCTGCGCTGCTGCATGGCGTGATGACTGATCGCCCCTTCCGGTTGTACCAACGTGAGTCGATCGTTATCCATCATCTCCTGCAGGCACTTTTTGTCCTCTGACGTCAGCCATTTTGCCTTCGACGGTGAATCATCAAGCCAGAACCAGACCATAATACCGAGCAGCACTGACGGGAAGCCTTCCAACAGGAACAGCCACTGCCAGCCGCGCAGATCAAGCATACCGTCCATCGACAGAATATAACCGGAGACGATTGACCCCAGTGCGGTGGTGACCGGCATGGCAATCATAAACAGCGCGTTGGCGCGAGCGCGGAAGAAGGCCGGGAACCAGAAAGTCAGGTACAGCAGAATACCGGGAAGGAAACCGGCCTCGGTTATCCCCACCAGCATACGCAGGAGATAGAGACTGTTCGGGCCGGTGGCAAACATGGTGGCGGTGGAGGCGATGCCCCACAGCACCATAATAGTGGCAATCCAGCGGCGAGCGCCGACGATGCTAAGCATCACGTTGCTGGGGATGCCGAAAATCACGTAGGTGACATAAAACAGGGTGGTAGCAAGGCCAAACATGGTGGCGTTAAGGCCCAAATCCTGCCCCATGGTTAATCCGGCAAATCCAATATTGATGCGATCTAAAAATGAAAAGATAAACAGCACGAACAAAAATACGATCAGGCGGCGAAACAATTTGTTAATAACCGACTGCTGTTGCGCAGTCAGCTGCTTGTGCTGATTTGCCGGATCAAACTTTTCCGGGATGGCAGATGATGTGTCGCTCATTATCATTTTCCTCTAATGGGAATTATGTAGGGTACTGCGGGTTGCCGGGGGGCGCTGTGCCACCTGGCATTAGTAGACGCCTGATGAACCTGGCGCGTTTATTTCCAATCCGAATCGCATGGCGAGGGCTTCTGCGCCACGTGCCAGCAGGGTGGTATCGACACCGATGGCTACAAACAGTGCGCCAAGCTCCAGATAGCGCTTTGCCAGTTGTTCATTGGCCATCAGGATCCCTGGTGCTTTACCCGCAGCGCGAATTTGTGCGATAGCGTGTTCAATGGCTGCCTGTACTTCCGGATGCTGCGGATTGCCGCTGAAACCCATATCGGCGCTAAGATCTGCCGGGCCGATAAACACGCCATCGACATCGTCAACGTCGAGAATCTGCGGCAGGTTTTTCAGCGCTTCACGGGTTTCGATTTGCACCAGTATGCACATCGCGTCGTTGGCCTGATGGATGTAATCCGGGATGCGGTTCCAGCGCGAAGCGCGGGCGAGCGCGCTGCCGACGCCGCGAATGCCAGCGGGCGGATAGCGGGTGGCTTTCACCGCCAGCCGGGCTTCGTCGGCGTTCTGTACCATCGGTATCAGCAGGGTTTGCGCACCGATATCCAAGAGTTGTTTAATCTGTACCGGGTCGTTCCACGATGGTCGCACCACCGGTTGGCTGGGGTAGGGAGCGATCGCCTGAAGCTGGCTCAATACCGTTTGCACGTTATTCGGTGCATGTTCGCCATCGATCAACAGCCAATCGAATCCGGCCCCGGCCAGTAGTTCAGCGCTGTAGCTGCTGGTTAGCCCCAGCCACAGGCCAATCTGCGGACGGCCCGCTTTTAAGGCTTCTTTAAAAGCGTTATTCATTATGTTCCCCTTAAACAAAGCGGCAGCTAATTGCGCCCATGTTGCCGTAGTCGACGTGGAAGGTATCGCCCTTGCGCGCGGGTACCGGACGAGTGAAGGAGCCGCCGAGAATAACCTGCCCGGCTTCCAACTGGACGTCGTACGGTGCCAGCTTATTCGCCAGCCAGGCCACGCCGTTGGCCGGGTGATTCAACACTCCAGCAGCGACGCCGGTCTCTTCGATCACGCCGTTGCGATAGAGCAGGGCGGAGATCCAACGCAGATCCAGCTCGTCGGGTTTAATGGGGCGACCACCGAGGATCACCCCGGCGTTGGCAGCGTTATCGGAAATCGTGTCAAAGACTTTGCGTGGACGCTGGGTTTCCGGGTCGATGTTGTGGCAGCGGGCGTCGATCAGCTCCAGCGCAGGGATCACATAGTCGGTAGCGTTGTAGACGTCGAACAGGGTGCAGTTTGGCCCGCGCAATGGTTTTGCCAGCACGAAGGCCAGTTCGACTTCGATGCGTGGGACGATAAAGCGGTCAGTAGGAATATCGCTGCCGTCGTGGAAAAACATATCATCCAGCAGTGCGCCGTAGTCCGGTTCGCTAATCTGTGAGCTGGCCTGCATCGCTTTTGAAGTCAGGCCGATTTTATGTCCTTTCAGCACGCGACCTTCGGCGATTTTCATGTTTACCCATTCGCGCTGCACAGCGTAGGCGTCTTCAATGGTGATCGTCGGGTGATCCAGCGAGATAGCACGGATCTGTTCGCGCTGTTTTTCCGCCTGGTTTAGCCGTTGGGCGATTAGAGTATGGGTATGTTTATCAAGCATAATTGCTTCCTGTTACGTCATTCGGTGCTGCTGCGCCGGATAAGACGCAGGTGTGTCTTATCCGGCTTACGGTTTGATATTGCTTCGTATTTTTTTGCCTTTTGCAGGCCCGGTAAGCGCAGCCCCACCGGGCGAAAAGGCGTACTATTTAAACAATGCGTGTACGTTATTTTGTTTGTAATTCAGCGTCGGGTGCAGCTCGCTGATTTCAAACGACAGCGCCAGGTAGCGGCTCTCCATCAGCGTGGCGAAATGGGCCTTAATCAGCGTAAACAACATATCGCCCACGTCCTGACGGCTTTCCAGGCTGCGTCCGGAGCCGATTTTTAGCGTCATGTGTACAAAGGCGTAATCATGCAGACCGTCTGCCATTTGCCAGGTATCCAGCCAGATGGCGCGGCTGCGAATGCCGCCGATGGGAAAGATGCCGGTCGCCGCCAGCGCTTCGTTCACTTTGCCGAACAGTCCCGGTAAGTTGGCCTGTTCGCGGATGTTATCGGTACATTCGGCGATAAAATGCGGCATTCTGAATCCTCCTTATGCCTGTTCGGGCAGTGGGAATACGGCGTTGACCTGGCCGGTACCGGAGCTGGCGAATAACTCGGTAATAAACTCTACTTTGCCGTCATAGCAGTCCCAGCCCAGCAGACCGAGCAGCATCACCGTGTCGTGCATATTGCCTTCGCCGTAGCAGTAGTCGGCGTACTCCGGCAGCATGTCGCAAAACTCTTTGAATTTGCCCTCGCGCCACAGCTTGATTACGCGCTCGTCCATCTGGTGGTCGAACTCACGGGTATAGCTGTTCATCCCTTCTTCGGCGCGCTGGTCATCGATAAAGCGGTGTGACAGTGAGCCGCTGGCCAGAACTGCCACGGTGCCGTCATATTTCTCAATCGCTTTCAGAATGGCTTCGCCCAGTTTGCGGCTGTCGGCGAAATCGTGGACGGTGCAGAACGCGGAGATCGACACTACTTTGAAATGTTTATCACTGTTCATGTAGCGCATCGGAACCAGCGTGCCGTACTCCAGCTTAAGGCTTGGGATGTTGTGCGCTTTGGCACGCACGCCGAGCTTGACCGCTTCGTCGGCGATAAGGTGGCCCAACGCCGGGTTGCCGTTGTAATCGTAAGTCATGTCGCGGATAAAATGCGGCAGTTCGTTACTGGTGTAGACGCCCTGAAAATGGTCAGCACAGTTAATGTGGTAGGCGCTGTTGACCAGCCAGTGGGTATCAAAAACGATGATTGTATCGACGCCCAGCTCACGACACCGCTTGCCGATTTCTTTGTGCCCATCGATAGCTCCCTGACGGCAGCCGTGGTTTTTACCCGGCAGTTCAGAGAGATACATTGACGGCACGTGAGTGATTTTTGCTGCTAATGCTAACTTTCCCATATCAGACTCCCCATTTTGGGATCGGATGGTCGCCCATCGAGATGCAGACGTTTTTCATTTCAGCGAACACTTCAAAGCTATATTCGCCGCCTTCGCGGCCGGTGCCGGAAGCCTTCACGCCGCCAAACGGCTGACGCAGGTCGCGGACGTTCTGGGTGTTGACGAACACCATTCCGGTTTCGATGCCGCGTGCCAGACGCAGCACTTTGCTGACGTCCTGGGTCCAGATATAAGAGGCGAGGCCGTACTCCACATCGTTGGCCAGGCGCAGACCGTCCGCCTCGTCTTTAAACGGCAGCAGACAGGCTACCGGGCCAAAAATCTCTTCCTGTGCCACGCGCATGCGGTTGTCGACGTCCGCTAGCACAGTTGGTCGCAGGAAGTTGCCGTTTTTCAGATGTGCAGGCAGGTCAGTGGGTTTATCCGGGCCTCCTGCCAGCAGGGTCGCCCCTTCTTCAATACCAAGGCGGATATAGCCGGAGACTTTCTCCCAGTGCTGCTGGCTAATCAGTGCGCCCACCTGGGTGTTCGGATCGTTCGGGTCGCCGACGCGCAGACGTCTTGCGCGTTCGGCAAAGCGTTTAACGAACTCGGAGTAGATGCTCTGCTGAATGAAGATACGCGAGCCAGCGGTGCAGCGTTCACCGTTGATCGAGAAGATAGTGAACAGTGCGGCGTCGAGTGCACGCTCAATATCAGCATCTTCAAAAATCAGCACCGGCGATTTCCCACCCAATTCCATGGAATATTTTTTCAGCCCGGCGTTTTTCATGATATTGCGGCCGGTGGCGGTTCCGCCGGTAAACGACACCGCGCGTACGTCGTGGTGGCGAACCAGCGCATCGCCCGCCGTTGCACCATAGCCCTGAACCACGTTCAGTACGCCCGCCGGAATACCGGCTTCCAGCGCCAACTCGCCCAGGCGGTCAGCGGTCAGCGGTGATAACTCAGACATCTTCAGCACTGCGGTATTGCCTAGCGCCAGGCACGGCGCGACCTTCCAGGTGGCAGTCATAAACGGCACGTTCCAGGGTGACACCAGCGCGCAGACGCCGACCGGTTGCACGAGCGTGTAGTTCAGCATCTTGTCGTCGACCGGATAGGTCTTGCCGTTCATCTGCTGGCATACTTCGGCGAAGAACTCGAAGTTATGCGACGCCCGCGGGATCAGTACGTTTTTGGTCTGGTGGATGGGCAAACCGGTATCGGCGGTTTCCATGGCAGCGATCTCCGGCACGTTCTGGTCGATCAGATCGCCCAGACGACGCATCAGACGCGCACGCTCTTTCATCGGCAGGTTGGCCCATTTCGGAAATGCCTCTTTTGCCGCCGCAACTGCCTGATTCACCTCGTCTGCACCGCCGGAGGCCACTTCCGCCAGCACCTCGCCGGTCGCCGGGTTAGTGGTGTGGAAATATTCGGTGGCCGCGACATTTTTGCCGTTGATCCAGTGGTTAATCTTTTTCATGACAGCTTCTCCTCATATGTCTGCTGGCTGATGATGTGGTTGACCAGGTGGCCGACGCCCTCCACTTCGACGATCACTTCATCACCCGGTACTACGTCCGACAGCCCTTTCGGGGTGCCGGTAGCGATCATGTCGCCAGGTTGCAGGGTCATAAACTCGCTCAGGTAAGCGATCAGAAATGGAATGCTGAAGATCAGATCGGCGGTGGTGCCTTGCTGGCGCAGTTCACCGTTGACCCAGGTGCGCAGTGCCAGATTATGTGGGTCTGGAATATCCGCTTTATCGACGATCCAGGGACCTATCGGCGTCAGGGTATCGCGGCTTTTTACCCGTAAATTGGGGCGATAGTAGTTTTCCAGATAGTCGCGGATGGCGTAGTCATTGCATACGGTGTATCCGGCGACGTACTCCATGGCGTCGGCTTCACTGACTTTACGCGCGGTTTTGCCGATCACCACGACCAGTTCAGCCTCGTAGTGCATGTACTCGACGTTATCCGGGCGCACCGACTCCTGCTGGTGGCCGATAAAGGTGTTTGGCGCTTTGATAAACACCAATGGTTCGGTTGGTGGCTTAAACTCCAGCTCGCTGGCGTGATCGGCGTAGTTCAGACCCAGCGCGAACAGCGTGCCGTCGGCGGGGGGGAGCCAGCGGAATTCGCCCTCATTTAGCAGCTTGCCGTTCTCTAACTGTACCTGGCCGCGTTCATCAACCTGAACATCGTGATGTTGTCCCTGCCACTCAATACGTGCTTGTTTCATGCCAGCTCTCCTTCAGCAACCACCGGGTTTTCCAGCGTCGGGAAGCCTTCGGCGAGAATGCGTACGCGATCGCCGGGTCTCAGCGTTACGCGGTTGTGCGGGGTCCCGATCAGAATAGCGTCGCCGGGTTTAAGGGTGGCGAATTCGCTCAGGGCGCTCAGTAGCTCGGCAGAGGAGCGCTGGAGGTCTGCGGTGTTCCAGCTATCTGCTTCGCGACCGTTGATTTCAGTGATGATGGTCAGTTCATCGACGTTACTCGGCGTAGCGAGAGCGCCAATCGGACAGAAACCATCGCGGCATTTGGCTTTAATTGCCGGGCGATAGAAGCTCTCTTCCGGCAGGCTGACGTCATTAGCCAGCGCGTATCCTGCAATATAAGCAGCAGCTTCTTCTGTGGCTACTTTGTGGGCGGTTTTGCCGACAATCAGCGCCACGGTCGCACCGCTCTGTACTGTTTCATCCTTCGGGTAGGGGATGGTCTCGCCGTTACCGATAACGGTGTTGCGCGGTTTGATAAACCAGACCGGGGTCTTCGGCAGCGTTTTGTAGGGAGCCTGCTGAAACGCATTGCGCCAGGCATCAAGCTGGCTGCGATGGTTAAGGGCTACGGCGAAGATGGTACCTTTCATTTACCACTCCTCTGGTATGGATTCAGGAATCAAAGAAAATTCATTAATATGTTAACGATTATCTTTTATGCTTTGTGGAAAGGTTTGGCAAACAGAAGTGAATGTTTTGTGAGCGGATTAACAATAAATTTACAC